>JBFIQH010000015.1:0-29251 GCA_041609735.1 Woeseiaceae bacterium | reverse complement strand
CCGAGAACAACCTCAGCAGCATCGAAAAGGGCGCGTTTCGCGTGCTCGGGGACGCACTCGTTGGCGGCAGCGCCTGATACCCCCGGCAATCCGGACACGACGAGCCCGGACGGCGATTATCACCTTTATATTCTGCGCTGTGCTGACGGCAGCCTGTACACGGGCATAGCGCTCGACGTCGAGGCGCGACTTCGTGACCATGACGGTAACCGGGCCGGTGCCAAGTACCTGCGCGGCCGCAAACCGTTCGAGAAGGTGTTCGAGTGCCCGGCGGGTGATCGTTCGCGCGCGCAGCATCTGGAGCACCGGATCAAGCGCCTGCCGCGCAGAGAAAAACTCCGCTTGATCGACGGCAAACTCAGTGCCGAGGACCTCGTGACGCCTCAGGCGCCGGGTTCGGGTTCGGGGTAGAGCACAAACGGCTCACCGAACTGCGGCAGGAACAGCGCGGTGTCGCTGTCCCAGATAGCACGAAGCTCGTCGAGCCAGCGCGCTGTCTTGACAAAGTTGTCCAGGACGCGAGGCATCAATTCGACGTGCCCGAACGGCCGCGTGTAATCATCAAAATGAACCGGAATGACTGTTTTCGCGCCGGTGGCCGTCACGGTCTGCTGCCAGTACCTCTCGATATAATCGCGCCCCAGGCTCTCGGCGAGACCGACGCCCAGAAAGACCGTATCGACCCGCAGGTCGGCGAGCACGTCGTCCCGGATGCCGGCGCTGCCCTGGACCAGCGCAGAGCCTTGCGGATGGGATATGAGTATCGAGTAACTTCCGCCTTCACGAAAGGCGTTGATCGGCGCTGGCAGCGACAGCGGTTCTTCGATCGTGCCCGCAAGCGGTATGGTGCCGTTCCAGCCGATGGGTGCATGCAGCGATTCGACGAATCGCACCGTAAAATTTCCGAACGTGTACTCGGCATTGTCCTCGACGATAACGAGCTGGTCGTCAGGCACCCCGGCGCCCCGGCCCACCTGGACACTGGATGTTGAACCGAGAATCGACGCGCTGCTGCGGTTCGCGATCGCACCGATGTCCATGGCGTGGTCGAAGTGTGTATGCACCGGGATAATCGCCGCAAGCCGGCGCATGCGGTGTTCGTTGAGGACGAAATTGATCGAGGCTGCGTCGCTGTCGACAGGTTGCCGGGTGACGATATCGATCAGTCGCGGGCGGGAAATGAAGCCGTCAATCAGAATTTGCGTTTCGCCATCGTCGATCAGCAGCATGCTGACGCCGAACCAGGTGGCGGTAACGAACTGCTCATGGCCGCTCGGCGCAGGCGGCGGCGGGAACGGAATGTCGTCGAGTTTTTCGCGGTCGCGCCACAGCATCGTCAGCAATAGCGACAGCATGACGACAGTCGCGGCGATGCCTACCAGCACGCGTGCGAAGGCCTGCCTGATTACCGTAAAGCCGGCGCCGTTCATGCGCTCACGATACCATTGCCGGTGGCCAAAACTTTGCTACCGTGTCACAAGCGGGGCCGTGGTCTACTGCCCGGCAGCGAGTCTCGCGAGCTGTCCAGTCAACGGCGCCAGGTAGTTACCCATCGCGTAGCCGAGCAAGGCCATCAGGATCGACACCGGCACGAGGCTGGGACGATGGTGCGCGGCGACAATGGGCGCTGACGCGGCGGCCCCGATGTTGGCGGCCGACGCGATGGCGACGCTGTGCACGTCGACGCGGAACAGCCAGGCGCCGAGCAGGCAGAACATGCCGTGAATCGCGATCCAGATGAAGGCACCGAAAACGAACATCGGCGCTTCCGCAAGGCCGGAAACCGACGCCCGCGCGCCCATGCCGGCGACGAAAATGTAGACGAGAGCGGTGCCCATCGCGGTCGAATTCGGCAACTTCGACACCGGCGTCACCGACAGCAGCAGCGCGATCGTCGTCACCGTCAGGATGCGTACCGTTGTCTCGGAGAATAAGGCCTCGATCGCAGGCGCGGAGTTCGCGATGCCGCCGGCGATTGCCGGCGCTGTTGCCTTCGCGAACCAGGTCACGCCGATGACGATAGCCGCGAGATAAAGGTACTGCGGCATCGTAGGAGCCTGATCTTCCTCGTGATGCATCTCGGCGGCCGCGTCCATTTCCCGCAGCCGTTCGTCCGGCACTCGTGCCCAGCGATTGAAGCGATCGGCAAAGTCACGTGACATCAACAAGAGCGGTAACCAGACAACGTAGACGACGTTGTCGGCGATGATCGCGAGGCCGAACTGTTCCTCGGACGTGCCGAGAATTTCCGCAGTTGCGGCCATGTTCGCCGTACCTCCGATCCAGCTGCCGGCCAACGCGCCGTATCCCGCCCAGGCATCCGGCGACAGCCACGGATGGACGATGGCATACGCAACGACAGCGCCAACCATGACGCCGGCCGTTCCCATCAGCATGACGAGTACGCCCTTGCCCATGACGCGGATGACGGCGGGAATATTGACCTTAATCAGCATCAGCACAATGAAGGCCGGCAACAGGTATGCGCTGAGTCCGGAATACACCGGAGAATCACTTGGGATCACATCGAAGTTATTCAGGAAAACCGGCGTTGCATAAATGAACAATAGCGGCGGAATGTACTGGAAGAGTTTTGCCTTGGTCGTTTCGGCGATCAGGAAAAAAAACGCTGCGACGACACACAGTACAGCGAGCACGCCGACAGGTGAGGCGATAAGGATATCGGTCTGGTCCATGGGCCGGTACGTCTTCTGTGTTCAGGAGCGGCCCAGTATAAGCGATCACCGCAACCCGTGCGGCGGCACCCAAACGTGCGAATACTCAGGAAAATCCGATCTGCGCGGCGAAATCCTTTTTCGCATCGTCGCCGGTCTGCATTGCCGACTTCAAGCCTAGCCATGCGCCGTCCCAGTCGTCGACCTTGCTTGGACCGAACACGAGTTTCGCGACGAAGCTTTCCAGCTCTTCGATGCGAATGACGTTTTTCGGCGGCGGCGTGGAGAATTCGATGCCGCCGGCAAAGACGACCAGGTTGGTCACGGGAACGTCAGGGACAACTTTTCGAATCGCTCGAGCGCGGCCTTCGTTCTGGATCAGCGGGTTCAGGAATCGGCGGCGTTTGACGCCATCGATGTTGATCCACTGCGCCTCGTCTTCGGCGCCGAACACGATGCCGCTCATCGTCAGCGCCCGGATGCAGAGGATGCCACCGGCCGTCATGACGGCATGGTCTATCTTGACGAGCCCGCCGTAAGCGCCCGGCAGAATAATGTCGTGGAGCACGTCCTTGCTGCGGGCGGCGACGGCGCGGCGTACCCGCATCTCGGCAAACTCCCGCCCAAGGAACCGGGCGACATAGCCGCTCGACGATCGCAGCAGCAGCGTCAGCAGCAATGCCGCTGCGACGGCGAAGATAAAAACGGCAGGGCCGACGCTCGTGATGCCCGTTGACGCCTCATCAACCGCGGCAACCGCGGGCAAGGCCATCAGCGGCAGGCTGGACAGGGCAAGTCGGAGCAACAGAATCATATCGTCAGAGATTAAGCGTTACCGGCGCCGGCTGCAGCGCAGTGTGTCACGTTTTGCCACAGTCCGGTTTCACGTGACGTCGACTAACCGGGATAGGCGAGGTAGAAGCCGTCAACCTCGGCCACGCGCACCGGCGTCCGGTAAACGGCCGACAGACGTTCACCGGTCAGCACTTCCGCCTTGTCGCCGTCGGCGACAACCTGGCCGTCAGCCAGCAGCACGACGCGTCGCACGTCTGGCGGGATCTCGCCGAGATGATGCGTGACCAATACGATACTGTGTCCGCTTGCGCCGAGGTCGTGGACACGCCGCAGGTAGTCGAAACTGGCAGCAAGGTCGAGCCCCGTCGTCGGCTCATCGAAGACCAGCGTCGCGGGCCGGTGCACAAGCGCCCGGCCGAGCAGCACACGCCGCTGCTGGCCGGTCGACAGCGACCTGAGCGCCGTGTCGTACAGCTCCGCGACGCCGAGTTCGTCGAGGATGTCCATGGCGGCGCATCGCTGCTCGTCCGTCACCCGGCGGGACAGCGTGCCGTGCACGCCGATGCTCGAGAAGAAGCCGGAGAGGACGACATCGACGGCTTTTGTCGTCGGCGTATAGCGCTGATGCAGGTCGTGTGAGACGACGCCGATGTGCCGCCGCAGGTCCCAGACGTTCCAGTGCTGACGGCCGAGCACGGCGACCCACGAGTCCGGTTTGACCACCGGGTAGAGCTCGCGATTGATCGTTTTCAACAGCGTCGTCTTGCCGCAGCCGTTCGGTCCCAGTATCGCGACCTGCTCGTGCCGGTCGATAGTCAGATTGAGGTCGTCAAACACGCGCGTCGTACCGCGCCAGATCGTGGCATTGCGAAACTCGATCAGCGGTGCGTCGATGCCCATCGTCAAGCAGCCTTCAGTTTCCAGCGGCCGCGCCGAAACACCGCGATGCCGAGCGCCGTGCACAAGGTTTCCGACAGGACGATAGCGACGAATACGCCGTTCGGGCCCATCCCGGCATCCGACGCCAGCCAGTACGCGAGCGGAATCTGCACGAGCCAGAAACAAATCAGGTTCAGGACCGTCGGCGTTCCGGTATCGCCAGCCCCGTTCAGAGACTGGATCATGATCATGCCGACAGCATACATCGGGTAACCGAGCCCGAGAATTCGCAGGCAGTTGGTTCCGTACTCGAGCACGACAGGGTCGCTGCTGAACCACCCGGCGACGACCGGCGCGAATGCGAACATCAGCAGTCCCACGACGAGAAGAAATATCGCGTTATACCGTGCCGCGAGCCACGCCGACTTTTCGGCTCTACCCGGCTTGCCGGCGCCCAGGTTCTGGCCGACCAGCGTTGCTGCCGCATTGCCGAGGCCCCAGGCCGGCAGCAGCGCGAACTCGATCATGCGTAATGCGATCGTGTAGGCCGCGACCGGCGCGCTGCCGTACAGCGCGACGATACGCATGATCGCAACCCAGCTGGCGGTCGCCACGAGAAACTGCGCAACCCCGCCGGCGGATATCAGCAGCATTCGGCGCAGCAGCCGCAGCCGCAGCTCGAGGTGGCGCATGCCAAATGCCAGCCGGCCGCGCCCGCCGAACAGGTAGTACAGCTGATAGACAACGCCGATGCTGCGTCCGATGGTCGTTGCTACCGCCGCGCCGGTCACGCCCATTTCCGGAAACGGCCCGAGGCCAAAGATCAGGCACGGATCGAGAACGATATTGACGCCGTTCGCGAGCCACAGCGAGCGCAGGGCCACGGCAGCATCGCCGGCACCCCGAAACGCCGCGTTCAGCAGGAAGAGATAGACAATGCTGGCGGAACCACCAAGCAGTACCTGCGTGTAGCCACTGCCGACTTCGATGACGCCGGGCGCAGCACCCATCAATACCAGCAAGTCGCGCGCATAGCTCGCGCCCAGCAACCCGACCGCGACCGATACCAGCGCGCCCAGCCACAAACCCTGCCCGGTCACGCGTGCTGCGCTGTCGGCATTGCCGGAGCCGATGCGTCGCGCGACCATCGCGGTAATGCCCATGCCGAGGCCGATGCTGATCGCATACAGCACCGTGATCAGGGCTTCGGTGATGCCGACTGCGGCAACGGCATCGGTGCCGAGGCGCGACACGAACGCGATGTCGACGACGGCGAACACCGACTCCATCGACATTTCGAGCATCATCGGGATCGCCAGCAGCGCCAGGGCGCGGCCTATGGGTCCGCGCGTCAGGTCGACCTCATTGTCACGCAGGGACTCGCGAACCAGCGCCGCGCTGCGTTCGAGCCAGTTCATCGAAGTCTCGGGCGGGTTCATGCGAGTACTGTCCGGTGCGCCATGTTACGAGCGAACGCCATCCGGGATGGTATTCTGCGAGCTTCACAGATGCGAGTAACCGCGATGCCAGACGGATTGCTGCCGGTACTGATTCTTATAGCGTTGATCATTCTTTACGCGGCCGCGAAAATTGTCGCGAACATTCGAAAGAGCCGGAAGCAATGGGAGCAGGTCGACAAGTCCAAGCTGCAGAAGTGGGAAGATGACGAGGACTGACATTGCAATTCTGCCGCGCTGGCCGGATATGCATTACACTGAGCGCCTGGCCCGCGGGGGACATTTCATGCTCGACTTTTTCCGTCATCATCGTGCGCAGACAATCCTGATGCTGGCGCTGTTCGCCGCAGCTGGCGGATGCAGCCCGGATTCCGGCGAAGACTCTGGAGGTGCCCGGCCGGGGACTTCCGCGGTCGACGTAGAGGCCCAGTCGACCGCGGCGGTAGTGGACCAACGCGACGTCGATTCGGAGTCTCTGCCGTACGCCGAGGTCGCCGACGAACTGGTCTACGGCTATTTCGCGTTCCCGTCGGACATGCTCGAGCCGCTGCCGGCCGTCGTCATCGTGCACGACTGGTGGGGACTGAATGAGCACGTCCGAAGCGAGGCAAACCGCATCGCGGCGGCAGGCTACATAGTGCTGGCCGTCGATCTGTACGGCGGCGAAGTCGTCACTACGCCAGAGGCGGCGCGCGCGAAAATGATCGACGTCCTCGAGAATCCGGAACTGGTCGAGAGCAATTTGCGTCAGGCACTCGAGTTTGTCGATGTCGCCGGGGCACCGCAGGTCGCGACACTCGGGTGGGGCCTCGGCGGCGGTTGGGCGCTGGATGCATCACGGTTGTTCCCCGGGCGCGTGGCTGCTGCGGTCATTTATTACGGCCAGGTCAGCGACAATGAAGCGCGGCTGGCCGATATCGACGCGGCCGTGCTGGGTTTCTTCGGGGAACGCGATCGCGGCATCAAGATCGATTCGGTACGGCAATTCGAGGCGGCGATGCACCGCCTGCGCAAGGACGTGACCCTGCATGTTTTCGACGACACCGGGCACGGCTTCGTGGACCCGGCACGTGGCACCTATCGCGCCGATATCGCGGCGGCGACATGGCAACAGACGATCGACTTCCTCGCCGAAACGCTGTCTGCCGCCGACGACTCCTGAACAGTCTCTGATGATTCGCCGCCTTGCGCATCTGACCTACCGGGCTGCGCGGCGCATCGTCGTCGCGGTCGTCGGCGTCACCGTCGTGTTGATCGGCGTCGTCATGCTGCTGACGCCGGGCCCGGGCCTGGTCGTTATTCCGCTCGGGCTCGCCATCCTCAGCATCGAATTTGCGTGGGCGAAATTGTGGTTGAAGCGCGTGCGTGAGCGCATCAGTGAGCACGGCTCAGGACGCCGCGCACGCCGCGCCTCCGAACAAATCGGGCGGGTTCGCGACCAATAGATCTCGAGCCTCTGGCCTTCAGGCGCGGCTGCGGTCGATAAAAAAAAGACGGCGCCGGAGAACTGCACTCGAAGATCGAGACAGCGATCCGAACCGAGAGGGAACGGTCTCCGGCGCCCAGGGTTTAACGGCAGGGGGGTGCCGCCGGACCTTCCAGGTCCGTTTAGCCGAAATCCTTCTCCGGCATTACGTGCTGCGATCCGGGCATATCGGGGGAGAGAGTCCCGGGCCGCTGCGCGTTCTTCGTGCTCTGGCGATACGCTCGTCCTCGCGGACGCCCGCACCGCCGAGCCTTCAAACTGTGGTCGTTGACTCGAATATCAAGACCGATCAGATGCCGACCGGGCCGTTCGCGACAACGAGCGACGTGGCAAACATCAGACTAAAAAGCACGACCAGCGAGCCGGCCAGTGCCCATCCAAGATTCCGATTACTGTTACGGTGGTACATGTTCGATTCCTTCCGATAAAACGATCCGGCGCCCAAGCGGCCGGCACGGGGTAAACACTCACTACGCGGCAATGCACAAGCCATGCCAACCAGTGATATTTAATAAAAACAACAACTTGAGGGGCATGCGCAGCTAACGAAATTCCGTGAATTACGAATTTTCGTAGCGACACTTACGAATTTTCGTATACACTGCGCCGATGCCTGCCCAGGACGACTACCAGTGGCTGTTTCGCCAGTCCCCCGCGATGGCGACGTCGATCGCCGAGAACGGTGACATCCTCGATGTCAACGATGCCATGCTGTCGCGGCTCGGCTTTACGCGCGCGGATATGGCCGGCAAAAAGCCGGAAGATTTTGTCACGCCGGAGAGCGCGCGCAGTATCACCGAAGAGTTTCGCCCGACGCTTCGCCGTACCGGCAAACTCGAAAACAAGCCGATCAGTTTCGTTGCGAAGAACGGTGAAATTATCGATTGCACCGTCAATGCACTGTTTGCAAAGTCGCCGGACGGCACGTTCATGCGCACCATCGCACTGTATTCGGAGATCTCCGAAGAAGCGCGCGCGAACTTCAAGTACCGCACGCTGTACCGGTCGACGCCGGCGATGCTGCACACCGTGGACGGCGATGGACGTATCGTCACCGTTACCGACCACTGGCTGCAAAAGCTCGGCTATACGCGCAAGGAAGTGCTCGGCCGTCCGATCAGTGACTTTTTCGTGGAAGCAGAACGCAAGCTTTACGGCAATCGGAAACGCCTGCGCGAACTGATCAACGAAGGCGACTTTTTGAACGTCGAACGACAACTCGTGACTCGTGATGGCAAGGTGCTGGACCTCGTCATCTCTTCGATTTCTCATCGCGATGCGAACGGCAATATCGATCGCATGCTCGTGGCATCCAAGGATGTCACGGAACGCAATCGCGTCGAACGCAGGCTACGCCAGACGCTGGCGGAGAATGCCCGCTTGCGTGAGGAACTCGAACTCGAACGCGACTACCTGCGCGAGGAAGTCAACGTCGCGCTCAACTTCGGTCGCATCGTCGGCACCAGCCCGGCGCTGAAGCAGATGCTTTCGCGCGTCGAGGCCGTGGCCAACACGCCCGCGAGCGTCTTGCTGCTCGGCGAGTCCGGCGTCGGCAAGGAACTGGTCGCCCGCGAAATTCACATGCAAAGTCCGCGCGCCAACGGACCGCTGGTCAAGGTCAACTGTGCGTCGATACCGAAGGAACTGTTCGAGAGCGAATTCTTCGGCCACGTCAAAGGCGCTTTTACCGGCGCCGTGCGCGACCGCATCGGGCGTTTTCAGCTCGCCGACGGCGGCACGATTTTCCTCGACGAAGTCGGCGAAATTCCGTTGGAGCTGCAGGGGAAGCTGCTGCGTGTCCTGCAGGAAAGCGAGTTCGAGCGCGTCGGCGATGACGTTACCCGCTCGGTCGACGTGCGCGTCATCGCGGCGACGAACCGGGTTCTCGAGGAGTTGATCGTCGAAGGAGAATTTCGCGAGGATCTTTTTTATCGGCTCAGCGTGTTCCCGGTCAACGTTCCTCCACTTCGTGAGCGCGGCGACGACGTAATCCAGCTTGCGCAGCACTTCCTGGAGCAGACGGCTCGCGATTTCGGCCGCGACCCAATGACGTTGACGCAATCGCAGGCTGACAAGCTGCGGCGCTATGACTGGCCGGGCAACGTCCGCGAGCTGAAGAACGTTATCGAACGTGCCGTCATTCTGTCCGCCGGGAATGTTCTGCGCCTCGACAAGTCGATGCCGGACCCGAAGCCCGATGAAGAGTTGCGCGACCCGCCGGCGCCGGCGACCGGCAGCATCCTGAATGAGGAGGAAATGCGCAATTTCCAGAAGCGCAACATCATTGCCGCGCTGAAGCAGAGCAACTGGCGGGTATCCGGTGCTGGTGGCGCGGCAGAGATACTTGGCGTCAAGCCGACGACGCTGGCCGACCGCATCCGTACCTTCGGCATTCAGAAGCCCAATGCCGCCTGAGCGGGCCAGCTGATGTCCCGTCGATGGCTGTCGCGGCTCGCCATCGTCGTGTTACTTGTCGGCATCGTCGTCATGTTTCGCGCGCTGCCGCTTCTCGAATGGATTGCCGGCCTGGAGTCCTGGGTGCGTGCCCGACCGATTGGCGGTCCGCTGGTGTTCATCGTCGCCACAATTATCAGCGTCGTGGCATTGACGCCCGGCTGGATCCCGATGTCGCTCGCGGGCTTGCTGTTCGGCTTTCTGCCGGGTTTGATCTACGCGCTGTTTGCGGTGACGATCGGCGCGACGCTGGCGCTGCTCGTCGGGCGAACGCTGGCACGGCGCTGGGTCGAACGGCGCATTGAAGGCAACGAACGGTTGCTGGCGCTCGACGATGCGCTCGAGGATCAGGCGTTTACGATTGTCGTCCTGACGCGCATTGCCCTCGTGATCCCGTTCAACATGCTGAATTACGCCTATGGCCTGACTCGCGTGCGCATGCGGACCTTCGTTGCGGCAACCGCCGTGGGCATGGTGCCGATTGTCGCGATCTACGCCTACCTCGGTTCGGTGGCGCGGGATATCGGCGCGGTTCTTGCCGGCGACGCGAAGCTCGATGTCGACGCCGCCTGGATCGCTGGCGTCGCAGTCGTCGTCATTGCTATCGTAATCATCGTAGTCCGGCGCGCGGTACGACGTGCGCTGGCAAAACGAACGGCCGGGACGACAGAGTGACACTAACGCGCATCGGAATTCTTTGCATGCTGCTGTTGATGACGGCGGGCGCCGCTGCGGCCGACCGCTTGCCGGCCGGGGTACAGAATTCACTGGCGGTGCGCGACGTGCCGCCGGAGACGCTGAGCATCCAGGTCACCGACCTCGACAGCGGCAAGTCGGTGCTGTCGTGGAATGCCGATGTTGCACGCAATCCGGCGTCGACGATGAAGCTGCTGACGACGCTGGCGGCGCTGGACCTCCTCGGCGCCAGCTACCGCTGGACCACAGACGTCTATGCGCTCGGCGAGATCGACGACAATGGCAGGCTGGATGGCGACCTGCTGCTCAAAGGCCATGGCGACCCGTTCCTGGTCACGGAACGCGTCTGGCAGCTGGCGCGCATGATCAACCAGGCGGGTATCCGCGAGATCGGCGGCAGGCTGTTGCTCGACGACAGTCATTTCGATGTGCCGGACACGGACCCTGGCGAGTTCGACCGGCAGCCGCTGCGGGCATACAACGTCGCGCCGAATGCGTTGATGATGAATTTCAAGGTCGTGCGCTACTGGTTCGAGCCTGACCGCGATTCGAACGGTGTACGGGTGGTACTCGACCCGCCGCTCGAAAACCTTCGCGTCGAGAACCGGCTGTCGCTCGCAAATAGCAGCTGCAGAGGGTTCCAGCGCGGCATTTCGATTACGCCGAACGAGAGCCTCGACACGATGATCCTCGACGGCCGTTTTCCGAATCGCTGTCGCCGTTACGCGATGGACAGAACCGCGCTCGATCACAGCGCGTTTGCTTACGGATTGTTTGCCGCATTGTGGAAAGAGTCGGGTGGTGTGCTCGACGGCGACTGGGACAAGTCGATTGCACCCGAAGACGCCGAACCATTGCTGTCATTCCCGTCGCTGTCGCTCGCCGAGGTGATTTCACGCGTCAACAAGCACAGCAACAATGTTATGGCGCGCCAACTCGTCTATACGCTGGCAGCGGAAACCTTCGGGCCACCCGGCACGGAGCAGGGTGGCATCGCCGTCATCAACGACTGGCTGCAGAAATCTGTCCCTGGCGTCGGTAGCGTTTCGCTGGACAATGGTGCCGGCTTGTCACGCGACGCGCGTATTACCGCTGCGGCCTTCGATCGCATTCTGCAGTTCGCGTGGCGCCAACCCTATATGCCGGAGTTTGCCGCATCGATGGCGCTGTCCGGTCACGACGGCACGCTGCGGCGGCGCTTCGACGACACGAAGCTGACCGGACAGGCGCACCTGAAAACCGGCTCGCTGGATCACGTCTCTGCGATCGCGGGCTACATGCAGTCCCGCAGCGGGCGACGCTTCTCCGTTACTGTCCTGCACAATCACGAGGACATCCACCGCGGCCCGGGCGAGGAAGTGCAAACGGCGTTGCTGCGCTGGCTGTACGATCAATAAAGTCAGCGGCACAGGTCGCATTTTCCCGCCACCAGCCTGTAGTACACTCTCGCTGGGCAACGGAGAACCCCCATGCGTCTGATGATTGGGCTGGTCCGTGCCTGCGCGCGAACATGTGCAGGTATCGGGCTGATGACGCTCTTACCGATGACGGCGGCTGCCGAAACGGCGTACGTCACCGACAACCTTCGCTTGCGGATGTACTCGGATGCGAGCCTGACCAGCGTTATCGAAACGCTGCAGAGTGGCGACCCATTCGAGGTGCTGTCGCGCAACAGCCAGACCGCGCTCGTCGAGCTGCCGGACGGCCGGCAGGGCTACGTCAGCGCCGGCTATATCGTCTACGATCCGCCAGCCAAGCTGATTGTCAACGAGGCGCAGGCCGAGGTCGAGCGCATCACCGCCGAACTCGAGTCGCTGCGGGCCGCATTTGCCGAGCCACAGGCGCTGGTTGATCAGCTGCAGGCCGAGGCGTCGGCACTGCAAGCCGACCTCGACGCGGCGACGGCGCGCGTCGCTGAACTCGAGGAAAGTAACGAATCGCTGGTCGCGAAGCAGGCGCGATACCGCTACAGCCTGCCGTATACCTGGGTCGGCGGCGCGATCATAATCGCGCTGATCACGGGCGTGCTGCTCGGGCAGTGGTGGGACGACCGCCAGAGCCGCAAGCGGCACGGCGGCATTCGCGTCTACTGACGCTCTGCCAAACGCAACCGGCTTTCCCGTAACTTCCTGTTTTTCAGTAATTTGCGGCGTTTTCGCCACGATATGTCGGCAAGTTATAAGCGGATAAAGAACAAATCGTTCGAATGGCCGGCCGACCCACTTAAGGTTGGTTCCGTCGCAGACGGTGTGATCGATGCACCCGATCGCCCCCGACGGAGAACTGACCATGAGTGCGTCGCCCGAAAGCATCCCGGCCTATCCCCTCGACGATGAGCAGGCGCTGCGCCTGCACGATGCCCTCGCCGGGCTGACGCCGGGACAGCTGCAATGGGTCAGCGGCTACGCCGCCGGCGTCGCTGCCGCGAATGCCGGCATCGACGCACCGGTGGCGCCCGCGGGCCATGCCGACAGCGCTGAAGCCCTGACGATCCTGTACGGCAGCCAGACCGGCAACGGCGAGCAGATTGCCAATCAACTTGCCGCAGCGGCCGGCGACAAGGGCTTCGCCGTGACGCTGAAAAGTCTCGCCGACTACAAGCCCGCCAATCTGAAGCGCGAATCGATGGTGACGTTCGTCGTGTCGACACACGGCGAGGGCGACCCGCCGGACGACGCGGAGCTGTTCCGCGAGTTCCTGCTGTCGACGAAGGCGCCGCGGCTCGAATCACTGAACTTCAGCGTGCTTGCGCTCGGCGACACGAGCTACCTGAACTTCTGCCAGACCGGGCGCGAGTTTGACGCTCGCCTCGCGGAACTGGGCGCGAAACGGCTGTTGCCGATTGTGGAATGCGATGTCGATTACGAGGATGCCGCGAACGCGTGGGCGGGCAGCCTGCTCGACGCGCTGCCCGCCGTCATCGGCGCCGGCAACGCGGCGCCGAAACTGCGCGCCGTCGAACTGCCGGCCAAGCATGACAAGAACCGGCCATTTGCTGCCGAAGTGCTGACGAACCAGAAGATCACCGGCGGCGCGTCGACGAAAGACGTCAGGCATATCGAACTGTCGCTCGAGGGTTCCGGCCTCCGTTACGAACCGGGCGACGCGCTGGCGGTCCTGGTCGAGAATCCGCCTGCGCTTGTCGCGCAGCTGATCGACGCACTCGGCTTCGATGGCGCGAGCAACGTTGACGTTCGCGGATCGTCTCGCAGCCTCCGGGATGCGCTGTCGCTGGACCTCGAAATCACGTCGACGAATCTCGGTTTCCTGCAAGCCTGGGGCGCCATTTCCGGCGATGAACGATTGCAGGCGCTGCTCGACGATCGCCAAGAGCTGCGCCGCCTCATCGACACCTGGCAGGTCATCGACGTCGTGCGCGAGTTCCCGGCCGACACCGATGCACAGACCTTCGTCAACGCGTTGCGCAAGCTGACGCCTCGATCCTATTCGATCGCGTCGAGCCTCGCCGCGAATCCGGACGAGGTACACCTGACGGTCGCTGCGGTTCGTTACGAAGCGTTCGGCAGCGAGCACTGGGGTGCCGCATCGACGCATCTCGCGGACCGGCTCGAGGCGGGCGACAGCGTCAAGGTTTACGTGGAGCCGAACACGCGCTTCCGGCTGCCCGCGAACGACGCGACCGACGTCATCATGGTGGGTCCGGGAACCGGCGTCGCGCCGTTTCGCGCCTTCGTCGAGGAGCGCGCCGAACGCGGCGCGGCGGGCCGCAACTGGCTGATCTTCGGCGACCGTAATTTCTCGAGCGACTTCCTGTACCAGCTCGAGTGGCAGCGTCACCTGAAGGAAGGCCGATTGGATCGGCTCGACGTCGCCTTCTCGAGAGACCAGGCGCGGAAGGTGTACGTACAGGACCGTATCCGCGAATCTGCCCACGAGCTGTTCGAGTGGCTCGACAATGGCGCCCATCTGTATGTCTGCGGCGACGCGCAGCACATGGCGGGCGACGTCGACGCGGCTTTGATCGACGTGATTTCGTCGCAACGCAACGTCGGCCGCGACAGCGCAGAGGCACAACTGAAGGAACTGCGCCGCGCCGGGCGCTACCAGCGAGACGTCTACTGATGAGCACCGCACTTTCCGACGTTGAACGTATAAAAGCCGCCAGCCGCCATCTGCGCGGCACGCTGGTGGAGAGTCTTCGGAACCCGATCACCGGTGCACTCGCCGACGACGACACGCAGCTGTCCAAGTTTCACGGCATCTACCAGCAGGATGACCGCGACCTGCGCTCGGAGCGCACGCGACAGAAACTCGAGCCGGCCTACAGCTTCATGATTCGCGCACGCGTGCCGGGCGGCATCTGCACGCCGGCGCAATGGCTGAACATGGATGACGTTGCGACACGCCACGCGAACGGCACGATCCGGCTGACGACGCGGCAGGCGTTCCAGCTTCACGGTGTCGTCAAGACACGCCTGAAGCAGACGATCCAGGAAATCAACCGGCAGATGACCGACACGCTGGCGGCTTGCGGCGACGTCAACCGCAACGTCATGGCGCCGACGCACTACGACCTGTCGCATGTCCATCGACAGGTGGCCGAGGAGGCCCGGCGGCTGAGCGCACACCTGACCCCGGCAACAAGCGCTTACCACGAGATCTGGCTCGACGGCGAAAAGCTGGACGACGGCGAAGCCGATGTCGAGCCGATCTATGGCGATACCTACCTGCCGCGGAAGTTCAAGTCGGCGTTCGTCGTGCCGCCGCAAAACGACGTCGACGTCTTTGCACAGGATCTTGGCTTTATCGCGATCGTCGAGGACAACGAACTCGCCGGCTATAACGTCACGGTCGGCGGCGGCATGGGCATGTCGCACGGTGAAACGGCAACCTATCCGCGGCTTGCCGATGTGCTCGGATTCTGTCGTCCGGACGACGTGCTGCGCGTTGCCGAAGCCGTCGTGACGACGCAGCGGGACTTCGGAGATCGCACGAACCGCAAGCACGCGCGGCTGAAGTACACTATCGACGACCGAGGCGTCGACTGGTTCCGTGACCAGGTCGTCGAACGTTCCGGCGTCACGCTGGAGGCGCCGCGGAGCTTTGCGTTCGTCGGCAACGGCGACGTGTATGGATGGCAGAGGGACGACGCCGGCAGGTGGCACTACACGCTGTTCATCCAGAACGGTCGCGTCGCGGATACCGGCGAGCGCCGGCTGATGACCGGGCTGCGCGAAATCGCCAAGGTGCTGCACGGCGAGTTTCGATTGACGCCGAATCAGAACCTGTCGATCAGCAACCTGAGTGACGACTCCAAAGCGCTTGTTGACGGGATGCTGGGCGAATTCGGCATCGACAACACCAGCCAGGCGACACCGCTAAGGCTGCACTCGATGGCCTGTGTCGCGTTTCCGACCTGCGGACTCGCGATGGCAGAAAGCGAGCGCTACCTGCCGTCACTGATCGATCGCCTCGATGCGGCGATGGCCGACGCCGGGCTTGCCGGTGATGCCATCACGATTCGCATGACGGGGTGTCCGAACGGCTGCGCGCGCCCGTATATCGCCGAAATCGGCCTCGTCGGTAAGGGTCCCGGACGCTACAACCTGTATCTGGGCGCCGGCTTCGCCGGCCAGCGCCTCGGTTGCCTGTACCGGGAAAACGCCAACGAGGAAGAAATCGTCGCCGCGCTGTCGCCGCTATTCAGTTCCTACAGCGTCGGGCGCGACGTCAACGAACATTTCGGCGACTTTCTCGTGCGCACCGGCGTCGTTCGCGAAGTGACCGCCGGCCGAACCTTCCATGCGGCGGCCGGAGACCGCTGATGTCCGCACTCGGTGAGACACCTAGCCGCAGGGCCGCAGAAAACATCTGCCAGCGTGCGCTCGCCCGCAAGACTGCCGAAGAGCGGGTCGAATGGGCGCTCCGCACGCTGCCTGGCGAGCACATTGTCAGCTCGAGTTTCGGCGCGCAGTCGGCCGTCATGCTGCACCTGATGAATTCGCATAAGCCCGGCATTCCCGTCGTCGTCATCGACACCGGCTACCTGTTTCCGGAAACCTACCGCTTTATCGACGAGCTGACGGAGAAGCTCGACCTGAACCTTAACGTCTATCGCGCGAAACAGTCCGCCGCGTGGCAGGAAGCCCGTTTCGGCCGGCGCTGGGAAAAAGGTGTTGCCGGTCTGAAAGCCTACAATCACGACAACAAGGTCGAACCGATGGAGCGCGCGCTCGAGGAGCTCGGTGTTGGCACCTGGTTTGCCGGGGTGCGGCGGTCGCAGTCCGCCGGGCGCGCAAAAACGCCGTTTATCGATTCTTCCGGTGAGCGCTGGAAAATTCACCCGATCGCCGACTGGAGCGACCGCGACGTCTACCGGTACCTGAAAAAGCACACGCTGCCGTACCACCCGTTATGGGAAAAGGGCTACGTGTCGATCGGTGATGTGCACACGACGCGATCGCTTGCCGAGGTCGGCTCAAAGGACGAGACGCGCTTCTTCGGGCTGCAGCGCGAGTGCGGACTGCACCTGATGGACTTCGGCAGTACCGCGTGACCGGCAGGTATCGCGGCTAAGCCGCTCATCTGGGTCCGGTGTCGGCACGGAGCAGGAGGGCCTGCAGGCCCGATCGAAAACGATCAGGCGGCGGCGGTCATGTCGTCGGAACAGCCACCGCGAACAGGTAACTGCGACGAGTCGAACAGCTTGTCGATTTCTTCCTGCGTGCGCAGGTGACGCATCTTCTCGAGCTGCTCCGACGTGATATGCGGCGCAAACAGCTGCACGAAGTCGAGCATGTAGCGCCGCAATACCGCCTCCTTGCGGAAGCCGATCCACGTCGTCGAACGGGGAAACAGGCCGGCCGCGCTCAGCGCCGTCAGGTCTTTCTTGTCGTCGCAGTCCTCGGCCATGCTCGCAACGATGCCGACGCCGAGCCCCATGCGCACGTACGTCTTGATGACGTCGGCGTCACGCGCAGTAAAGACGACGTCAGGCTCGAGCCCTTCTTTCGCAAACGCCTGCTTCAGCGACGACTGGCCGCCGAAACTGAAAACATAGGTCACGAGTGGGTAGCGCGCGAGATCTTTCAGAGTCGCCTTACCGTCGAGTTTCGCAAGCTCGTGATCTCTTGGTACCAGGATCTTGCGATCCCAGTGATAGCTCGGCAACAGCAGAAGATCGCTGAACAAATCACGCGACCCGGTCGCGATCGCAAAATCGATTTCGTTCGCCGCAACCATGTCCGCAATCTGTTCGGACGTTCCCTGGTGCAGGTTCAAAGACACCTTCGGGTAGCGTGAGCGAAATTCCTTGATGACGTCGGGCAGTACGTAACGTGCCTGCGTGTGCGTCGTTGCAATGGACAGCGTACCTTCTTCTTCGTGATAGTAGTCCGATGCGAGGCTGCGGATGTTGTCGACTTCCTGCATGATCAGACGCGCGCGGTCGATCACCTGCCGTCCTGCCGCGGTGACGCTGCCGAGGCTCTTGCCCTTGCGCGTAAACAGCTGCAGCCCGAGTTCTTCCTCGAGCAACTTCAGTTGTTTGCTGACCCCTGGCTGAGATGTGTACAGCCGCTCTGCAGCGGCTGTTATGTTCAACCCGTTATCGACAATCGCAAGCAAATACTTGAGTTGTTGTAATTTCATCGAAGAACGAAAAGCCCCCCCGGCGCTTTACATCTATGACCGCGCCAAATCACGTTCGTTTCCGAAATCGACACAAATAACGCATCGGTCTAAAACGCACGTGACGCTGCAGCCGGCGCCGGCTTTATGCGCATAATTCGCACGAATTCAAAGCTACATATAACACAGAGCTATAACGGCAGAAAAACACCGTCTTTTTGAGCGGCGCGCGGCTTCTTACTATTGGATGCACAGATACCATCTATGGTTGCCCCGACGGCATGGACTATTTCCCGGCATTTTTGAAACTGGACGGCAAGCCCGTACTGCTCGTGGGTGGTGGTGCTGTCGCGGCCCGCAAGGCGCGGCTGTTGCTCGATGCTGGTGCAGCGCTGACGATCGTGACAACGGAAACCATCGCCGCGATCGATGCACTGGTCGAAGCGCGCGACATACGGCTGCTGCGACGCCCGTTTCGGCCGAGCGACGTCGACGGTCATTGGCTGATCGTCAGCGCAACCGGCGTACCCGAGGTCGAACGTGCTGTCGCGCTCGCCGCGGACGACAGAAAGGTTTTCTGCAACGCGGTCGACGACACCGACAACTGCAGCTTCATCACGCCCGCCATCATCGATCGCAGTCCGGTCGTCGTCGCAATTTCGTCGGGCGGCGCAGCACCGGTACTTGCGCGACGACTGAAGTCAAAGATCGAATCATTGTTGCCGGCACGTATCGGCGAGCTCGCGGCACTCGCCGGCCGCTGGCGGACGCGGGTCGCGTCGCGGCTGCATCCCTTTGCGTCGCGGCTCCGTTTCTGGGAGCGCGTCTTCGAGGGCGAGGTTGCAAACCAGGTCAATGCCGGCCGCCTGCAGGACGCCGAAGCGAGCATTGAACGCCTGCTTGCCGCCGAGGCGGATGATTCACGGCCGATTGCGCGACGCGGATTCGCGTGGCTGACCGGCGCAGGACCCGGCGATCCCGAGCTCGTCACACTCAAAGCGCTGCAGGCACTGCAGTCGGCGGACGTGATTCTGCACGACCGGCTCGTTTCCCCGGAAGTACTTGCGCTGGCGCGCCGCGACGCGGAGAAAATTTCCGTTGGCAAGACGCCGGGCTGCGCGCAGAACGCGCAGGAGCAAACCAATGAGCGGCTGGTCAAGCTCGTTCAGGACGGCAAGCGCGTTTGCCGTCTCAAGGGCGGCGACCCGTTTATTTTTGGCCGCGGCGGCGAGGAAGCGGAGGCATTGTCAGCGGCAGGCCTGCCGTACGCGGTGATACCCGGCATCACCGCGGCGGCGGGATGCGCGGCATCTGCGGGCATCCCGCTGACGCACCGCGATTCGGCGCAGTCGCTGGTGCTTTTGACCGGACACGGCAAGGGCTCCGTCGATATGCTCGACTGGCCGTCGCTCGCGCGCGACCGGCAGACGCTCGCCGTCTACATGGGCGTCGGACGCTTCCCCGAACTGATGCAAAACCTGACAGCACACGGCCGATCGGCCGACACACCGGTCGCGATTATCGAGCGCGGCACGACGCCGGACGAACGCGTAATTCGGGGTACGCTGGGCCAGCTGCCGATGCTGGCAACAGCGCACCGCATCGCGTCACCCGCGATGCTGATCATCGGCGACGTGGCGCGACGAGGAATCATCGCTAAGCCCTTGGACGTGCCGGCGGCACGTCCGACTCCGACACCTTCGCTCAAATCTGCTATACAGAGAGCATAAGCGGCACGGTCGCCACAAGAAAAAAGGACTCGCAATGATTTACAACAATATCCTCGAAACGATCGGCAATACGCCGGTCGTGCGCCTCAACCGCATGGCGCCCAAACACGTCGAACTGTTCGTCAAGGTCGAATCCTTCAACCCGCTGGCGTCGGTCAAGGACCGTCTCGCGTTTGCGATCATCAACGACGCGCTCGAAAAAGGGACGCTGAAGCCCGGCCAGACCGTCGTCGAGGCGACGTCGGGCAACACCGGTATCGCCCTGGCAATGGTGTGTGCGGCACTGGGCCATCCATTCGTTGCAACGATGGCGGACTCGTTCTCGGTCGAACGCCGCAAGATCATGCGCGGACTCGGTGCCAAGGTCATTTTGACGCCCGCCGCCGAACGCGGCACCGGCATGGTCAGGAAGGCCGAGGAGCTGGCGGAAAAGTACGGCTGGTTCCTCGCGCGGCAGTTCGAGAATCCGGCAAATCCCGAATACCACGCGAACACGACGGGCCCCGAAATCCTGCGCGACTTCGCCGGCAGGCGCCTCGACTACTGGGTCACCGGCTACGGCACCGGGGGCACGATGTCGGGTGCCGGCCGAACGCTGAAAGCCGCGCGGCCAAACGTCAGGATCGTGGCAACCGAACCTGCCGGCGCTTCGCTGCTGGCCGGTTGCGAATGGAATCCGCACAAGATCCAGGGCTGGACGCCGGACTTCATTCCCGACGTGCTCGACCGCGATATTTACGACGAATTGATGACGGTGACCGACGATCGAGCGATTGCCGTGTCGCGGCAGCTCGCGGCCGAGGAAGGCATTTTCACCGGGATATCGTCCGGCGCGACGCTGGCGACGGCGCTCGACGTTGCCGACAAGGCGCCGAAGGGCAGCGTCATTCTGGCGATGCTGCCCGATACCGGGGAGCGTTACCTGTCCACGCCGCTGTTCGAAGGCGTCAACGAGGGTTCCGACGACGAATGGCTCGAATCGCAGTAATTTCGTCGCCGAATAGCGGCTAAGTTATTGATTACCGCAGGCAGCTGAGACTTCGGTCACAGCACCTGAAAGCCGCGGCTGGCATGGTTGTGTACTCGTTCCCGCAGTGCGGATTCCGCAATGATCGCAGACGTGCACAGCCTCTCTACACGACGCAAGATGGGCAAGGCCAGAGGCCTGCTGCAGTCGCTTGTGCCGCGCGCACAAAACTTCTGTTTTTACGGCGTCACGGGCGAGTGCCTGTGGTCGTCGGATGGCGCCGACGATTACGAAATCGATACGCTGATCGCAGAACTGCCTGACGGCGTATTCCGTGAAGCCGAGCAGGACACCGGCTACTTGCGCCGCACGCTGAAGTCAGGCCGCACGCTGTTGATCCTGCCGGTTAAAGGTGACGATGATCAGGAACTGGGGCTGCTGGTGGTCGTATTTTCGCGCAACGCCGGCAAATCTTCGTGGTTCAACCCGAGCATGCTGTACGGGGTACTCGCACCGGCGGTCGACATGATCGCGGAAACGCTGCTTCTGAACGTGCAGATCGAGGAACAGCGCCATAACGTCAAGACCGTCGAGAACGAATTGACGCTGGTCTATGACGTGGACGAGAAGATTCACGGCATGTCGCGCAGCCACGCCGGACTTGCGCAGCTGGTTGGTCAAAGTGGCCGCTTTCTGAATATTTGCTACAGCGTGCTGCTGATTCCGTCGAAACGAATTCGCGTCAGCGCGACGCACTCGAGCTGGAGAGGCGTCAACCGCAAAGTGCTGGATCGCTATCTCGTCGAGCAGATTCTGCCGAGTATCGAAGGCAAACGCTCGCCCATCATTTACGAGATGCCGGCCGAGGAGGGCGACGGCGACGTCATCGATCAGGGGTACCAGACGCTGGTATGCCCGCTGACGGACAACAACGGCAACGTACAAGGTGTCCTCGCACAGCTGGGTCGCGTCAACAACGAGCCCTTTGAAAAGTCTCACCGACGCTTCATGTCGCATATCGTCCGCAAGGTCGAGTACGTGATCGAACAGTCGTTCGATTCGATGACCGGCCTGATGAATCGCTCGGGCTTCGAGGCGCAGCTGAAGGAATCCTGGAAGGCGCTGGAGGGTCCGCAGGACTCGCATCAGCTGATTTACCTCGATCTCGATAATCTGCAGCTGGTGAACGACACGTTCGGCCGCAAGGCCGGCGACGCCGTCATCATGCGTTTTTCCCGCATGCTCGAGGAGAACCTGCCGAAAAGTGCCGTGGTGTCGCGCCTGACCGGCGACGACTTCTGCATCCTGCTGACCCATGCAAATGATGACGCCGCAATGGAGCACGCCAAGGCAATTCGCAAACGTGGCGAAGCGCTGCGTTACCTGCAGGGCGACAAGTCGCTGCAGGTAACCATCAGTATCGGTATTTCGCCGTTCAGCCACGCCAGCGGCGACAAGACACAGGCATTGACCAGCGCGCGCATGGCCTGCGAGTCCGCGAAGGATCACGGCCGCGACCGCATCGAGGCGTACAACCTGTCGAACGAAAGCCTTATCCAGCGACGCGGCGACATGCAGCTGGTCGCGGATATCCAGCGGGCGCTGGACGCCGACGGTCTGGAGCTGCTGGCGCAGCCGATCGGCGCGCTTGCCAAGACCGACGATCGTCCGCGTTTCGAGATCCTGCTGCGGATGCGTGACAAGGACGGCAAGCCAATCTCGACCGGCGCGTTTTTCTCCGCTGCCGAGCGCTACCATATTATGCCGCAGATCGATCGCTGGGTCGTCAGCAATACGTTGGCGACGTTGCGTAAGCATGCGCAGGCGATCAGCGACTGCGACGCGCTGTTTTCGATCAACCTGTCGGGGCAGACGCTTGGCGACGACGACATTCTAGAGTTTATCGAGGATGAGATGGCCGAATGCGGCGTGCCCAATACCTCGATCGGCTTCGAAGTGACCGAGTCCGCCGCGGTTTCCAATTTTGCGAAAGCGCAGGCCTTTCTCGACGCGCTGCATCAGCGCGGCTGCCGTATCTCGCTCGACGATTTCGGCGCAGGCCTGAGCTCATTCGCCTACCTGAAGAACTTCCGCGTCGATACGCTCAAAATTGACGGCAGTTTCATCCGGGACATCACCGACAACCGGATTTCCGAGTCGATGGTCGCGGCGATCACGCAGGTTGCCAAAGTCATGGAGCTGGACACGGTTGCCGAATACGTCGAGACGGGTGAAACCCGGAAGCTGCTGCAGAAACTCGGCGTGGACTACGCGCAGGGACACCACGTCGGCAAACCGCAGTCGCTCGATGTCGTACTGCAGACGCTGCTCAAACCGATTGAGTCGACCGGGACCGATGCCTGACGGCGGCCGTCAGTACACGCCGGCTTCCAGGCCGGCTGCCATCGTCAGGCCGAGTTCCTCGCATCGCGCGAGACAGGTTTCATCGAAATCGCCGACCATCATCAGCGGTTCCTGCACTTCGCGCACAGCGAGCCCGGCCAGGATGCGCTGCATGCTCGACAGTGCGCCGGAGCCATCGTTGCCGGCGCGGATGAAGAGCGCGTAGGGTTTGCCGCTGACCTTGCCTTCGCACGGGTAAAACACCCTGTCGAGGAAGTATTTCATCGCCCCGCTCATATAGCCGAAGTTTTCGGGCGTGCCCAGTATGAAAGCATCGCACCAGAGCAAGTCTTCGGCATCAGCGTCGAGTGCCGTCAGTGCCCGTACGTCAACGTCATCGACGTCGTCGCTGTTCGCTCCCCGGATCACGGCCTCGGCCATTTTCGAGGTCGAGCCGGACTGGCTGTGATAGACAACGAGCAAATGCTTGTTGCGAGACATGCAGACAGTGTAACCCGCGTTTGCGGCTCGTTTTTGGTTAGACTCACTCACCATGACGCTGACCGCCGACCTAACCGACGCCATGCAGGCTGTGCCAGTCGGCCTGCGGGCCTCCACGCAGCGATTTTTCGAGCGCCTGCTGGACGAGCATGACATCCCCGGGACGGTAGCGAAGCACGGCCTTGCCCGAGTCGCTGCCTGCAGCGATTTTGCTGCCGGCGTCATGCTGCGCGACTGGCCTGCGGTCAAAGAGCGAGTCGGGGACGTCAGTGCGGCGATTGCTGCCGACAGTCTCGAACGCTTCGCAGCCCAGTTCGCGGAAAGCGACCAGTCGCTGGAGGACGCGAAAGCCATGTTGCGCCGCGAACGCAATCGCCTGTTGCTGCACATATACTGGCGCGACGTTTGCGGTGCGGCGAGCCCGGATGAAACGTTGGCCTCGCTGTCGCTGGTGGCCGACTACCTGGTCCGCGCGGCAGCCGAATTTGCCGGCCGGCAAATGCGTCTGCGGTACGGCGAGGTTCGCGACCGGGATGGCCGAGCCGTCCGGCTGGTCGTCATCGGCATGGGCAAGCTGGGTGGTGGCGAACTCAACTTCTCGTCCGATATCGATATCATCTTCGCCTATCCCCGTGACGGCAGCAGCGATGGCGCCAAAGAACTCGCCGCGCAACCGTATTTCGATCGCCTGTCGCGGCAAATCGTTGCGCTCCTGGATGACGTTACCGCGGACGGTTTCGTTTACCGGACCGACACGCGGCTCAGGCCATTTGGCGACAGTGGCCCGCCGGTCGTCAGCTTCGCCGCACTCGAGTCCTACCTGCTGAATCACGGCCGGGACTGGGAGCGCTACGCCTACGTCAAGGCTCGGCTCGTTGGTCCCGTGCCGCCGAGCGACGTCGAGAACGACCTGTTCGACAACCTGATCAATCCGTTCGTCTACCGCCGCTACCTCGACTATGGGGTCTTCGAATCGCTGCGCGACATGCACAAGATGATCGCCGCCGAGGTTCAGCGCCGCGACCTCGCCGACAACGTGAAGCTCGGTCCCGGCGGAATTCGCGAAATCGAATTTATTGCGCAAACACTGCAGCTCGTGCGTGGCGGCAGCCGGCCGGAGCTGCGAACGCCGTCGCTGTTGACCGTGCTGCCGCGGCTCATCGACGCAAAAAGCTTCAATGACGAAACCGTCGCGGCCCTGCTCGCGGCCTATCGCTTCCTGCGCAAGGTAGAGAATGCAATCCAGGCGATACGTGACGAGCAGACTCACGAGTTGCCGTCCGATGCCGAGGATCGCGCGCGCCTGTGTTTTGCAATGGCGATCGACGACTGGCCGGCATTCACCCGGCTATTGTCCGAACATCGTGCGGCGGTCTCGCGCTGCTTCGACGAGGTCACGTTTCGCGGGCAAGATGACGGCGAGAGCCCGACCTTTCGCCAAAACGTGGCGAAGCTGTGGGAGTCCGGATGCCCGGTCGAGGAATGGCGGCAGTTGCTGGAGGAAAACGAGTTCCCGCGCGCCGCCGAGCTGGCCGCAATGATCGTCAATTTCCGCGACGCTCCGGCAACGCAGAAAATCGGCAAGGCGGCGGCGGAGCGGCTGCAGACATTTGTGCCGCGCCTGCTGCGCCTCGCAGGTGAGCGTGCAAACCCGGCACGCGCATTGCGTCGCAGTCTGTCCGTCGTGGACCGCGTTTTGAGGCGCAGCGCATACCTCGCGCTTCTGAACGAGAATCGTCTGGCCGCCGAACGTCTCGTCAGGCTTTGCGAGAAAAGCAGCTATATTGCGGCGGAACTCGCCCGCTTTCCGGTGTTGCTCGACGAACTCCTGGACCCGCGCCTGCTGACGGAGCCGGTGCCGAAGGCGAAGCTGCTCGCGGAACTGCGCGACAGCGACCGGGGGGCGGAGCAAGACGACAGCGAATCGCGTATGGAACGGCTGGCCAGATTCCAGCGCGGCCAGATGTTTCGTATTGCGGTCGCGGACTTCACCGGCGGGCTGACGATCATGAAGGTTAGCGACAGCCTGACATGGCTTGCCGAAGCGGTGCTCGAGCACACGCTTGCGGTTGCGTGGGCCGATCTCGCGTCCAAACATGGCGAGCCGTGCTACGAAGTTGACGGCAAACACTGCGTAGCCGGATTCGGAATTATCGCCTACGGTAAACTCGGTGGCCTGGAGCTGTCTTACGGCTCCGACCTCGATATCGTGTTCCTGCACGATTCGCGCGGCAAGCGGCAGGAAACGAATGGCGCGAAGGCGCTCGACAACGCGATTTTTTTCCAGCGTCTCGTCCGGCGCATGGTACATTTCCTGACGACGCGAACGACGACCGGAGAGCTGTACGAGATCGACACCCGCCTGCGGCCGAGCGGTCGCAAGGGGCTGCTGGTGACCAGCGTAGAAGCCTTCGAGCGTTACCAGGCCGAGAATGCGTGGACGTGGGAGCATCAGGCGTTGCTGCGCGCACGGCCGGTCGCCGGTAGCGGGCTGCTCGCCGCCGAGTTCCGGCAAATTCGCAACGAGACGCTTATGACGCGTGTGCGCCTCGATACGCTGAAGGACGACGTGCTGTCGATGCGCGCGCGCATGCGCAAGGAGCTCGATCGCAGCAATGCCGGGGCGTTCGACCTGAAGCACGGTGCCGGGGGCGTCGGCGACATCGAGTTCCTGGTGCAATACCTGGTTCTCATGAGCGCCGGCGAGAATCCCGACGTCATTGAATACACAGACAATATTCGCCAGCTCGACGCGCTCGCGGCCTGCGGCGTCGTGAGCGCCGAAAAAGCGTCGGAGTTGCAGGATATCTATCGTGCCTACCGGCGCAGGCAGCATCATCTCGTATTGAATGACGAGCCGATGCAGGTCGCGGACGACGAATTCGAGGCGGAACGAGCGGCCGTGATCCGCACCTGGGACGAGGTCTTCGGGACCTAGCCGCCGATAGCCGCGCCGCGACCGAGCCCGTATAATTCGCGGTTCTGAACCGCCGTCGAGGACTGATGTGGCAGCAAAGAGAGGCACGGTCGAGGAGAAACTGATCCCGGCTAACGCACAACACCGCTACCAGGTGCGTACGCGCGACCTGCCGTTATCGTGCCCTATGCCGGGCATGTACCTGTGGAATTCCCACCCCAAGGTGTACCTGCCCGTGCAGGAAACGGGCGAGGCGAAGTGCCCGTATTGCGGTGCGCTGTACTTTCTTTCTGACGACGAGTAAATATGCACATCGTTACCGGCGGCGCCGGGTTTATCGGCAGCAACCTGGTTCGGGAACTCGTGCGGCGGGGTCACGATGACGTCGTCGTCGTCGACGACCTGAGCGATGGCCACAAATTTGCGAATATCGCAGACGTCGCGATCGCCGATTACCTCGACCGCGACGAATTCCTCGAACGCATGCAGAATGCGGGCTTCGCCGCTGGCGTAACGGCAATCCTGCACCAGGGCGCCTGTTCGACGACGACCGAGTGGAATGGCCGCTACATGATGCAGGTCAACTACGGCTATTCGAAGACGCTGCTGCATCACTGTCTCGATCGGGGCATCCCGTATATCTATGCATCATCGGCCGCGGTCTATGGCGCATCCACCGGGTTCACCGAGACACCGGAAAACGAGCAGCCGCTGAATGTCTATGGCTATTCGAAGCTGCAGTTCGATCGCTACGTCCGGCGGGTTGCGGCCGATCCCTCGTCCCAGGTGGTGGGACTTCGCTACTTCAACGTTTACGGCCCGCGCGAGCAACACAAGGGCTCGATGGCGAGCGTTGCGTACCACTTCAATAACCAGGTCCGCGACAGCGGCGAGGTTCGCCTTTTCGAAGGCAGTGGCGGTTACGGCGACGGCGAGCAGCGGCGCGATTTCGTGTATGTCGACGACGTCGTCGACGTCAACCTGTGGTTCCTCGACCACGCGAGCGTATGCGGAGTATTCAACACCGGCACGGGCAGGGCGCAGACCTTTAACGACGTCGCCAACGCTGTCATTGGCTGGCACGGCAGCGGCAAGATCACCTACATCCCGTTTCCGGATCACCTGAAAGGTGCGTATCAAAGCTATACGGAAGCGGACCTGACGGCGCTGCGCGCAGCCGGCTGCGACGTCACGTTCCGGCCCGTCGAAGAGGGCGTGCCTGCGTACCTCGACGCGATCAGCCAATAGCGTAATGGGTAGCGGCGCAACACTGGTCGTCGGCCCGTCCTGGGTCGGCGACATGGTCATGGCGCAGGCACTGTTTCGATTGTTGAAGTCGAGGCAACCCGCGCGGCCGGTCGACGTGCTGGCGCCGGGCTGGTCGCTGCCGGTCGTCGCGCGCATGCCCGAAATTCGGCAAGGCATTGCGGCGGAAACCGGGCACGGCGAACTCGGGCTCGGCAGGCGCAGAGCGATCGGCAAGTCGCTGCGAGGTCGCTACGATCAAGCGATCGTGTTGCCGCGCTCGCTGAAGGCCGCGCTGGTGCCGTGGTTCGCGCGCGTGCCACGCCGCACCGGTTTTCGCGGCGAATCGCGGTTCGTGCTGATCAACGACATGCGTCCTTTCGACAAGACGATACTGGACCAGACCGTGAAACGATTCATCGCGCTCGGCGTCGATCGAGGCGAGCCGCTACCGAAGATTCCCTACCCGAGCCTGACGATCGATGCTGTCAACCAGCAGACGCTAATCGACAACCTCGGTATCGGCACCGGTAACCCGGTCATTGCTCTCATGCCGGGTGCGGAGTACGGGCCGGCGAAATGCTGGCCTCACGACCAGTTTGCCGAGCTGGCAAGAATGCTCGACGGCGATGGATTTACCGTGTGGGTGCTGGGCTCCGACAAGGATCGGCCCGCCGGCGACGCGATCGCGTCGCAATCGAATGCAATCAATCTCTGCGGCAGGACGTCGCTGGCCGACGTCATCGACCTGTTGGCATACGCTCAGCAGGCGGTCAGCAACGATTCCGGGCTGATGCACATCGCAGCCGCCGTCGACACGCACACGCACGGCGTTTACGGCTCGTCATCGCCGCACTTCACGCCGCCGCTGACCGACCGACGCGACATACACTGGCTCGATCTCGACTGCAGCCCGTGCTTCGAACGCGAGTGTCCGCTCGGTCACCTGAACTGCCTGAAGCAGTTGTCGCCCGCCAGCATCCATGAGGCGATCACTCGCGCCGCGCATGCGCTCTAGCCGGCCGTGTACGGTGCGTCGACCAGTCGCTGCGAAATCCACCACAGGTTACCGAACGGATCACGCACGCCGCCCTGGCGGTCGCCGTACGGCATATCATCGACGTCCATAATCTTTCTTGCGCCGGCAGCGATCGCTCGCGACATCGTTTCGTCCGCGTTTTCGACGTAGACGTAAAACGACGCGGGCATTGCGGGGAATGCGGGCGTTGCATCGCTCGTCATCAACGTGACGGTGCCGATGCGGACCTGCAGGTTAGCGACGCGCCCGTCTGGCGTAACGCTGCGAACCGTTTCCTCGCCGCCGAACGCGCTATGCAGGAATTCGGCGAACGCATCGGCGTCATCAACGAAGACATACGGGGCAACGGTGCCGAAACCATCGGGGATAATCATGGATGCAGCTTACCTCAGCATACGAGCCGGCTGCATGCGGGTTGCCTGGCTCCGCCGCGGCGATACCTCCGTTCAGGACGCAGCGGCAACCGGCATCGGTAAT
>JBFIQH010000014.1:0-29399 GCA_041609735.1 Woeseiaceae bacterium | reverse complement strand
ATCACCGGCTGCTGCGAGAGCAGGATCGCTGCGCGCGCGGCGTGCAGGCCGACGGCGACAACCGCCAGTGCGTTGTCGTCGTTGATCGCGCGAAAGGCGGATTCCGGCGGCTGGCTCTTGTCGCTCAGGTCATAGATCGAGTAATTCTCGAGATGCTTGCCGAGCTCGTTGACGACATCGTCGTAGGCTGGCTCGCGGCTCGCGAGTACGATCGCGACCGGCGCAATCGGCTCCGCGACGGGTGGGCGCTCGACGACCACCGGCGGCGGTTCCTTGATGACCGGGATTTGCGGCTCGGGCTGCGGAGGTTCGGACAGATCGGTCGCGGGATCGATGGCGACCGGAACCGGCGTCGGCGTCGGTGTCGCACAGGCGGCCAGCACCAGTGTTGCCAGTGCCGCAAACAGCCATCGCCGCCATCGGTAGATCCGGTATGCCATGCCAAGGGGCCCCCGCAGTCAATTGCAGTGTCCAGTCAGCCCTTCTTGATACGCGAAATCCCGGCCGTTTTCTGTGCTCCAGGTCGTGTCCGGGACGCTCCGTCACGACTCCCGCCGCACGTCGCTTTTTTTCGGTCGTATTTGGGCCGCTCGATACACCCTGAACGAGTGCCGCAGCGATCGGGTTCCATGCGTTGGCTGCGTCTGGTCGCAGCAATGTCCGGATTATGACAAGTACTCGCCGGGGCCCGACGCCTCGTCGAGCTGTTCCAGTCGACGCATGACTGCCCGTCCGAGTTCGTCGGTTCCGGCACCGGTCGCGGCGCTGACCTCGAAGACCTCACCGGCCCAGTCAAGCCGCGCCAGCAGCTGCGGGCGGCGGGTCGCGAGATCGGCAGGCGCCAGGAGGTCGATCTTGTTGATCACCAGCCAGCGCTCCTTGTCCGCAAGGTCCGTCGAGAACTTGCCGAGTTCGGCAGCAATCGCGTTAACCGACGCGGCCGCGTCGACGGACTCATCGAGCGGTGCAATGTCGACCAGGTGCAGCAGCAGCCGCGTTCGTTGCAGATGCTTCAGGAACCGGATGCCGAGGCCGGCACCCTCGGACGCGCCTTCGATCAGGCCTGGAATATCGGCCATGACAAAGCTTTGCAGTTTGCCGACGCGCACGACGCCGAGATTGGGATGCAGTGTCGTGAACGGATAGTCGGCAATGCGGGGCTTCGCCTGCGACATCGCCGCGATCAGCGTCGATTTGCCCGCGTTCGGCAGACCGAGCAGCCCGACATCGGCCAGCAACTTGAGCTCGAGCTTGAGGTGGCGCGCCTCTCCCGGCGTGCCGTTGGTCGTCTTTCGCGGCGCGCGATTGACGCTGCTCTTGAAACGCGTGTTGCCGAGTCCACCACGGCCGCCGTCCGCAACCTTCTGGCGCTGTCCGTCGGTTGTCATATCTGCGAGGAACTCGCCGGTATCGATGTCGTGGACCACGGTGCCCGCCGGCACTCGTACGTCGAGATCCTCGCCGGAACGCCCGGTCTTGTTGCGGCCCGACCCGCCCTGCCCGTTCTCCGCACGGAATTTACGCGCGACGCGAAAATCGGCAAGGGTATTGATGGAGGCGTCGGCGACCAGGTAGACGCTGCCGCCATGACCGCCGTCGCCGCCATCGGGACCGCCGCGTTCGACGTATTTCTCGCGGCGAAAGCTCAATGCCCCGTGGCCTCCGTTCCCGGCAATCACGCGAATCGTTGCTTCGTCGACAAATTTCATACTGCCGTCCCGTCGGGCCCCGAATACAGAAAACCCCGCATGAGCGGGGTTCTGACGTAAAAAATTCGCCCGCGCGGGCGTCCGGGTCGCGACCCGTCAGTCGTTAAACCACGTTGACGAACTGTCGGTTCTTCGGCCCTTTCTTCTCGAAACGGACCTCGCCGTCTTTCTTCGCGAACAGCGTGTGGTCGCGACCAATGCCGACATTCACGCCGGCATGGAATCGGGTGCCACGCTGACGAACGATGATATTGCCGGCAACGACTTCCTGGCCGCCGAAGATTTTAACGCCAAGGCGTTTACTCTCCGAATCGCGTCCGTTCTTGCTGCTACCGCCTGCTTTTTTATGTGCCACTGGTCTGTACCTGTTTCGTCAATCGGCCGGTGAGCTGCACCAGCGTCGTCAATAGCCTGGTCCGGCCTAGCTGCTCTTTTTCTTTGCAGCTTTTTTCTTGGCCGTTTTCTTTTTCGTCGTGCTTTTCTTGGCGGGCGCCTTCTTTGTGGCCGCTTTTTTCGCCGTCTTCTTCTTGGCGGGTTTCGCCTCGGGCTTCGTATCCTCGGCCTTTGCCGATGCCGGTTTCGCCGCTGCTTTCGCGCCGATGTCGGTAATTTCTACCTCGGTGAAGAACTGGCGATGCGTCCCCTGGCGCAGGTAGTTCTGGCGGCGCCGGAACTTGACGACCGGCACCTTGCCGGACTTGCCCTGGCGTACGACTTTAGCCGTCACCGAACTGCCGGACAACAGCGGGCTGCCGACCTTGATGTCGGCGCCTTCGCCGACCAGCAGGACTTCGTCGAAGCTGACGGTGGCGCCTTCGTCGGCGTCCAGTTTCTCCAGACGCAGGACGTCACCCTTTGCCGCGCGATACTGCTTACCGCCGGTGCGAAAAACCGCATACATCAGTTTTGCTCCATCGCGTGGGCGGAGTACGCAACCCACTGATTAATAAAAGATTTCTGCGGGCTTACCGGACAAACGCGCAGGTTCGTCGAACGGGAGGTGCCGCAAAAGAGCGGGAATTCTATAGATTCCACTCACGCGGGTCAACGTCGGCGCCGAGAAAAAAAACTGCATAATTCAATAGCTTGGCGCCCACCCGGCAAGAAGCGGCGTCGCAACTACAGTACCCACGGCCGACGGATTAAGGCATCATCGCGAACCTTATGCAGGCGCTCGAAAAAAATCGGAATTTTGCGTCGTTTGACGACGTGCAGGCGCTTTCGGCGGACGACATGGCCGCGGTCGACCGGCTGATCGCGGAAAGTCTTGCCAGCGACGTCGCCCTCGTCTCGCAGGTCTCCGAGTACATCGTCATGAGCGGCGGCAAGCGGCTGCGGCCGATGATCGTGCTGCTGGCATCGCGGGCGCTCGGCTACGGAGGCAGCATGCACTACCGCGCCGCGGCCATCATCGAATTCATACATACGGCGACGCTGCTGCATGATGACGTCGTCGACTCGTCGTCTCGGCGGCGCGGCCAGGACTCCGCAAATACCGTGTTCGGCAACCAGGCGAGCGTGCTGGTTGGCGATTTCCTGTATTCGCGTGCGTTCCAGATGATGGTCGATATCGACAGCATGCGGGTCATGCAGATCCTTGCCGACGCGACCAACACGATCGCCGCCGGCGAGGTTATGCAGCTGATGAATGTGCACGACCCGGACGTCACCGAGGATGCGTACCGCCTGGTCATTTATCGCAAGACGGCACGACTGTTCGAGGCCGGCGCACAGATTGCTGCCGTGCTGGCCAAACGCGACCCGGCCGACGAGGCCGCAATGATGGCCTATGGCCAGCACCTCGGCACCGCGTTCCAGCTGGTCGACGACGCGCTCGACTTCAACGCGTCGGCTGCCGAGCTCGGCAAGAACCTCGGCGACGATCTTGCCGAAGGCAAGCCGACGCTGCCGCTAATCTACGCGATGAAAAACGGCAGCGCCGCCGAACGCGCAATGATCCGCGACGCGATCGTCGAGGGCGGTCTCGAGCGTCTCGGCGAAATCCAGTCGGTCATTGAATCGACCGGTGCCCTCCAGTACACTGCGGCGCGCGCTCAGGAAGCCGCCGATCTGGCGCTGGATGCACTGGCTGACATTCCCGATTCAGCTTACAAGCAGGCGCTCGCGGCCATCGCGGAATTCGCCGTCCGCCGCCGCACCTGACGCAAGGTCGAATATCCGAGTACGGGGTATAGCTCAGCCTGGTAGAGCGCTATCTTCGGGAGGTAGAAGTCGCTGGTTCGAATCCAGTTACCCCGACCAAGCCCGGTCACTAAAAACCGGTTCCCGGATGCTGCCGCGGTCAGACCGCCGGCTGAATGTTCGCGTTCAGGCGGAACAGGTTGCCCGGGTCGTACCGGTTCTTGACCTTCAAGAGACGATCGAAGTTGCCCTGGTAATTGCTGCTGAGGACACGCTGCGATTCGTTGGACACCTCGTTCGTGTACCAGCCGTCGGTAAACGGCTCGAGGGTACTCCAGTACTTGCGCATATAGCCGATGTCGTCGTCGCTCTGCGTGCCGAGCGGCCAGCTGATGAAGATGAACATGCTGGCCAGCGACTTGCGATGAGCAAATGCGGTCGCGTCTGCCGGTACACGCCCGATCGCGCCGCCCGACTGCTGGAAGTAGAGCATCGTCGAACGCCCGGGATCGCCCTGGAAACCGTCGATGATGCGATCGATCAGTTCCGGCGGGTACGCGTTGATGAAGCCGGACTTCATGTACTCGCCGACGCTGCGCGGGTCGCTGTTATCAAAACTCTTCTGCACTTCGACGTAGTCGCGCACCGCCACCGTCTCCTGCATCGGCTTGCCGAGCTTGCGGATTGGCGCAAGCACCGCGTCCGCTTTGCCGGGGTCGCCCGAATAGCACAGGCTGAACGCGGCCATGCCCGGCACGCCTTCGGGTGGACTCATGATCATCGCATCCAGGTACAGCTCGTCCGGGGCGGTCTCAAGCATTTCCGAGTAGACCGTCATGACGTCGCGGGCTCTGTCGATCGGGAACATCACCTCGCCTGCCAGCACCTCGCGCTTCATCGGGTGCAGCTCGAATTCGAAATTCGTGACGATGCCGAAGTTGCCGCCGCCACCGCGTACGCCCCAGTAGAGGTCGGGATGCTGCTCGGCGTCGGCGTGCAGCAAGTTGCCGTCGGCGGTGACGATATCGACCGACCTGACGTTGTCGAGCGCCAATCCGAATCGACGAGCGACGCGCCCGAAACCGCCGCCGAGCGTCAGCCCACCGACACCAGTATGTGACACCGTGCCTGCCGTCGTAACGAGTCCCAGCGCCATCGATTCTCGATCCATTTCGCCGAGCAGGCTGCCGCCGGCAACATCGGCGCGACGCGCCTCTGGGTCGACGCGGACGTGGCGCAGCGTCGACAGGTCGATCTGCATGCCGCCATCGCAGGTCGACTTGCCGGCCCAGGAATGACCGCCGCACTTGACGGCCAGCAACAGCTTGTTGTCGCGCGCGAAGTCCACGGCGTGACGAATATCGGTGACGCCGTCAGGCTGGACGACGAGTGCCGGATACTTGTCGATACCGGCGTTCAGCACGCGCCGTGCGGCGTCGTAACCCGGGTTGCCCGGCAGCAGCAGGTCGCCGCGCAGGCTGGCTTTCAGCTCGTCAACGGCGGTACGTTCCAGAGCCACCGACTTGCCGTCCCCGGTCACCGCCTCGATCTCGGAATTGACCGCCGTCACGGCCTCGTAGGCGGCAAGAAGCTCCGTAGAAGTAACGCTGGATGTGATGCCCGCCGCGACGGATGCGCGCAGGAAATTTCGTCGATTCATCACTCTTCTCCCCATAAAGACTGATTTCTTGTTACCGGATTCCCGATGGTTGTCGAGAGATCATACAGAACCCCACATTGCAGCGGAACAAGCGCAGATGCTTCCCCAAGGCGTGATCTGCGCAGCGCATTGACAAGGTTGAGACGCCGGTGCCATTGTCCGGACCATGACAACGATGCTCGACAGCAAGCTGCCCAACGTCGGTACCACGATTTTCACGGTCATGAGCGCGCTCGCTGCCGAATATGACGCGATCAACCTGTCGCAGGGCTTCCCGAGTTTCGATCCGCCGGACGAATTGCTGCAACGGATCAATTACTACCTGCAGCATGGCGCCAACCAGTACGCGCCAATGCCCGGCGTCGCGGCGTTGCGCGAGGCGATCGCCGCAAAAACATGGGCGAATCACGCCCAGGAAATCGACCCCGATGTCGAAATCACAATCAGCACCGGCGCGACGGAAGGCCTGTTCAGCGCGATCCAGGCGCTGGTGCGGCCGAATGACGAAGCCATAGTCTTCGACCCGGCCTACGATTCCTATGAACCGGCCATCACGCTCGCGGGCGGCCGCACACGTCACGTGCCGCTGAGCATCGGCGACGACGGCCACACGTTCAGCATCGACTGGCAGCAGCTCGCTGACGCCGTCAATCCGAACACACGGCTCATCGTCTGCAATTTTCCGCATAACCCGACCGGGGCGATTCTGTCCGCCGACGATCTCGAACGGCTTGCCGGCGTGGTACGCGATACGGACGCGTTCATCGTCTCTGACGAAGTCTACGAGCATATTGTTTTCGACGGCGAAGAACACCAGAGCCTGTTGCGTCACGACGAATTGCGCGAGCGCACGTTCGTCATTTCCTCGTTCGGCAAGACGTTTCACGCCACTGGCTGGAAAGTCGGTTACTGCATCGCTCCTGCCGCTTTGACCGCCGAGTTCCGGCGCGTACACCAGTTCACGACATTCACGGTCGTCACGCCGATCCAGCATGCCCTCGCCGACTATCTCCACAGCAATCCCGGGTTCCCCCGGGAGCTTGCCGACTTTTACCAGCAGAAACGCGATCGGTTCTGCGCACTGCTCGAGGGTTCACGTTTTCGCTTAAAACCCGCCCAAAGCACGTTCTTCCAGTTGCTCGATTATGGCGACATCAGTAACGACGAGGACGCCGCACTGGCCAAGCGATGGACGCGCGACATCGGCGTCGCGTCGATACCGCTGACGGTATTTTGCGAAACGCCCTTCACAGGGCAGAGACTTCGTTTCTGCTTCGCAAAGAGCGATGAGACGCTCGAGGCCGCGGTCGCCCGCCTGCGCAATCTCTAGTGAATCAGAGCAACTGGTAGGCGGCGAACGCGCCCAGGTAACCCAGTGTTGTCATGTAGGTCCACGCGAACACCGGCCAGCGCCAGGTATTGGTTTCACGACGGATGACGGCGAGGGTTGCGGCGCACTGCAGGCAACAGGCATAAAAAATCAGCAGGCCGATGACCATCGGCAGCGTGAAGACCGGGTTGCCGTCCGCGTGCGTCGCCGACTTCAAACGCCCGGACAACGTCGCTTCATCGGCCTCGTCGCCGACGGCGTAGACGGTACCGAGCACGGCGATGACGACCTCGCGCGCCGGAAAGCCGGCGATAACGGCGGCGGAAACCCGCCAGTCCCATCCGAGCGGCGCAAAGGCCGGCTCGATGAACTTGCCGGCGCGACCCAGCCAGCTCTGTTCGAGCTGCACTGCCGCGGCGCGGTTTTCGATATCGCCGATCGCCGCGTCGAGCGCCTCGCCGGACAGCGTTGCTTCAGCCTGCTCAGTCGCGTTGGCGACCCACGGCGCGATGTCCGTCGATCGCGGGTAGTACGCCAGCGCCCAGATGATGACGGCAACGCTGAAAATCACGGTACCCGCGCGATACAGGAAGACTTTTGCACGGCCGAACAGCTGGAACATCACCGTGCGCAAATTCGGCCGGCGGAATTCGGGCAGCATCAGCGCAAACGGCGGTTTCGGGCCGCGCAACGCCGTCTGTCGCAGCAGCAGCGCGGTCAGTATCCCCATGACGATGCCAAACATGTACAGCCCGAACAGCACGAGTCCCTGCAGGTTCAGGAAGCCGACGCGCTGCGACGGCACGAATGCTGCGATCAGCAGTGCGTATACGGGCAGCCGCGCCGAACAGGTCATGAACGGCGACGCAAGAATCGTCGCGATGCGATCACGCCGGTTCGGTATCACGCGTGTTGCCATGATGCCCGGTACCGCACACGCGAAGCTCGAGATCATCGGGATGATCGACTGCCCCGACAGGCCGACAGACCGCATTGCGCGATCCATCAGGTACGCCGCACGCGCCAGGTAGCCGGAATCCTCGAGCACGATGATGAACAGGAACAGGATCAGGATTTGCGGCAGGAAAATGACGACGCTGCCGACGCCGCTGATGACGCCGTCGGCCAGCAGGCTCGCAATCGCGCCGTTACCCAGCAGGGAATGTACCGATCCGGCCAGCGACGCCGCGGTGCCGTCGATCAGGTCCATCAGCGGCGTCGCCCACGCGAACACCGCCTGGAAGACCAGCGCCATGACGACGAACAGGCCGATCGTCCCCGGTACCGGACGGTTGAAGAACGTCGTCAGACGGCTGCGCCACGAGACCATCGACCGGCCCTGTTGCTGTACGTCGGCGAGCACGTCGCGCACCCAGCGATAACGCACCCGCGCCTCGGCCGCCAGCGGCGGAACGAGGCCGAAGACGCTGTCCTGCGCGCGACGCAATGCGGCCATACCGCCATCGCCCAGCGTAACGACCAGGCCTTCATTGAATTCGTTGGGCCCGTCGATCAGCAAGCGTTCGAGTTCGGCAATGCGCATCGGCGATTTGCACTCTTCTTTCAGCTCTGCGGCCGCCGTTCGCAGTTCAGGCCACGCCGGATCCGGCTGCGGCGCCGGCTGCTCGTGCAATTTCGCCAAACCTTGCCGCAGCGATTGCAGGCCCTTGCCCGTCGTCGCAATGACGGGAAAGACCGGCGCACCGGCCAGTCGCGCCGACAGGCGTTCGATGTCGATCGTGATGCCTTCCCATTCGGCGGCATCGGTCATCGTCAGAGCGACGGCGATCGGCAGCTGGAGTTCCAGCAGCTGCTGAACGAGATACAGACCCTGGTAGAGATTGGTCGCGTCGACGACGGCGAGAATGCCGTCCGGCGCCGGTGTGCCCGGCATTCGGCCGAGAATGACGTCGACGGCAATTCGCTCTTCGTAGGAGTTTGCGCTCAAGGTGTGGGTGCCCGGCAGGTCGATCAGTTCGACCACCGAGTTGTCGTAGCGCAGCGTGCCGACGTGCTTCTCGACGGTAACGCCCGGGTAGTTCCCGATGCGCTGGCGCAGCCCCGTCAGTCGGTTGAACAGCGTACTCTTGCCGGAGTTCGGCGTACCGACTACTGCCAGGCTTCCATCGCGGTGCCGGCTGATCGGAATCTGGTTGGCGGGGATTTTGGTTTCGCTGCCCTTAGCCAAGGGATTCAGCAGCGTCACCGAATGGCCGCACGGTGAAGTGTCGCGCCTGCTCCGCCCGCAGCGAAATGCCGCGACCGAACAGGCGAAACTCGAGCGGGTCGCCGCCGATCGCCGCGCTCATGAGCTCGACCTCGGCGCCTTCGACCAGTCCCAGCGTCATCAGGCGCTGCACCTGCGGACAGGCCGCGTCGACGGCGCTGATGACGCCGCGCTGTCCACGCTTCAGTGCCGCCAGGGTATTGCCGTTCGAGTTCATGTTGCTGCCTCTGTGGCGCCTCAGACAGGCGCCCGGATTATGTAAGCCCCGGTTTTTCCGCAGGTTTACCTGACATGGAAAATGATAATGATTCGCATTACGAAGTGCAATAGGGGATCTCACGGATTGTGACGCCCCGCGCGGTGGGTGTTCAGCCTCTATTCATTGGCGCCGGCGTAGCGTCTCCCTGACTTTCCACGATTTCGAGGACGGCACGATGAAACCATCCTTACCTGCGCTTGTAGTCCTGTGCACCGCCCTGCTCGCCGCCGGCACCGTCTACGCCAACTCGCCGACGATTCGCCTGTTCCCGACGACCGTCGTCGAGGACCTGCGCCAGACCGGCGACGTCGCCCGCGACATGGAAACCGGGCTGCAGGAGGTCATCGGCCGACTCGACCAGCAGCAGCAGCTGTACGCACAAAGCAAATGCGACGGCGCCGAGAACGATTCCGGTTGCCAGCGGCTTGCGCGCCAGATCGGCGCGACCTATCTCGACATGCTGACGATCATGGAAGAACGCCTGCCCGACATGGAACACACCGTCAACAATACGAGGCTTAGCCTCGAAAAAGGGTTGCGCAACGAACTCGGCCACAAGATGACCTCGTGGACGTTGCAGGAAACGCTGATCGGGAAGAGCACCAGTGCCGCCACGAATACCGCGTCGCCGACGTTACGTGGCCGCTCCGGAATGCGGCTGTCGGAACGATTCAATACCTATTATCAGCTGGTCGCCACGTCCGGCAGCCAGGGCGACCAGTCGCTTGCGGTACTGGCGTCGGACATTTATCTCGACATGGAGGAGACCAGCACGCTGATCGCGAGGACGCGCCAGGAAATCGCCCGCGCGACGTTGATGGAGCAGCTGAACCAGTCGTTCGGGATCATCACGCCGGAGATGATGGAAGTCGTCGGCGGCGTCAAGGCGATCCTGTTCGGTGACGAGGCATCGCGCGCCATCGTCGCCGGCCCGCCGCCGGGCAGCGTCGAACAGGCGTATCGCAGCCCCCTCGAACAGTAAACCTGCACGACAGAAGGAGTAACTCTGATGACCAAGACCCCCGACTTCAGGACCTGGCTGTCCGCTGCAGCACTCACAGGCGCGATGCTGCTGTCCGCCTGCGCATCGACGGAACCTACCTGCCTGTCACCGCAAACGCGCAATCTCGACAGCGCAATGAGCGCCGTCAGGAGCAATCTGCAAAGCGGTTGCCAGGCGTATTTCGATCGCTACTACGACGACCTCCTGACGATTGCCGAAGGTGACCCCCGCCCGGAGAACAAGCGCGCTTTCAGCGAGTTCCTCGTCTGGGCGACGGATGACGGCCTGTTGAGCAAACGCCAGGCCGAGGATTACTACAACCGGTATTTCAATGTGAAATTCATGTCGATGCGCGGCGACTACAATAATTGTTCGCACACCTGCCCGAACAAGCAAAAGGTGCTGTTCGACATGGAGCGCGAGCTCTCGGACAAAGAGCGCGGGCTGCTGAAGGTCAGTCTCGACAACGACGGCTATTACCGCGCCGACCGGCTGTACCAGGAAGTCGAGCTGGTCCTCGAGGCAACCTGCACCGCGTGTGCTGCCGGGCGGTAACCGCAAGTGACCGAACGCCGCGATTTTTTCCAGGGAATGGTTGCGGGCCTGACCGGCACGCTCGTCGGCGGCATCGCGATTGTCTATGCGCTGGCGCGCGCCGATCTCGTCGAGCTGAATAACTCCGTCATTTCGAGCCCGGGCGAATGGCTGAGCTGGGCCTACACGAACCTCGGTTCGTCGATCCCGGTATTTGCGATCCTGTTAATCGCTTTTTTTGTGACGCTCGGGCGACTGCGCAAGTGCCTCGACGAAGAGCGTCCCGTCAACCAGGTCGTGCAACTCGATCACCTGACAGATATCTGGACAACACTGTTCTTCGGTACCGGTGTCATCTGGACCGCGATCGGCATGCGCAGCGCGCTGATATTCGCCCTCGGCGACCGCACGCTGGCGCTCAGTCAGGGTGCGTTCGCGATGCTCGAGCGCATGATCGACGGCGGCATCCTGCTGGCGCTGTCGACGACGATATTCGGTGGCGTCGGCGGTTACCTGATGCGGGTCTACAAGACCGTGTCGCTCGGCGCCGAGCTGCAGCAGCGCTACGATCGTGCCGCGCGCGCCGACACGTCGCTGATGCGTGAGAGCCTCGAGCGCATCGAGAAACATCTCGATGCGCGCGACAGGCCCTCCACAGGCGACGTGCAATGAGGCGACCGCGATGAGCCGTTCCCCCCTCGCCTACCCGCTGACGCGCGGCATCGACGGCGACAGCGGCGGCGCCGCCGACCTGCAGACCGATGTCATGCGGTTCATGGCGATACTCGCGCTGTGTCTCGTCGCCATTTTCGCGCTGGTCCAGAGCCTGCCGATGGCGCCGGAAGCACCGCCGCTGGCAGTGACCGCCGTGCCCGAAGCGATTCCGGTTGCCGTGCCCTCGCCTGTCGAGAAGCCTGTCGAGGTGCCTCGCGTCGAATCGCCCCCCGAGCACGTCGTCAATCCGCCGGAAAACCGGCCGGTATCGCTGACCCGCCCGCCCTGGACGCCGCAATACGGGCCGCCAGCGCAAGCGGTCAAGGCGCCCGAAACACGGCCTGTGCCGCCATCCCCGGTAACCGCGATCGAGCCGCCGCCTCCCGTAGCGGTCGCATCTGCAGTGCCGGAGACCGCTACGGCAGCATCGTCCAGCGAGCAGGAGGGCTTCACGCTGCGCTTCGAGTCGGACCTCGCTTTGACGCGGCTGGTCGCCAGCGGCCAGGTCGGCTTCTACGCGATCGAGGCGGGCCGCGCGCAGCGCATGTCTGTTGACAACAGCCGCATCAGTTTCTGGGAAGCATCGACGCCGAAGGAGTTTCACGAGATGGAAACGGCAACGGTGCCGCAACCGGTCGTCGACGCGTTAAGCCGGTCCGGCACCGACGCGTCCGCCGTCAGTTTCGGCGTTACGCTGCCGTCTCGCCTCAGGGGCCAGCTGGCGCAGTTGATGAACGACCACCGCGGCGGCTCGCTGGTGATCGGCGCAAACGGCTCGCTGCAGCTGGAGACCGGCGGGTGAGCGCGACGCGGCAGTTTTTTTTCGCGACTCTCGCCGTGTTGCTGACGACGTCGGCCGGTGCGCGTGAAACGGGTCTCGACCCGTGGTTCGAAAGCGAGCTGCTGCCGGCGGTCAATGATCGTCTGCAGAACCACCCGCGCTTCAAGGGCCAGACGGTCATGTTCGTCGTCATCGACGGCAACGAGCCCGCATCGGTCAGCAACGAGCTCGCGCTGTCGCTGCGCGACAGGTTGCTGAATGCCGCGCTGGACTCGGGCTACGTGCGCGTCGCCTGGCGCCAGGGAAGCGCCGCGAAGGCAATCGGCGATACGGCCGATTGCAGGCGCGACACGGTCAACTACTACATCGGTGTCGAGATCGCAGAGCTGCTCGACCATCGCTACGAAATTCGCGTCCGTGCGATGGATCTCGACGACGGCAGCTGGGTCGGCGGGTTCGGCAGCACCTGGCGCGGAAGCCTGAATGGCCTCGAGCAGCGTGCGATTCGGGAAAAAGCTGTCGACTCGAGCTTCCTCGGGTCGCGCAACGTGCCGTTTACCGGCTCGCAGACGGACTTGCTGGCAAAGCACCTGGCCCACCAGCTGTCCTGCGCGCTGTCGGGGCAGACTAGCGGCCAATACGTATTGCCGGTGTCCGGGGCGGATTCGGCGTCGGCGCTGCCGGGCGCACTCGAGCTCGTCAGTCGCAATATCGCCGGCCACTCTGCCGTGTCGATGACGACAAACCCGGCCCTCGGCACCGCGACTTTGTCGGCGGAAGCGCATCCGGTTGACCGCTCGCTGCACCAGTACTGGCTGACGATTACACCGTCCGATCCGGGCAGCGGCCTTACACCGCTCAGCGTCAGCGCCTACGTGGTGTTGCCGGACGGCGGCGCGGATCCGGGTTCCGGGCCTCGACCGGGACAGGTCGCGGACGATCAACCTGCGAGGGTCGCGTCCGACCTGTTCGTCTCGATGCCGACGACCGGCGGCGACCCGCTGCTCGGTCCGCTGCACGTAGTGACGCCCCGCGACATCAGCGAGTGCCGTTCCGGCCTGCAGTTCGTCCCGACGTCAATGCGGTGGGGCAATGACCAACGATGCTCGCTGCTGTCGACGACGGCGAATGCCGACGCCATAGTATTCGTTATCGAGAACCAGCCGCAGCTCGGGCTCGTGAGACTCGGCGACGCCGAGTGCCGCGATCGCACCACGGCCCGGGTCGTCCGCAACGGCGACCCGCTGACCTTGCCGATCGCGCGTTTCGGCAGCGTGCAGGCGCGACGTACCGACGAATGGCGCATCACACCCGACGCCGATACCTACTACGCGGTCGCTATCGCCGATGCGCGCGCGGCGCGCCGCATCGCGAACCATATTGACCTTCTGCCGGTACGTTGCGGATCGTCGCTGCGACCCGGCCTGCAGGGTGACGCGATGCGCCGCTGGCTCGACGAATTCGCGACGCTGGCGGCACGCTCGGTCGGCGCGGTGGACTGGCGCGCGATTGAACTGAAGGACGTACTGTGAGGGCGCTCTGATGATTCGAATACTCGGCGCAATTACCGGTTCTGCGCTGGCCCTGGCGACGCTACTCGTCGTTATCGGCATCCCGCAATTCAAAACCGAGAGCCCGACGAGCGAGCATACGATCGTGACGTTGCCGCTGCCGACGTCGCCGGTGGAGCCCGGCGACAGACGCACGACCGGGAATGCCGGCCAGCGTCGAAGCGCCGATGATGATCGGGTCGATGCGGGTGCCGTGGTCGAAGCCGACGTGCCGGAACCGGCGTTTGCCAGCCCGGCTGACGACAATGCGGGTGTTGCGGACAGCGCTACCGGCAGGATGGATCAGCCAGTCGAAACCGGTAAACCGCCGCCGGTCGAATTGCAGCCGGCGCTGGACACGCCGCAGTCCTGGTACGCCTTCTGGAGCCCGTTCCGCAGCGAACTCGCCGCGAACGGCTTCGTCGCGCAGCTGCAAAGCGTGACCGGACTCGACTACCGCGTCGTACGTGTGAAACCCGGCGTTTACGAGGTGGCGTTCGCCTACCAGAGCAATGACGACATCACGGCCAGCCTGACGCAGATCACCGCGGCAACAGGGCTGGAGCTGCCGCAATGATCGCGCGCGACACGCGTCGCAAGCTCGGCGTCATCGTCGTCGGCCTCATCATGACGGCACTCGCACTGACCGCCGACGCACGCACGGGCACGACCGACCTCGATGCGGCATGGCGGCAGTATCTCGACCGGCAAGCGACGGCCGAACCCGCGTTCCGGTTCCCGCACGAACGCTGTTTCGACATCGCGGCTCTGGAGTACGGATTACCCAAAACGCTGCTGCTGGCCGTCGCCCGGGGCGAGAGCGATTTCGAGCCCACCGCGCGCTCCCGCGCCAATGCACACGGCGTCATGCAGATCCTTTGGCCGGGTACCGCCCGCCACCTCGGCATTCACCGCCTGAGTGACCTGTACGATCCGTGTACCAACATCGATGCCGGCACCCGCTACCTGAAGGAACTGCTCGGCGAGTATGACGGCAACCTGCATCTCGCGCTCGCCGCCTACAATTACGGCCCTGGCCGGATTCCGAAAAACGGTGAAAGCATACCCACAGGTGCCAACTGGTATTCCGGCTACATCTTCCGCCACCTGAATTACGTTCTCGGTGACGGCGTCGCCACCGTTCCCGGCAGCGATTTCCTGTATTCGGATCTTGGCCAGTCAACGCTGCTGACGTTTGGCGAGCCGTACCGGGCGACGGCCTTTATCGAACAGTTGGAGGCGATGTCGCCCGGACTGCAGCTCGACTGGTTCCGGCGCGGCACCGGCGAATTCGAAGTCGTCATGACCTATGCCGACAAGGAGGCTTTCGACAGCAGCGCGCGCCTGCTCGAGCGCGCGGGCTTCCGGGTCACGCCCTGAAACACCTTCAGCGCACGTCGTTCTTGTAGACGACGCCGCCCTTCATGACGAAGTCCACGTCCTCGAGTTCGCTGATGTCGTCGAGCGGGTTGCCGTCGACGGCGATGATGTCGGCGTACATGCCAGGTTCGATTGCACCCACGCGGTCCTCCCAGCCGAGCAGTTCGGCGCTAAGCGATGTTGCCGAGATGATTGCCTGTGCCGGCGTCATGCCGAAACGCACCGCGCGCGCAAACTGCTTGCCGTTGTCGCCGTGCGGGAAGACGCCGGCATCGGTTGCATAAACGACCTTGGCACCCATCTTCACGGCCAGTGAGAAACTCTCGCGCTGGCGGGTACCGACCTCGCGTTCCTTGTTGATGTTTTCCTCGGGCACGCCGCGCGCTTCGCCCGTCTCCAGCGTGTATTCGGTGTTGTAGATATCGAGCGCGAAGAATGTGCCGCGGTCGATGCCCATCTGCACGGCCTCGCGGTCGAGGAAGCTGGCATGCTCGATCGAGTCCACGCCGGCGAGAATCGCGCGCTTGATGCCTTCGTTGCCGTGGGCATGTGCAGCCACCTTGCGGCCATGCGTGTGCGACTCGTCGACAATCGCCTGCATCTCCTCGAGCGTGTATTGGGTCATGCCGACTTTGGTGCCCTTGGAGAACACGCCGCCGGTCGCACAGAATTTCGTCAGGTCGGCACCATACTTGACGTTCTTGCGCACCTGTTTGCGCACCTCCCACGGGCCGTCGGCGACACCGTCGCCGCGCTCGGCGAACGACTCGTTCAGCGTATTGTCGTCGCAGTGGCCGCCGGTGATGCCGAGTCCCGGCCCGGAGACCGCCATGCGCGGGCCGGCAATTTCGCCCGCGTCGATCGCGTCACGCAGCGCGACGTCCGCGTAGTCCGAGGCGCCAACGTTGCGGATCGTCGTGAATCCGGCCAGCAGCGTTTTCTCGGCGTTGACGACGCCCCCGATCGTAGCCCGATGCGGCGACTGGAAATAGCCTGCAAAAAAGTAAGGGTCGAGGTGATCGATGACGTGCGTGTGCATGTCCATGACACCCGGCAGCACGAACGATGAGCCCAGGTCGATGATCGTGGCCCCTTCCGGGATCGTCGTATCTGCGTCGCCGACCGCGACGATCTTGTCGTCCTCGATGACGATGACGGCATTTCGCGTGACTTTTCCGCTGCGCGAATCGAACAGCGAGCCGGCCTTGATGATGGTCAGGTCTGCCGCCGGCAGTTGTACCGGAAACAGCAGCGCCAACACTAACGCGGTGACGACAGGTTTGATTCGAATGCGCATATTTATCCCCCGTTTTTGCTAATGCTGACTAGTGCCAATAATCACACGCACGTCGGCTTGCCCATCTCGCGCGGCAACATGGCCTCTATGCGCTCCATAACGTCGAGGCGATGTACGAGATCGTGAATATAGTCGAGCCGATCGGTCTCCAGCACCAGGACTTCGCTCAACGTGTAGCGATCGATCCAGTCGTCATACAGTCGCTCGAGGCGCTTCAGGTAGGCCAGCGGCACATCCCGTTCCATGCGTCGCCCGCGCAGCCGGATCCGCGCCCGCAGCGTGCGCATCGAGCAGCGCAGGTAGATCATCAGGTCCGGCGGGCGAATCGCGTTCAGTATCGCGTGATAAAAGTCCTGGTACGTCCCCCAGTCGCGTTTCGAAATCTTGCGCATCTGGTAGAGCGCGGTCGCGAATACCTCGGCATCCTCAAAAATGGTTCGATCCAGCGCGACGACGCCGGGCTGGCGGTCAAGTTCCTGGTGCAGTCGAAACTTGTTGCTGAGGAAGTACAGCTGCGACTGAAACGCCCATGCCTTCATGTCCCTGTAGAAATCCGCGAGATACGGATTCTCGTCGTTCGGTTCGTAGAACGGCAGAACGCCGTAGGTTCGCGCGAGGAAGTCGACGAGCGTCGACTTTCCCGCGCCCATGTTTCCCGCAATTGCGATCGAGCGTTTCTTGGTTGTCTCCACGCTCGCTAAGATACCTGAAATAATCCGGGTCTCCCTAGCATCCACGTAATAGTTACCCTATTCTCGAGAGCGCACCAACCCGGAGATCGCCGTGCAAACACCACCCGTACTGATTGAGGAATCCGCTATCGACGAACGCGTTGCGGATCTGGCCGCCGAAATTTCGGCGGACTACGCCGACAAGGGCGACCTGGTCCTCGTGGGTGTGCTGAAGGGCTCATTTATTTTTCTTGCCGATTTGTCCCGCAAGCTGACCATCCCACGCACGATCGAATTTATCGCGGTCAGCAGCTACGATACCGGCAGTGTTTCGACCGGCGCCGTCCGGCTGCTGATGGACGTACGCGGCAATATCGAGGGCCGGCACGTGCTGATCGTCGAGGACATCGTCGATACCGGGCACACGCTCAAGTACCTGATCGGCATCCTGAAATCGCACCGCCCCGCGTCCATCCGCACGTGCACGCTGCTGCACAAGACCGAGTGCGCGGAGGTCGAAGTGACGATCGACTACGTCGGATTCGAGATCGGCGACGAGTGGGTGGTTGGCTACGGGCTCGATTACGCGGAGCGCGACCGGACATTGCCTTACATTGGCACCGTGCTGCCGGACGATCGCTAGCCCTGGGCCGGCTGCATTGAATCCGGGCCGCTAGCCCTGCTCCGCGACTTCGTCGGCACAGTCGTCGATCTCGATCTCGATCGTCGAGTGCCGGATGGCATAGGCTTCGGCGAGGACCGCCTTGACGTCGCGAATCAGTGCCGTCGGGTTGCCGGTCTCGTCATGCAGCCGGATATGCATCGTCAGCATCAGGTCCTGCGGCGTCAGGCCCCAGACATGAACATGGTGAATACTCTCGACGTCCGGAATTGCGGCGACGAGTTTGCGCTGCATGTCGTCTACGTCGAGCCAGTCGGGCGCACCCTCGAGCAATACGTGGGCACTCTTTCGTATAAGCAGTGTCGCACTCTTGAAAATCAATGCGGCAATCGCGACCGACAGGATCGGGTCGATCGCCATCCAGCCCGTGTAGATGATGACCAGCGCCGCAACGATCGCCGCAATCGAGCCGAGCAGATCTCCCGCTACGTGCAGAGCGGCACCTCGGATATTCAGATTTTCCCGGTCGCCGGTATGCAGGATCGCGAACGCAACGATGTTTACGACGAGACCCGCTGCGGCGACGATGAGCATCGTCGGCCCGGCTACATCGACCGGCAAAATCAGCCGACCGATAGCCTCGAACAGAATCCAGCCGACGATCAACAATAATGAAAGACCATTGACGAATGCCGCAAGGATCTGGAAGCGGTGATAACCGAACGTCAGCTGCCTGTCGGGTGGTCGCTTGCTGACGTGAAACGCCAGTGCCGCCAGCGTCAGCGCCATGGTGTCGGTCAGCATGTGGCCGGCGTCGGCCAACAGCGCCAGTGATCCCGACAGAATGCCGCCAATCACCTCGACGACCATGAAGAGGCCGGTAATCACCAGCGCCAGCATGACGCGGCGCATGTTGCGGTCCGTTCGCCGGTGCTCGTCCATTACGGCGATCAGGCGCTATTGCGCTTCGTCGCGGCCAAGCCGGTAGATCAGCAGCGCCGCTCGTTTGATTGCGAGCGGCATCGACGTCAGGTCGAGTGACTCGTTCGGCGTGTGGCCGCCCGAACCGATCGCTCCGAGCCCGGCCAGCGCATCGGTATACGGCGCGACAAACGATATGTCGGCCGCGCCGCGGCGTGACGGGTCGAGGGCTGGCATCTCGCCGCGCCCCAGCGCCTGGTTGACGTCGGACAGCAGGATCTGCAGGCGCCGGTTGCCGTCCGTTGGCGACATCGGCGGGTAGCGGTCCTCGAAATTGATCGAGGCCCTCGTATGCGGCAGGTTATCGGCGACAATCGCCTGCATCGCCACCCGTGCGCGAGCGAGCTGGTCCTCGGAGATTGTCCGCATGCCGCCATGCACGACGACCTTGCGCGGCACGACGTTGGTCTTGCCGAATGTCGTGCCGCGATTCTGCGCCGGGTCGTAGTTGACGTCGGTCCCGCCCTGGATCGTGCCGGCGTTGAAGGTCAGGTGCTCCTCGCCCCGTACCACTTCGTAGAAGGCATTCAAAATTCTTGCCGCCTCGAAAATGGCGCCGGCACCGACGTCGTCGCCGAAAATACCCGACGAGTGCGCCTGGCGGCCTTCGACCGTCAGCATCCAGCTCGACGAACTGCGGCGGGCAATGGTCGCCCAGTCGGTGTCGTCGTAAGTGACGGCCGACTCGAACCCGAGCGCCACGTCAGCCCACTCGCCGGCCTCGATCAGGTCGCGCCGCGCGATCGCGAGCGGCGAGCCGGTTTTTTCCTCGTCGCCTGTGTAGGCCACGGTAATATTGATGTCGTCGAGTGCACCGACTTCGGCGAGCGCCTTCAGCGCGTAGATGATGATGACGTTGCCGGATTTCATGTCATCGACGCCGGGACCGCGCGCCGTGTCGCCATCGCGTTCGAACGACTGGAATGCGTCGTCGGCCTCGAACACGGTGTCGAGATGCCCGATCATCAGGATGTTCGGGCCATCGCCGACCTCCCGGTAGCCAAAAAGGTGGCCGGCACGGTTGACCTCGGGCGGCATCTCGATCCATGACGTGCTGAAACCGAGCGCGTCCAACTCGCGGCGCATGACCTTGCCAACCTCGCGAACGCCGTCGTGATTCATAGTGCCGCTGCCGATGTTCACCGTCTCTTCGAGCAGCGCGATCGCCGACTCGGTATTAGCGTCGATCCAGGTGGCGATGCGTTTCTCAGTGTTATCGAGCTCCGCGGCCTCTGCTACGACGACCATCAGGATCATTACCATCGTGCCAATCATTCGATGAGTTCGCATCACATATCACCCTCATTAATGTGCCGCGGCACGCGTATCTGTTCGACCATGTGTTGTATCTCGATCGGCGGCGGCGCCGTCAGGTGGCTGACGACGAGCGCAACGACGAAATTAAGGCACATGCCGATGACGCCGATGCCCTCCGGCGATATGCCGAACAGCCAGTTGGCTGCAACATTCTCTCCCCACGGCGCGCCGGCCCACTTCAGGAACAGGCCCTTGAAAAACTCGATATAGCCGTAAGTGAAAAAGAGCCCCGTCAGCATGCCGGCGATCGCGCCCTCCTTGTTGATACGCTTGAAGAAGATGCCGAGCAGAATCACCGGAAACAGCGACGCCGCGGCGAGGCCAAACGCGAATGCGACGACCTGGGCGACCCAGCCCGGCGGGTCGAAGCCGAGGTAACCGGCGACGAGAATCGCGAACGCAGCCGCGACGCGCCCGGCCAGCAGTTCGCGTGCCTCGGAAATCTGCGGCACGAAGATGCCCTTGATCAGGTCGTGGGAGACGGCAGCGGAGATGACCAGCAACAGTCCCGCCGCGGTCGACAGCGCTGCGGCGATGCCGCCGGCAGCGACCAGCGCGATGACCCAGTTCGGCAGGCCGGCGATTTCCGGATTGGCCAGCACCATAATGTCGCGGTCGACCGTCAATTCGTTGCCCTGCCAGCCGAATTCGAAGGCTTTCTCGGCAAATGCCGGATTGTTGTCGTTGTAGTACTGGATACGACCGTCGCCGTTCCTGTCGTCAAAGCCCACGAGCCCGGTCTGCTCCCAGGTGTCGAACCACGAGGGACGTTCTTCGTAATCCAGGTTGCCGTCGGCGACACCGATTTCCCCGGGCTGCACCGTATTGATCAGGTTGTAGCGTGCCATCGAGCCGACGGCCGGGGCAGTCGTGTACAGGATCGCGATGAACAGCAATGCATAACCGGCGGATATGCGGGCATCGCGTACGCGAGGCACGGTAAAGAACCGCACGATGACGTGCGGCAGTCCCGCGGTCCCCACCATCAGCGCCATCGTGATGCAGAACACGTCGATCGTGCTCTTCGTACCGGTCGTGTATTCGTGAAATCCGAGGGATGTGACGATGTCGTCGAGCTTGTCCAGCAGTGCGGTCCCGGTTCCCGCGATTTCGCTGCCGAATGCCAGCTGCGGGATCGGATTGCCGGTGATTTGTATCGCGATGAATATTGCCGGCACCGTGTAGGCGAAGATGAGCACACAATACTGCGCGACCTGCGTGTAGGTGATGCCCTTCATGCCGCCGAGCACGGCGTAGGTGAAGACGACCGCCATGCCGATGATCAGGCCGACCGTGACGTCAACCTCGAGAAAGCGCGAGAAAACGATGCCGACTCCGCGCATCTGGCCTGCGACGTAGGTAAACGATATGAAGATCAGGCAGATGACGGCGACGATCCGCGCGGTTTTCGAGTAGTAACGCTCGGCGATGAACTCGGGCACCGTGAACTTGCCGAATTTGCGCAGGTACGGCGCCAGCAAAAGCGCCAGCAAGACGTATCCGCCGGTCCAGCCCATCAGGTAGACCGAGCCGTCGTAGCCGATGAATGCAATGATTCCGGCCATCGAAATAAACGACGCCGCGCTCATCCAGTCGGCAGCCGTGGCCATGCCGTTGGCGACGGGAGAAACGCCCTTGCCGGCAATGTAGAAGTCGCCGGTCGAATGCGCGCGCGACCAGATCGCAATGCCGATGTAGAGTGCGAAACTCGCGCCGACGACGATATACGTCAGAACCTGAAGACTCATCGGTCAGTCTTCGTGCACGTCGAACTTGCGATCGATGTGATTCATGCGCCATGCATAGAAAAAGATCAGCGCAACGAAAATGTAAATCGAACCCTGCTGTGCGAACCAGAAGCCGAGTTTGAAGCCGCCGACACGAAGGGTATTGAGTTCATCGACGAGCAGTACACCGAACCCGTAAGAGCAGGTAAACCAGATCGCGAGGCAAATTGCGACCAGCCTGAGGTTGGCTCGCCAATAGCGTAGCCGATTCGATCGCTGCATGAATTCCCCCGCAGAGCGTTGACTTGTAGGCCGCCAATGTAGCAAAGCATAATCGAAGAATCAGCCGCGGAGCGAACCGATGATCAACGCCGCAGAACCCGCCAAGCGATTCATTGACGTCAATGGCCATCGCATGGCCTATGTCGAGATGGGTGAAGGGCCGCCCATCGTTTTTCAGCACGGCAATCCCACTTCCTCTTACCTGTGGCGCAATATCATGCCGAAGCTTGCACCGCTCGGCCGCTGTATCGCCGTCGATTTGATCGGTATGGGCGATTCGGACAAGTTGCCGAACTCCGGTCCCGACTCGTATCGCTATGTCGAGCACCGCGACGCGCTGTTCGCCGCCTGGGAGCAGCTCGGCATCCTCGACGACGTCACTTTCGTGCTGCACGACTGGGGCAGCGCGCTCGGGTTCGACTGGGCCAGCCGGCACCCTGCGCTGGTCCGCGGCATCGCGTACATGGAAGGCATCGTCTGTCCGGTGACGTGGGATGACTGGCCCGAGTCGGCGCGCGATATTTTCAGGGCATTCCGCTCGGACGCCGGTGAAAGCATGATTCTCGACAAGAACCTTTTCGTCGAGCGGGTGCTGCCCGCCTCCATCATGCGCCGCATGACCGAGGCGGAGATGGCCGTGTACCGGCGTCCGTTCGATTCGCCCGGCGAGGATCGCCGCCCGACGCTGACCTGGCCGCGACAGATTCCCATTGAGGGCGAGCCCGAAGACGTCCACCGCGTTGTCGAGAACTACAGCAAATGGCTGATGACGACCGAGACGCCGAAACTGTTCATCAATGCCCAGCCCGGCGCGATCCTGACCGGCCGCCAGCGCGAATTTTGCCGCCGGTTTCCCAACCAGAAGGAAGTGACGGTAGCCGGCATTCATTTCATCCAGGAGGATTCGCCGGACGACATCGCCGCCGCGATTTTCAACTGGCGGGCGCTGCTCGATTGATAGCGCAAAAAGAAAGGCGGTCTCTCGCGAAACCGCCTTCGTAACCTACGTAATGTACGTGGTTCCTGGCCCCCTGAGTCCCCCGCCAAGCCGTACCTGAAGGTGTCTTTCGATCGCTGCGGCGACTGGATTCAGCCAAGTGTTGCTGAAAGACGACGCATCGACGGGAAAGACGTTCGCAGATACACCGCATGATGTCAACAATTTGGACTCAGTCAATACCGGTTTGGACGATATCGACCAAAAATGTCGCGAATAAACCACATTATTCGTCGCGTACCGGATTGCTCAGCCTAACGGCCGTGCCAAGACGCACCTCGACCCGGTCGCCGGCCTTGAGCCATCGCGGCGGCGTGCGTGCCGCGCCGACACCGCCCGGCGTTCCGGTGGCGATGACGTCGCCCGGGGCGAGTTCGGTGAACGTCGAGCAATAGGCGACCAGCGCCGGCACATCGAAAATCAGGTCGGAAAGCGTTGCCTGCTGCAGGATCTCGCCGTTGACGCGTGTCTCGATGGGCAGGCCGGCCAGCGGCCCCGCCTCGTCGGGCGTCACGAGATACGGTCCCATCGCGCCGCTCATCTCGAAATTCTTGCCGGCCGTGAATTGCGGCGTGTGGCGCTGCCAGTCGCGGACCGAGCCGTCCATAAAGCCCGTGTAGCCCGCGATGTAACGGTACGCCTCCGCGGGCGGCACGTGTCGGGCGTGGCGACCGATGACGATCGCAAGCTCTCCCTCAAAATCGAACTGTTCGGATGCCTGCGGCCGGACCAGCGGCTGGCCGTGCCCGACGAGACTGCCGGCAAAGCGCACGAACAACACCGGCTTGTCCGGGATCTCCCGTCCCATCTCCTCGACGTGGGGCCGGTAGTTGACGCCGACGCAGATAATTCTCGACGGCCGCGGAATCGTCGGCAGGAACGTTACCGCATCCTCGGCCACCGCATCCCGCACGCAATTCGACGCCAGCCGCTCGAGCATGCCGGCGGCAATGACTGCGCGAAGGTCGGGGAACTGCTGCCGATAGAGAGCGCTCGCTTCGTGTATCCCGTCCGCGTCCCGGATGCCGTACGTCTGCCGGCTATAGTGCTCGAAACTCAGGGCTCGCAATTTTTTTCCTCGGCAAATGAGTACAATCGTCGGTCGACCACTATACAAACGGCCGAATCGTGAAACAAAGAATCCTCGGGCTCGCCGCCATGATCGCGTGCCTGCTGCCGCTCGGCGCAGGCGCGACGACACTGCTTCATAACCTGCAAGCTTACACATCGACCAACGACGGCATGCGGGAATTTTCGGTGCTCGTCATTGACGACACCGGACACATACTCGCGACAGGCGACGAGGCCCTGCTGGAACGATATGCGGACGCCGATCGTGTCGACGCCGGCGGCAATGTCGTGCTGCCCGGCCTCGTCGACGCGCACGCACACCTCTACAGCCAGGGTTTCCTGGCGACCAGCCTCGATCTCGCGGGAACGCCAACGCTAGCAGCCGCGCAGCAGGCAATTAAGGACTACGCCGAAGCGCACCCTCGCCGCAACTGGCTGCTCGGCCGCGGCTGGAACCAGGTACTCTGGCCGGTGCGGGAATTCCCGCGCGCCGGGGATATCGACGCCGTAGTTGCCGAACGGCCGGTCTGGATGCGGCGCATCGACGGCCACGCCGGCTGGGCCAACAGCAAGGCCCTCCAGATTGCCGGCATCGACAACGACACGGCCGACCCGATCGGCGGCAAGATCCTGCGCGACTCGTCCGGGCGCGCGACCGGAGTGCTGATCGATAATGCAATGAACCTCATCGAGGCGCATGTGCCTGTACCGGGCAAAGACGACATTCGCAACGCCTACCTGAACGCCATCGAATCCCTCGTCGCGCTGGGCATGACCGGCATGCACGACGCCGGCATCAGCATTGCCGAAGCCGAGGTCCTGATCGCGATGGCGGACAACAATGAGCTCGACATGCGCGTCTACGCGATGCTGGCCGGCGCGGGCGAAAACCTCGACGCGATGGGCAAACCATTGAAGGCCTACGGCCGCGAGCGCCTGGACATACAGTCCGTCAAGCTGTACTCCGACGGCGCGCTCGGCAGCCGCGGCGCAGCGATGATCGACCCCTACGCCGACGATGACGAGAACCGCGGGCTGCCGTTCTGGACGCAGGAGCAGCTGAACGGCTTTGTCAAAAAGTCGAACGACATGGGCTTCCAGGTCGGCATTCACGCGATCGGCGACCTCGGCAACCGCATGGCGCTCGACGCGTTTGACGCGGCACAGGGCGGCAAACCGTCGCCGCAGAGGAACCGCGTCGAGCACGCACAAATCATCGCGCTCGAGGACATCCCACGCTTCGCCGAGCTCGGCGTCATTGCCTCGATGCAGCCGATACACGCGACGAGCGACATGAACATGGCCGAGGATCGTGTCGGCAGCGAACGCATCGCGGGCGGCTACGCGTGGCGGCGCCTGCTGGACAGCGGCGCGATCATCGCCAGCGGCTCCGACTTCCCGGTCGAACGCCCGAACCCCTTCCTCGGCCTGTATGCCGCGGTCACCCGGCAGGACCGTGACGGCCTGCCCGCCGGCGGCTGGTATCCCGACCAGGCGCTGACGCGCGCCGAGGCGCTGCATTCGTTTACGTTGGCCGCCGCCTATGCCGCACACCAGGAAGATCGACTCGGCAGTCTCGAAGCCGGCAAGTGGGCCGACTTCATCGTCATCGATCGCGACTACTTCACGGTACCGGCATCCGAGATCGACGACATCGTCGTGCTGCAGACCTGGGTCGGCGGCGATCTGGTCTTCGACCGCCACGCAGGAAAATCGCAGTGATCGTCGAACAGGTCTGGACCGGAAACGCGTATCGCAACTTCAATTACCTGGTTGCGTGCGCGGAAACCGGCGATGCCCTCGCGATCGACCCGCTCGACTATCCGAAGTGTCTCGCCGTCGCCCGTGACAGGGGCTGGACGATCACGCAGATTCTCAATACGCACGAGCACGGCGACCACACCGGCGGCAACACCGGGCTCAGGAAAGCGACAGGCGCGACAATCATTGCGCACGCCAACGCCGGCCGCCGTATCGCCAACGTCGATCGCGGCGTCGGCGCCGGCGACGTCGTCAAGGTTGGCAAAACGGTGGAGCTCGAGTGTCTCGACACGCCCGGGCACACGATGAGCCACATTTGCCTGCTGTCACACACCGACCAGCCGGCGCTGTTCAGCGGCGATACGCTGTTCAACGCCGGCGCCGGCAACTGCCACAATGGCGGTCACCCGGAAGAACTGTTCGACACCTTCGAGACGCAGCTGAACAGGCTGCACGACGACACGCGGATCTACCCGGGCCACGACTACCTGGCCAACAACCTGCGCTTCACGCTCGACCGCGAACCCGGCAACGACTACGCCGCGTCCCTGCTCGACGAGTTCGAGAACCAGGACCCGGCGAACGCGCTCGTCACGACGCTCGGCCAGGAGCGGCGCATGAACACGTTCTTCCGGCTGGATAGCGAAGGGGTCATTACGCGCCTGCGCGAACGCTTCCCGGACATCGGCGCGACACCGGACCGGCGCAGCGTGTTCCTGAAGCTGCGCGAGCTGCGCAACAGCTGGTGACAAGTCTTATTCGGCGCCCGCCTCGCGAAAGCGTTCGAACCACGCAATGATGTTGGTCGCCTTCGCAATCAGGTGCGTCGGCCGGCCAACCAGGTTGTGCGAGCGTTCGGGCACTCTGACCAGCGCCGTCTCGATGCCACGCAGTTTCAGCGCCTGGTAATACTGCTCCGACTCCGACATCGGCGTGCGAAAATCCTGCTCGCCGGTCAGCAACATCGTCGGTGTCGTCACGTTGCCCACCAGCGACAGCGGCGAACGCCGCCAGTACTCGTTCGGGTCTTCCCACGGCATCGACGCGAACCAGTAACGCGCAAAGAATGGCGAAAAGTCGGCCGTCAGGCTGAAGCTCAGCCAGTTGATCACCGGCTTCTGCACGACCGCCGCCTTGAAGCGGTCCGTATTGCCGACGATCCACGACGTCAGTACGCCGCCGCCGGAGCCGCCAGTCACGAACAGGTTATCGCCGTCGATGTAACCGGACTCGAGCATCGCGTCGACGCCCGACATCAGGTCGTCGTAATCCTTGCTCGGGTAGTTGTGATGTATCTCGTGCATGAAGTCGAAACCGTAGCTCGTCGATCCGCGCGGATTGCTGTACAGCACGACGTAGCCGGCCGCGGCATACAGCTGGACTTCCGGCGAGAAATGCGGCCCGTAGGCGGTGAACGGGCCACCGTGTATTTCGAGAATCAGCGGGTATTTTTTCGACGCATCGAAGTCCTGCGGCTTGACGACCCAGCCCTGGATTTCATAGTCACCGACCGAGCTTTGCCAGGTGATTTCCTCGACGCTGGCGGCGGTCTTGCTCGCAAAAAGGTCGGCGTTCAACTGCGTCAGCGTTCGGGCGGGCCCGCGGCCGGACAGTATGCCGACCTCCGAAGGCCGCGTGGCACTGCCGCGCGTATAGGCAATGGCGCCGTCCTTCGACACCGAAAAACTGCCGCTCGTGTATGGCCGGCCGACCGACGCACTGCCCATGTCGTCGACGAGATCGGTCACGTCACCGTTCAGTGACAGGCGCGCAATCTTGCGTTTACCGCGATCGTCGTAGCTGATCAGCAAGCGGCGAGACCCGCCGGCCCAGGCGAGAGAGTCCACGCCGCGATCAAGGTCCACCGACAGGTTACGAATTTCGCCGGAATCACGATTCAGCACGTAGGCGTCGACCTGGTGATTGCTGTGACCCTGATCGTCGAAACCGAGGTAGGCGATCGACTGGCCGTCCGGTGACAGCGCCGGGGCAAAATCCGGCCCGTCGCGGTCCGTCAGCGGGTCCATGTCGCCGCTGTCGATATCGACAATCCACAGCTCCGATTCCTGCGGATCGTCGATCGGGTTGTCGATGCGATTGGCGGCAAAGACGATCTGGCGGCTGTCGGGCGACCAGCTCAGCGGACCGCCGTGGTTGAAATTGCCGTCGGTCAGCCGACGCGGTGTACCGCCGTCCGCGGGGACGATGAACAGCTGCGAGTACCCTGTCTTTAAATAACCTGCTCCATCAACTCTATACGGCAACTCGTTGATTATCTTGACAGGGTCTGCCCATTTCGCGCCCTCTGGCCGCGCCGGCGGCGTCGCCAGCGTCAATCCCGGGCTCTCGACGAACATCTCGAACGCAATCCAGCGCCCGTCCGGCGACCAGCTCATCGAAGCGGGACTCGCCGGTAGGTTCGTCAGCAGCGCCGTCTGCCCGGTGTCCATCCAGCGCACGTGCAGTTCCGCGCCGCGCTCGCCGGCGTCGGTGACGTACAGCAGCCTGCCGCCGTCGGGCGACCAGCGCGGGTTTGAGAAGCTGCCCGGACCGGACAACAGCGGCCGATGACTGGATCCGTCCGCATTGACGATCCAGATATTCGGCAACAGCTGGTCCGTCATGATATCGAGCGACTGCCGCACGTAGGCAATTCGCCGGCCGTCCGGCGATATTTGTGGGTCGAGCGCGTACTCGAGTTCGAAAATATCTTCCGGGGCCACTGTCCGATCGTTGGCGGCATTCGCCGATGCTGCAAGCAGCAAGCCGAGCAGCAGGAGTTTCTGGTACACGCTGATCTCCGGGTTATTGGTGGTCGCGGACACGCATTATGGGCTCGCAGCCTGCCATAACCAAGCCAGCGCGCGGTAACGCCGGATTTCAGACGCCAGCCGGTCCCGTGAACAACCCGCCGTATCATCGGCGTACGCATTGAGCAGACACTCAGTCTGCGACGCGTCAAGGTCATGGTGAACGACAACGACGGCCAGGTCGAACATCGGGTCATTGTCGGCCGCGTACTCCCAGTCGATCAGCCGCAATTGTGGTGTTGCCAGGATATTGCCCGCAACGACGTCGTTGTGGCAGCAGCAAAACTCGGCAGGCGCCGGCAGGGATTGCAGCGTCGTTAATCGTTCGTCGACGCTCGCCGGGTCCGCGGAGTCGTCCGCCGCAATGCGACTTGCATACAATTGCGCTGCGCGTTGTGCGTCGAACCGCCGTCCCGTCGACGGCAGGCGATGAACGCGCTGCAGTAGCCGCGCAAGCAGCGCCAGGTTGCTGATATTGCGGAGGTCCTTGCCGGTCCAGACGGTGCCGTCAGCGTAGTCGCTCAGCAACACTGTCGATGACGAGTAGATGACGTCACTGGCCAGTCCCTCGCTT
>JBFIQH010000013.1:0-29704 GCA_041609735.1 Woeseiaceae bacterium | reverse complement strand
GTCGGCGACAACTGGTGCCTCGTCCATGCGACGCACATGGATGCAGAGGAGATCGAGGAGCTGGCGGCGACGGAGTCGGTCGTTGCGCTGTGCCCGAGCACCGAAGCAAATCTCGGCGACGGCCTGTTTCCGCTGCCGCAGTATCTGAATGCGGGCGGGCGCATCGCGATCGGCTCCGACAGCCACGTGTCGATCAACCCGTTCGAGGAACTGCGCTGGCTCGAGTACGGCCAGCGGCTGCAGGCACAGGCACGCAACGTGTCGCTGGTGCAGCAAGGCTACGACGGCCATGTTGGCCGTGCGCTGTTTACGCGTACCGTTGCCGGTGGCGCTCAGGCCTGCGGGCACCCGTCGGCAGGGATTCGTGAAGGCGGATATGCCGATCTCGTCTGTCTGTATGGCGACGACCCGATGCTGGTCGGCCATGGTGATGCGTCACGGCTGGATGCGCTGGTCTTTTCCGGGTACCAGCTGCCGATCGACCGCGTCATGGTTGCCGGCGACTGGGTCGTCGTCGATGGCGAGCATGTGCGCCTCGAGGAAAGCCGCGCCGCTTACGGAGAAACCGTCAAGCGCATCGCCGCCGAATGGGATTCACCATGATCGCCGCAAGCGTGCCGCGCTACCAGCAGCTGAAAGACCTGATCATCGAGCGCATATCAAACGGCGATTTGCGGCCGAGCGATCGTGTGCCGTCCGAGAACGAACTCGTACAGTCGATGAACGTGTCGCGCATGACCGCGAATCGCGCTTTGCGCGAACTGACCAGTGAGGGTTACGTCGAACGCATCGCGGGACGCGGCACGTTCGTTGCCGATTTTCGGTCGCAGTCGCACGTGCTCGAAGTGAAAAACATCGCAGACGAGATCGCCGCCCGCAGCCACGTGCACCGCAGCGAGGTGTTGCGGCAGTCGTTGCAACATGCGCGCGGTGAGATTGCGAAAGCGCTGCACATCGCGCAGGGCACCGAGGTCTGCCACGTGCTGCTCGTGCATTACGAGAGCGGCGTGCCGGTGCAGGTCGAGGACCGTCACGTCGTTGCCGACTTTGCGCCGCAATGTATCGACCAGGATTTCACGGCGACGACGCCAAGCGCCTACCTGACCTCGATTTCGCCGCTTGCCGAAGCCGAGCAGATCGTGCGCGCACAAATGCCGAACGCGGCGATGAAGAAACACCTGCAGATGAAAGACGGCGAGCCGTCACTCGTCGTCATACGCCGGACCTGGTCCGACGGGCGCCCGGTTACGTTTGCACGCCTGCACCACCCCGGATCGCGTTACGAGCTGGCCGGCCAGTACAGACCGGCTGGCAGCTCGACGACGCGCGGGATCGCACAACTGGAGACACTGAAGCAATGAACAAACCACGCGTCATCAAGGCACCGACCGGGAGCAAACTGTCGGCGCGAGGCTGGCTGACAGAGGCGCCGCTCAGGATGCTGATGAACAATCTCGATCCGGATGTCGCCGAGCGGCCGGAAGACCTGGTTGTTTACGGCGGTATCGGTAAAGCCGCCCGCAACTGGGCGGCATTCGATGCGATCGTCGAGACGCTTCGAAAGCTCGGCGACGACGAGACCCTGCTCGTGCAGTCCGGCAAGCCGGTCGGCGTTTTCCGCACGCATGCCGACGCGCCGCGCGTGCTGATCGCGAACTCGAACCTGGTGCCGGCGTGGGCGACGTGGGAACACTTCCGCGAGCTCGACCGCAAGGGGCTGATGATGTTCGGCCAGATGACGGCCGGTTCGTGGATCTACATCGGTAGCCAGGGAATCGTGCAGGGCACCTACGAAACGTTCGTCGAAATGGGTCGGCAGCACTACGGCGGGGACCTGTCCGGGCGCTGGATCCTGACCGCGGGACTCGGCGGCATGGGTGGCGCGCAGCCGCTGGCCGCGACCATGGCCGGCGCATCGATGCTGGCAATCGAATGCCAGCCCGACCGCATCGACAAGCGGCTTGCGACCGGCTACGTCGACCGGCGCGCCGACAGCCTGGACGAGGCGCTGGCAATCATCCAGAAATCGACCGCGGCGGCGGAGCCGGTGTCAGTCGGCCTGCTCGGCAATGCCGCCGAGCTGTTGCCGGACATGATCAAGCGCGGTATCCGCCCGGACGCGGTCACGGACCAGACTTCGGCACACGACCCTGCAAACGGCTACCTGCCGATCGGCTGGACCGTCGAGGAGTGGATCGAGGCGCGCAAAACGGATCCGGACCGCGTCGCGGCAGAGGCGTCGAGGTCGATGGCTGTGCATGTACGAGCAATGCTCGAATTTCAGCAGGACGGCGTGCCGACATTCGACTACGGCAATAACATCCGCCAGGTTGCGCTGGACCAGGGCGTCGAGAACGCGTTCGACTTTCCCGGTTTCGTGCCGGCGTATGTGCGGCCGCTGTTCTGCCGCGGCGTCGGCCCGTTTCGCTGGGTCGCGCTGTCCGGTGATCCCGAGGACATTTACCGGACCGACGAGAAGGTCAAGGAGCTGATTCCGGACGATGACCACCTGCACAACTGGCTCGATCAGGCGCGAGAGAAGATTCACTTTCAGGGCTTGCCGGCGCGTATCTGCTGGGTCGGCCTCGGCCAGCGTCACCGGCTCGGGTTGGCGTTCAATGAAATGGTCAAAAACGGTGAACTCAAAGCACCGGTCGTCATCGGCCGCGACCACTTGGACAGCGGCTCCGTCGCCAGCCCGAATCGTGAGACCGAAGCAATGCGGGACGGCTCCGACGCGGTATCCGACTGGCCGCTGCTGAATGCGTTGTTGAATACCGCGAGCGGCGCGACCTGGGTGTCGATTCATCACGGCGGTGGCGTCGGCATGGGCTACGCGCAGCATGCAGGGCTTGTCATCGTTTGCGACGGCAGTGAGGCCGCGGCACGGCGCATCGAGCGAGTGCTGTGGAACGATCCTGCGACCGGCGTCATGCGCCATGCTGATGCCGGCTACGACATAGCCGTCGAGTGCGCGCGCGAGAACGGACTCGACCTGCCGATGATCGGGCCGGGGGGTGAGCAATGAATCTCGTCATCGACAACCAGCTGATCACGCTGAAGGAGCTGCGAGTCGCGTGGAGCGACGCGGTCGAGGTATCGCTCGGCAACGATGCCCGGCGGCGCATTGCGGAGTCGCACGAACTGATTGATGACATCGTCGCCGCGGGCGATTGCGTCTACGGCGTCAATACCGGCTTCGGCATCCTCGCGAACGTGCATATCGAAAACGACGACCTCGGACAGCTGCAGGAAAACCTCGTGCGGTCCCACGCCGTCGGCGTCGGCGCGGACCTGCCGGACGAAATCGTCCGCCTGATCATGCTGATGAAAGTGATCGCGCTGGCCGAAGGATTTTCGGGCGTGTCGCTGCGGCTCGTCGAGGCGCTTTGCACGCTGATCAACCAGCAGGTCTACCCGCGCATACCGTGCAAGGGATCGGTCGGCGCATCGGGCGACCTGGCGCCGCTTGCGCACATGGCCGGGGTGCTGATCGGTGTCGGCGAGGCGCGCGTCAATGGGGTGCTGGTGCCCGCGACGCAGGCGCTCGCGGAAGTCGGGCTGGAACCGCTCCGGCTGGGACCAAAAGAGGGCCTGGCGTTACTCAACGGCACGCAGGTGTCGACGGCACTGGCATTAGCGGCGGTCTTTCGCACCGAAAACGCGCTTGCCGCCGCGCTGGTTGCCGGCGCCCTGTCGACCGACGCGATGCAGGGCAGCGATACGCCGTTCGATCGCCGCATCCACAACGTGCGCGGGCAGGGCGGACAGATCGCCGTCGCCAATGTGCTGCGCGAACTGATGCACGGCAGCGAAATACGCGCATCGCACATCGAATGCGACCGTGTGCAGGACCCGTACTCGATACGCTGCCAGCCACAGGTCGTCGGTGCCTGCCTCGACGTGCTGCGCCACGTTTGCAAGGTGCTTGAAACCGAGGCCAATGCGGTTACCGACAATCCGCTCGTATTCGCGGACACACATGCCGTGTTGTCCGGCGGCAATTTTCATGCGGAGCCGGTCGCGTTCGCCGCCGATTACCTCGCGCTCGCGATCGCCGAAATCGGCGCGATGTCGGAGCGCCGTACGGCGCTGCTGATCGATCCGCACATGAGCAGCCTGCCGGCAGTGCTTGTCGAGGAGTCGGGGCTCAACAGCGGTTTCATGATCGTGCAGGTCACGGCTGCGGCGCTCGCCTCCGAGCTGAAGTCGCTCGCGCACCCGGCCAGCGTCGACAGCCTGCCGACGTCGCTGAACCAGGAAGACCACGTCAGCATGGCGACGTTTGCGGCCCGCCGCCTGCATGACATGCTCGACAACGTGAACTACATCGTCGCGATCGAGTTGCTCGCGGCTGCGCAGGGGACCGAATTTCATCGCCCGAAACACAGCTCGGCGGCGCTCGAGAGTGTCATCGCGACGGTTCGCGACGTCTCGCCGCGCCTGGCCGACGATCGCAGCCTCGCGACCGACATCGAACGTGTTGCAGCGCTGATCGATCGCGGTGTTTTCTGCGAGCACGCTCGGTCCGTTCTGCCGGCACAAAATGCCTGAAGTATTTGCGTTCTCGGCAGGTACAGTGCCGCTCTTGATCAGCGTGCCGCACGATGGCCGCGAAATTCCCGACGATATTGCCGAGCGGATGTCTCCGGTCGGCCTCGATATTCCGGATACCGACTGGCATGTTGCCGAGCTTTACCGCTTCGCCGCCGACGTCGGCGCATCGATGCTCGTGGCCAATTACTCCCGCTTTGTCGTCGACCTGAACCGGCCGGACAGTGACGAGGCGCTGTACGCCGGGCAGGTTGCAACCGGGCTGTGCCCTGCACAGACCTTCGACGGAGACAATATCTATCTCGACGGGTCCGCCGTCGACGAGCAGGAAAAGTCGCAGCGTATCGCCACGTACTGGCGCCCGTATCACGAACAGCTGGCACGGACGCTCGATGCATTGCGACGGGAACACGGCTACGTGCTGCTGTGGGACGCGCATTCGATACCCGGCGTCGTGCCGCGGCTGTTCGACGGGAGATTGCCGGATCTGAACCTCGGTACGTACGACAACCGCAGTTGCGATGCCGCTATTGCCGGCGACATATTTTCCGTTGCAAGCGCAAGTCCATATTCGTCTGTGCTCAATGGCCGCTTCAAGGGCGGTTACATCACGCGCCAATACGGTAACCCGTCGGATATGGTGCACGCCGTGCAGCTCGAGATCGCGCAGCACAGCTACATGGATGAAGCGACGCGGGATTTCGATGAAGCACGCGCCAGCATGCTGCGTGCTACGATCCGCGGAATGTTGGAGGCTTTCATGCGAGCAGCGGAGCGACGTCAGACATGAAACGCGAACGCGGCATACACGAACTGTACGCGGCCGATCCGATCGAGGCCGACGAGCTGGTCTGGCAACGCAAGACCGCATCGACGAGGCGCGGCTTTCTTAAGGGCGCGGGCCTCGCGGCGATGTCGGCTGCCGTCGGCGCAAGCATTCCGTTCGCAAAGCACCTGCCGGCTGGCCTGATTCCGGCCGCGCTGGCGCAGTCCGATACGCCGTTCGCGATTCCGGGTAAGGATGGACTCGTCGTGCTCAACGACCGGCCGATCAATGCCGAGACGCCGGCGCATTTGCTGGATGATCCCGTGACGCCGGCAAGCCGATTGTTCGTGCGCAACAACGGCATCCCGCCGTTTACCGATGACATCGATCCGCTCGGCTGGCGGCTTACCATCGAAGGCGAAGCCTGCCTGAACCCGCTGTCGATGACGCTTGGCGAACTGCAGGCGAGATACCGTCACCACACGCTGCAGCTGCAGATCGAGTGCGGCGGCAACGGGCGTTCCGAATTTTACCCGCCGGCGACCGGCAACCAGTGGACGACCGGCGCCGTCGGCTGTCCGCGATGGACCGGAGTGCGCCTGCGCGACGTGCTGGCCGACAGCGATGTCGCGAAGAATGCCGTCTACGTCGCTTACGAAGCTGCGGATACGCACTTGTCCGGTGACCCGACGAAGCAGCCGATCTCGCGCGGCGTGCCGCTCGACAAAGCGATGCAAGCGGAGTCGATGATCGTCTGGGCAATGAACGGCGAGCCGCTGCCGCCGCTGCACGGCTATCCGCTGCGCCTTATCTGCGCCGGTTGGCCGGCCTCGGTGAGCGGCAAGTGGTTGCAAAAGCTGCTGGTGCGCGACCGCGTTCACGATGGCGCCAAGATGACCGGGCAGTCGTACAGGGTACCGTGCAAACCGGTGGCGCCCGGCAGCGCCGTGGACGATGCGGACATGTGCATTATCGAATCGATGCCGGTCAAGTCACTGATCACGTTTCCACGCTCCGGCATCCGTCATCCGCGCGAGCAAGCGCTCGATCTTCGCGGGCACGCGTGGGCGGGTGACAGACAGGTGCGACGCATGGCCACGTCGATCGATTTCGGCGCCACGTGGGAATCGGCAGGCCTCGACAAGCCCGCAAACAGGCTGGCCTGGCAGCACTGGCGCCAGACGATCCGCTTCCCGACGGACGGTTACTTCGAGATCTGGGCGCGCGCCGAGGACGACGCGGGCGTTTCCCAGCCAATGGTCCTTCCGGGATGGAACCCGCGCGGGTACCTCAACAACGCCTGTCACAGGATCGCGGTGCTGGTGACGGCATGAGGTACGTGGCAATCCTGTTGCTGTTGTCCGCGGCAGTCGTTGCCAAGGACTCCGCGCCCAACGTCGACGCTGCGACCGGGCTCGTTATCGCGCCGGGATGGCTGCACGTGCGCGCGCACTGCGGTGGCTGCCACTCGCACGCACTGGTCACGGCGCAGCGCGGCGATCGCGACACCTGGCTCGGCATCATCCGCTGGATGCAGGAGACGCAAAATTTCTGGCAACTCGACCCTGACGTCGAAGCGGAAATGCTCGACTACCTCGCCAGCGCCTACAAGCCGGTCCCGGGGCGGCGCCGTGCGCCGATTCCGGCGCACCTGTTGCCAGATGGCGACACCTAGCCCGAATCGATTGCCGATCGCGCGGGCTAAACGAGTTCAGGTTCTGTTCAGGCGGTCGCGTCAACCTGTGCCCGGTAATCGGCTATCATTGCCGCAACGAATTTTCCGAGGTGCAACAATGTCAATTCAGAGATTGCGTTTTTCGTTACTGATGGCAGCGATGTTCGCGTCGCTCTCCGTGCTTGCTGCATCCGCGCAGGAGATCGATCAAAAGGTCAATGAAACGATTGCCGTCTTCCAGAAAGAAATCAACGGCGCCGACGTATTCCTGAACCAGGCTGCCGGCTATCTCGTGTTTCCGCGCGTCATCAAGGTCGGCGTCGGTATCGGTGGTGAGACGGGTGAGGGTGCGCTGCGCGTCGGCGGCACGACCGTCGACTACTACCGCACGACCAGCGGGTCCATCGGCCTGCAGCTCGGCGCGCAGGCCAAGTCGATCGTCATCGCGTTCATGACCGAGGAATCACTCAGTAAATTTCGTAACGCAAGCGGCTGGAAGGTCGGTGTCGACGGCTCGGTCGCGCTGATCGACCTTGGCGTCGGAAAAACGATCGACACGCAAAACCTGAAGGATCCCGTCGTCGGCTTCATCTTCGGTTCGACCGGCCTGATGTACAATCTAACGCTTGAAGGCTCCAAGTTCTCCAAGCTCGACAAGTCGTAAACGCCCGGTCGACTACCTGCGGCGCTGGTTCCGCAAGGTCTGGAATGTTCGCGGCGGCGGGCTGTATGCTGTCGGCTATGCGCTCACGTTCCTGTACTTCGAAATTACGTCGATAGTCGGCGACCTCCTCGACAGCTCGAGTGTCGGGGATTTTTTTCGTAACCAGATCTTCGAGTTTCTCATCCGATTCGCCGGCGAGACCATCCAGAACATGGTTTATGCGTTCATGTGGCCGGTGTACCTGATCCGGCTGGACCCTGTCTGGGGCGGCATCGCGCTGGGGCTCGCATTCTGGCTGTTCCCGATTACGCTGAAGAAGCCGATCGAGGCGTGGTTGTTCAAGGATGAGGAGGGAGGCGGCTGATGCAGCATGCGACGGTCGCAGGATTGGCGGCGCTTGATTTCGGCAAGTAGCGCATCAGGTGTTCGAGGCATTGGCGCAAATCGGCAATTCGCTGGCAGTGTTCCAGCCCGGATCGTATTCCTTGATAACGAAACCGTCAGCTTCTCGCATCTTGACGCCATACATGAGGCGATCGGCAAAATGAAGTGCCTGGTGGAGATTGGGTAGAGGCGGCCGGCAAACGACGACCCCGACGCTGAATCCGACGGGCCAGCCGTTCGATACGGCCGCGCGGCGCAGCTTCGTCACAATGCGCTGCATCTTGAATGTGGCGCCGGAATACCCGGCTTCGGGCATCGCGATAGCAAACTCGTCGCCTCCTATCCGGCTCAGCAAGTCCGTGCTTCGCAATTCGCGGGTCAAAATCGCTGCGACCGCAACCAGTATCTGGTCTCCCAACTGGTGCCCGAAATCGTCGTTGGCCCGTTTGAAATCATCAATGTCGAGGTAAGCGATGCTTATGGCGCGTGACTGTTGATCGCAGGTGCGCATTAAACACTCGCAGCGCTGTTCGAACGCGCGGCGATTGAGAACCTGGGTCAGGCCATCGAGGCTGGCGAGTTCCTGCTGCCGTTCGAGTGCGGTTTTGAGGGCGACGAGGAGTACGGACGTAATTGCGAAAAAACCGAGTCGGACAGCGGCGTTCCACATCGGGATAAAGGAATTCATGTAGCTAATAGTGGAAATTTCGACGATCAGCCAGGTCATCGTTGCAAGCAGGCAAGTAAGCACCGCGAGTCGCCGGGATGCGTACCACGACGCGAGGGCAACGGGGACGACGTAAAAAATCGAGAATGACAGCTGCGTTCCGGTCAGGTAGTCAGCTAAAGCAACAATCGCGATCAGGATAACGATCAGTGAAGCGAGGCCGGTGATGGAGCGATCAGCCATAAAGGCATGCCATTCAGACTTCATGTCTTTTACACCGAGGGGTAAACCGATAATTTGCGCTCGATAATACTCCCGGCAAAGACCGGCGCAAGTCGGCCGGACTCTCGCACGCAATAACACGGTGGCCGGTCCGCCTGTGAAGATTTTCGGCTACAGGTACCAAATTGTCAGCACCCAGGACAGCGTGAGCCAGAGGATGAGTTGCAGCGGCATGCCGACCCGGAAGAAGTCGGCAAAGCGGTAACCTCCCGCACTCATGACCAGCAAATTCGTTTGATAGCCGATCGGTGTCATGAAGCTCATATTCGCGCCGAACAATACCGCCAGCACGAACGGCAACTCTGGAAGTCCGAGGCCGTGTGCAATATTAATGGCGATCGGGGTTCCAAGTACCGCAACGGAGTTGTTGGTCACAACCTCCGTCAACAAAGAGAACAGCAATAGGAGCGAGCACAGAATTATAGGCGGAGGCAGGTCACGGACGATCGATACCAGAACGGCAGCGATGTAGTCGGCAGCGCCTGTGGCAACAAGCGCACCTCCCAGAGCCAGGCTCGTAACAATCAACATGACCAGCCTGGCATCGAGTGCGGACCATACTTCGTGCCAGCCAAGGCATCGACCCAACATCATCAGTACGACTCCGAGCATGGCGCTTACGACGATTGGCAACAGCCCGACGGCCGCAAGAAGCACAACGCCGACAGCAATGAGAACAGCGCGTCCGGCATGTGCGGCGCGAGGTACCTGAACGGTGCGGTCGAGAATGAGCATTGCGCGGTCTTCCTTGAGGCGCTGGATCTCGGTGCGGTCACCCTGTACCAGCACGATGTCACCGATTGCGAGCTTCGGGTTAGTTTTTTCGTCGAGCCGTGCGGCTGCCGGTCGTCCCGGCCGATAGAGTCCGGTGGGAATCAGCCGCCCGTCAAACATCTGCTGCAGATCACTGAAGCGTTTGTCGTAAAGAGGCGACTCGCGCGTTACGACCAGTTCGACGAGCTTCTGATCGGGCATCCGGTGTATTCCGATGCGGTGCGCCTGGTGACCGAAAAGCGACTCGACCTGTTTGATGGCATCCGGCTTGCCGCGGACGCTGAGGCGATCACCCGGCCGAATCCTCAGCGACGGAAGGCGAACCAGTTCCGTGCCTTCGCCACGTATCACATGCAGGATACGGATACTCGGACCGGTAAGTCGTCGGACCTCCGCAAAATTCTTCCCGGCGATAACCGATCCATCACTGACCTCGAGAATCGTCGTAAAAATGCGCGGCGAGTCTATAACCATCGGCGCATTGCGTAACGGTACCAGCCGTGGCGCCACCAGCCACAAGTACAGCAACCCGATCCCGGCGGCGACTGTGGCGGGCGCGAGAAAATCGAACATGTAAAGGCGCGGAACGCCGAGGTCGACCGCGACCGAAACGACCAGCAGATTGGTCGAAGAACCGATAGTTGTCGTCATTCCACCGATAATGGTGGCGAATCCGGTGGGCATCAGGATTCTGGACGGTGATATGCCGGCTTTGTGCGCGACGCCGACCAGTATCGGTAGCAACATGACGACAATCGGAGTGTTGTTGACGAACGCACTCAGGAATGCGGCGAGTAGCATCGTTGCGAGCAGCGCTAAAGCGCGGTTCGAAAGCCACAACCGGGCCAACAGGTTTCCAACCGCCCCCAACGCGCCGCTGATTTCGACACCACGTGCAATAATGAGCAGCGCACAAATTGCAATCAGGGCTTCATTGGCAAAGCCCGCAAGGAAGTAGCTGGCACGAATTGTGCTGCCATTGTACTCGAACGGAAAAAGCTCGACGCCCACCATCAGGACAACGAGAATGCCGAGGCAGGAGGCCTGCAAGGGAATTTTGTCGCGCGAAAACAAAAACAGCGCGCAGCCCGTAACGACGATCGCCGCCAGCGCGTGTAAGCCCGGAAAGGTCGCGGTCAATCAGGCAGGTCTCGACCATCTATGATCAGGGAGTCTAACGATATGCCCCTGGCGTTTCACACGCGCCTCAAACCCGTCCTGCCATTTCGAGCGGTGTGACGCCGGCGCGATCTGTACCGCGGTGACCTTGTATTCCGGGCAATTGGCGGCCCAGTCACTGTACTCGGTCGGCACGTAGTCGGTTTCGATGAGCAGCCCCTTGAAGCGCATGAACTGGTCGATGTGCATGATCGGCGTGTCCTTGCGTCCTTCGTTCACGGCGCTGGCAGGCCCTTTCCCCCTTCGCGCGACGCAAAATCCTCGGCGAAGTGTTCAAGGATACTCCTAACCGGGTAGGGCGTCATGCCGCCCATTGCGCATAAGGAGGCGTCTTCCATCGTGTCGCACAGCTCGACCAGCAGGTCGTAGTTGTCTTCGCGATTTTCGCCCCGGATCATGCGGTCGATGACCTCGACGCCGCGGGTCGAGCCGATGCGGCAGGGCGTGCACTTGCCGCAGGACTCGATCGCGCAGAATTCCATCGCGAAACGCGCCTGCTCGGCCATGTTCGCCCGGTCGTCGAAGACGACGATGCCGCCGTGGCCGATCATGGCGCCGATCTCGATGAATGCCTCGTAGTCGAGCGGCGTATCGAGCCGCGACTCCGGAATGTAGGCGCCGAGCGGGCCGCCGACCTGCACGGCCTTGACAGGACGCCCCGAGGCGGTGCCGCCGCCGTAGTCCATGATCAGTTCGCGCAGCGTAATACCGAACGCTTTCTCGACAAGGCCGCCTCGCAGCACGTTTCCGGCAAGCTGAAAAGCCAGCGTGCCTCTCGAGCGGCCGACGCCGTAGCCCGCATAGCGCTTGGCACCGAGCCTCAAAATATTCGGCACGGACGCCAGCGTCACGACGTTGTTGACGACGGTCGGTTTGCCGAACAGTCCGGCAAGGGCGGGCAGCGGCGGCTTGTAGCGCACAATGCCGCGCTTGCCTTCGAGGCTCTCGAGCATTGCCGTCTCTTCGCCGCAGACGTAGGAGCCTGCGCCGAGATGCACGTCGATCGAAAAATCGAAGCCGCTGCCCTGGATGTTTTTGCCGAGCCAGCCGGCGTCTTCGGCCACACTGATCGCGCGCGTCAGTATCTTGTGCGTCAGCGGATACTCCGAGCGCAAGTAGATATAGCCCTTGCTCGCGCCCACGGCATAACCTGCGATCGCCATGCCTTCGATCATGCTCAGCGGGTCGCCTTCCATCAGCATGCGGTCGGAAAAAGTGCCGCTGTCGCCTTCATCGGCGTTGCAGGTGATGTACTTCTGATCGGCTTCCGCGCCGGCGACCGTGCGCCACTTGATGCCGGTCGGAAAGCCCGCGCCGCCGCGGCCGCGCAGGCCGGAGTCGGTGACGGCGTCGACGACGGCCTTGCTGCCGATTTCGAACGCCTGCTCGAGCCCCTTGAAGCCGGACGTCTGCCGATAGTCGTCGATCGACAACGGGTCGATCAGACCGCAGCGGAAATAGGTCCAGCGATCCTGGTCGATCAGGTACGGTATTTCGTCGATCGGCCCGAGACGCTTGTCATGATTACCGCCGTCAAGGAAGCCGGCGTCGAACAGGCCGGGAACATCTTCGGGCGCGACGTTGCCGTAGGCGATGCGCTTGTCGTCCACCGCAACTTCGACCAGTGGCTCGAGCCAGCACGCGCCCCAGGAGCCGTTCCTGATCAGCTGGATGTCGGTGCCGCGCTCTTTCGAGTGTCGCGCGACCGCAATCGCGACGTCGTCGGCGCCGACCGACACGGCGGACGTTTCGCGCGGTACGTAGACCTTGATTCTCGACATTAGCAATCGTCCTCGAGGCTGCCGATCAGTTCATCAAAACGCTCACGGGTAACGCGCCCGTAGGTGCGCCCGTCGATCATGACGGCCGGCGAGCACGCGCAGTTGCCGAGGCAATACACCGGCTCCAGCGAAACGTCGGCATTGCTCTTGTGCAGGCCGATGCCGAGCGAGCTTTCCGCATGCGATGTCAGCTGCCGGCTCCCCATCGCCTGGCACGCCTCGGCCTGGCAGATCTTGACGACGTGTTTGCCCGGCGGCTCGGTGCGGAAATTGTGGTAGTAGCTGACGACGCCATGCACGTCGGCGCGCGACAGGTTCAGCTCCTCTGCGAGCTGCCGGATCGCGGCTTCAGGCACATAGCCGAAGCGTTCGACGATGCCATGCAGAATCTGTATCAACAGCTCCGGTTTCGCGTCATAGCGCGCGACGATCTTGCTGGCGATCTCGGCGTCGTAACCGCTCGCATGCGGGTAGGTCATGGGCAGATGCGCTCCTCTCCGGCGTAGATATTGAACGTATCGCCGCGCAGAAAGCCGACGAGCGTCATATTGAATTCTTGCGCCAGCCTGACGGCGAGACTCGACGGCGCGCTGACTGCGACGAGCATCGGCATGCCGGCGACGAGTGTTTTTTGCATCAGCTCGAAACTCGCACGACCGGACACGATGATGCCGAGGTCCGACCCGGGCAGTCGGCCTTCCCGCAATAGCTGGCCGACAACTTTGTCGACGGCATTGTGTCGCCCGACGTCTTCCATGACGGCAACGAAGTCCCCGTTGCGGTCGAATACGGCCGCGGCATGCAGCCCGCCGGTCTCGTCGAAGGTTTGCTGTACTGCGCGCAGGCGCTCGGGAAGCGAGACGAGCATTGGCTTGGAAAACATCGGCTCGCCTGCAGGCATCGGCTGCAGGCCGACGACTTTCAGCGCATCGAGCGACGTCTTGCCGCAGACGCCGCAACTCGACGTCGTATAGAAGTGACGCTGCAGGCGGCCGAGATCGACCTCGACGCCGGCTTTCAGCTCGACGCGAATGACGTTGTGATTGCCGGAGTCGGGTGCCGGCGGTCCGCAGACATCGATCGACGCGATGTCGTCAGCGTTACGGATGATCGACTCGGTCGCCAGGAAGCCGGCAGCGAGCGCGCCGTCGTTGCCGGGCGTGCGCATCGTAATCGAGATGCTGCGTGTAGCGCGGCCATCGGGTGTCGAAAAGCCAAGGCGGATTTCGAGCGGCTCCTCGACCGCAACGACATCGCCGCGCCGCGACGCCCGGTCACCGCGGTGCTTGCTGATATCGACGGCAAAACTGCCAGTATTCATAAGACTTGTAACCGAGTGCTGCCGACCGTTTCGGGCCCGATATTATAGCTCAGCCCCCGGTAATCGCCCGGCGCAAATCGGCAAGTTCTGCGTCGTCGACTATCCGGAATGCGTCACCGCGGGCGCTCACGCCCAGTCGTTCCAGTAACGGGCCGACTTGGGGAAACCCGGTGCGATTCGCGTGCTGCCGGTAAAGCGGCATGAACAGCGGTTCGTCGAGAAAGGTGTCGAGTTTTGCGAGCAGTTGCGGGCCGGACCACATGTCCGCGGCCGGCAGGCAACATTCGTCGAGTTGTCCGAGAACCGTATCCAGCGATTGTTCGCCGTCACTGCGAAGACGCAGTTCGACGTCGGCGATCAGCGCGAGTGCTGCGCCGCTCCAATAGAACTTCATCGTTGCGCCACGGCGATCGCGTGCCGCGCCATTCGGGGACAATTCCGGTCGTGAGCTGCGGCCGCGTTCGTAGCCCTCGTAAAGCTCGCGCCAGGCGCGTTCGTGCGAGTACTGGCCGGCACGGGCCAGCAAAACGTTCTGGTAATACTGCGCGAACCCTTCCGAAATCCAGCGGTGCCTCGAGTATAGGTATGGCAACATCATGTGGCTGAACTCGTGCGTTGCGATCCAGTCACCGTAGTACGTGCTGACCGGCGCACTGCGGTTGACGAACAGTTCGACCGATTCGCCGCCGTCGCGAACGACGCGTCCGAAGTGGACCGGTGAGTCGCCACGCCACGACGGCCCCGCGGCCAGCACGACGACGCTTGGCGACGGGTTTGGAAATCGGCCGTACGCGAGCGTGACGTGGCTGGCCTGCGCATGCACCCAGTCGAACAATGCTTGGGGATCCGAGACCTGATCCGTTTTCGTTACGGCAACGCGGAGCGTCGCACCCGGAAGGTCAAACTCAGCGTAGTCGAATTCGCCGAAAACGGCTGCAGCGGTCGAGCTTCCCGGCGCACGCGGAATTCGATAGGTGTCGGACAACGGCGGTTCAGGCAGCCACGGCACGGCGACGCGCATCGAAACCGGCAGGTGGAAGCGCACCGTTACGTCGGCAGCGCGCGCGGGGGTCCACAGCCACACTGCCGGCGACGCAATGACGTTCGCGGACGACAGGCCCTGATTGCGCCGATCGGCGTTCGCCGCGGCAGCAAGATTCACGCGATAGTTGAGACAGGTTATTCCGGACGACGGCAACACGAGCCGGCGGCCGCGATGGCGGAGCGGGGCTTTGTCGGCGCAGTTTTCCGCGCCGAGAAGGTAGTCGCCGGCATCGGCGGCGCGCGCCGACAACGTCGTTACGGCGCGATCGAACCGGGCATGAATGTCCAGCGACGCAAGATCCTCTGCCACGGTGACCGTGTAGTGAAACGGCGATGTTGCCGCCGTCACGGCCGCCGGCAGGCCCATGGAGATCAGCCCGACACCTGCGACCAGATTGCTAATGAGAATCGTTCGCAAAAAATACGTTACAAAATGGATAGGCATTTACCGTTATGCTGGCGTTCAGCCAAACGCGTTACAATACACCGCTCGCGTGGTACAGGAATTTGGACTTCGGTCACGGCAATGGTTCAGTGGCCGAAACGAGCATGAGGAGACTCCGTTGAGCAAAATCGCACGTCGCAAGTTTATCCAGCTATCCGCTGTCGCAACGGCAGGATGCCTGTTACAGCCCGGCCGGCAAGCGGCCGCCCAGGACATGCCGAAGCTGGCGCTGGACGATCCGATGGCCCAGGCCATGAAGTACACGCATGACGCCAGTACGGTCGATCCGGCTTCGCGCGCCAATCCCGCGGCCGAGCAGAACTGTGCGAACTGCGCGCTGATCCAGGGCAACGACGGCGAGGCCTGGCGTCCGTGCCAGATTTTCCCCGGCAAACTGGTCGCGGCAGAAGGCTGGTGTTCTGTCTGGGCGCCGAAAGCCTGACGCGCCCGTCAGTGGCAAACGAAGACGCCGGCCGCGAGCCGGCGTTTTTTTGCCCGAAATCCGTGCGGATGCTTCGCTCCGGTAAGCAGTGTGTACAATGCCCGTTTTGCCGCGCTGCCGCCCGGAGATCCCGTTGTTTCAATCGCTGCAAGCACTGCCCCCTGATGCCATCCTCGGCCTGATCGCCGAATACCGCAACGACACGCGCGCGGACAAGATCGATCTTGGCGTCGGCGTTTATCGCACGGCCGAGGGCAAGACGCCGGTGCTCAATGTCGTCAAGATCGCAGAGCAACGCCTCGTGACAACCCAGGACAGCAAAGCCTACATCGGCACTGCAGGCGATCAGTCCTTCAATGCGGCGATGCAGGCGATGACGTTCGATGATGCGGTATCCGGCGACCGGCTGACGACGCTGCAGGCGCCGGGCGGGTCCGGCTCGTTGAGGGTCGCGGCGGGATTGCTGTTGCGTGCGCGTGAACGGGCCGCCGTCTGGGTGAGCTCGCCGACGTGGAACAACCACGTTCCGCTCCTGGGCGGTGCCGGTCTCGACCTGAAGCCACACCCGTATTACGACACGAACCAGCACGTCATCGAGACCGATGCAATGCTGGAAGCCTTGCAAAACATCCCGAAAGGCGACGTATTGCTGCTGCACGCCTGTTGCCACAATCCGTCCGGCCTCGACCCGACGGAAGAGCAGTGGCGCGCGATCAGCGACATCATCGTCGAGCGCGAACTGATGCCGTTCATCGACATGGCATACCAGGGATTCGCCAGCGATATCGATTCCGACGCGTTCATCATCCGCCATCTTGCCGGCAAGGTGCCCGAAATGGTGGTCGCCAATTCCTGCTCGAAAAACTTCGGCTTGTACCGCGACCGCGTCGGATCGCTGTCTGTCCTGGCGGAAACGCCCGCTACGCGAGCGATAATAGCGAGCCAGCTGAGCAACATCGTGCGCACGATCTATTCGGTGCCGCCCGACCATGGTGCCGCGGTCGTTGCAACCATTCTCAATGACGAGTCGCTGCGCGCCGACTGGCTGGTCGAGCTGGCGGAAATGCGCGACCGGCTGCGAGAGATGCGCAGGATGCTGCACGAGGCGCTCGAATCAAAAGCACCGGACAGCGATTTCTCCCATCTCGTACGCGCAAACGGTATGTTCTGCTTTCTCGGAATCAGCGAGGACCAGGTCGAAGCGCTGAAGGCCGACTACGGCATTTACATGGTCGGTTCGAGCCGTATCAACGTTGCCGGCATCACGCCGAACAACGTCGACTATCTCGCGAGCTCGATCGCGGCTGTCCTGTAGCAGAAGTTCTTGATCCCGGCCGGTCCGAGAGTATGATTCAGGAAAGTCCGGCGGCAGCCGACTTCTCAAGCGCAATAACAAACCTGGCAGGTTCATGAACAGCGCGCCTTACAAAGACGATTCGAACCGCATCGTCGTCATGAATTCCAAGGGCGGTTGCGGCAAGACGACACTCGCAACCAACCTGGCGAGCTATTTTGCGCTCCGCGGACCGCCACCGACCCTGATTGATACCGACCCGATCGGTTTCTCGACGCGGTGGCTCGGGCAGCGGCCGGCCAGTTGTCCGCGCATCAACGGTATACGCATCGATCAGCTCGAGCTGCGCAAGAAACGGCTCTTCGGGTTTCGTGCGCCGAAAGAGGCCGGGGCCGTCATTATTGATACACCGGCAGCGCTCAGCGAACACGACATTGTCGACATCTCGAAAGATGCGGACTGTATCCTCGTGCCCGTGCTGCCGTCGGCCTTTGACGTCCACGTGTCCACGCGCTTCATCGCCGAACTCCTGCTCGCGACCGATTTCGATCGCCCGGTTGCCGTTGTCGCCAATCGCACGCGCGAGAACACCCGCAGCCTGAAAATGCTGCTGCGGACCCTCGAAGGGCTGGATACGCCGACAGTCGCGGTACTGCGCGACAGCCAGAACTTCGTACACGCGGCGAGCGGCGGCATCGGCATCTGTGAAATGCCACATCACCGGGTCTGGCGGGATGTTCGGCAACTGGTACCGATCGTCGAGTGGCTCGATCGCACGCTGACGCGGTCGTTTGTCGACCCGGTCGGGATCCGGCGGAATTCCCGGCTGGCCTAGTAACGCCTGCGTTACGGGTCAGCGTCGCCCGCGCTGACGAGCCGCGAACCACGCCGTCAGGCGTACGACGACAGCCAGTCCCGTCAGCGTATACAGCCAGGCGCGATCGAAGGTATACACCGGTTCTCCAGGCTCGGGCAGCAGCGTCGCAAAAAACACGAAGCCAATGAAGTAAAGGCCCGTCTTGTGCAGGCGGCGCCAGTTTTTCGGGCCGATGCGGCGTGCAGGAGCATCAAACGATGTCAGCAGCATCAGGTACATCAGCAGGTAGGCGGTCGCGCCGAATGCGGTGCCGATCAGCGGCCTGTCGAACAGGGATTCGACGTCGTGACGGGTCAATATCAGGCCGAGATGCACGGTATGCACGGCCGCGAACGCGATGCCGAGCGATCGACATTCAGCGAGCAGCCATTTCGACAGATCAGTCGGCAACAATTGGCGCAGCGGCCGGGCGATAAAAACCAGCAGATAAATCAGGAACGCGATGCGCGCGGTCAGCGTCAGCAACACGACCAGGTTCGCGTCGCTAACGCCTGCGGACTTCAAGTACAGGACACAGGCGAATGCCAGCGGCAGCGATACGCCGAAGAAGACTGTGAAGTTCTTGCCGTTACTATCGAGTCCGGAGCTGCTCAATACTCGGTCCAATGATCAGTCGGCTGCCGGGCTGAACCTCCAGTCGTTCGGTAACGCCGGCGTTCAGCTCCAGGACATAATTGACCGGCCGCTCCGAGCTGATGCTTTTCAGCGAAAGCGGTTCCGTGTGCCGTGCGATGTTGATGATCGTGCCGTTTTCGTTTGCGAACGCGATATCGAGCGGAATGTACGTATTCTTCATCCACATCGAGTAGTAATCCGTTTTCTTGTAAATGAACAGCATGCCGGCCGTCTCCGGCAGTTCGCGAACGTACATCAGGCCACGCTTTTGCTGTTCGTAGGTCACGGCCAGGTAGACGTCGAAGCGGTAGCAGGCGTGGCGGCTCGCGACGACAGCAATTACGTCGCGTGTGAACGCGTCGTCGAGTGAATCCTGGGCGGTTGCGTCGACTTGACCTGCGGCCAGCAACAGCCAGCAAAACGCGACGCGCTTCACGAGGGGCCCCAGTCGACGAGCCCGGAAAACCGCAGTTCGGGAATCGACACGCTGCCGCTGCCGTTCACCTCGGCCAGCGGCGAAATGCAGTAGAGCGTGCCTTCAATGGCGTAGCGGCCGCTGTCGGCATCGATGGCTGCCTGCCGCTCGACGTCAGTCCAGCAGCTGTCGAGGTCGGCCGTGCTGAAGAAACGGCCCTGGCCCTCCTCGATAATCGTTACGTTGGTGGGCAGTTCCGTCGCCGTTTCATCCGGGCCGATGCCGTCGACGCCGATGATGATGGCCAGCGGGATGGTGTCGGCGGTTCCCGCGAACCGCAAGCGAACGCCATCGCCATCCGGCCGCGGCATACCCTCGCAGTCCATAGCATCCGACGCCCAGTTCACGTTGCCATCCAGCACGCCGTAGACGGTTGCCTCGACCCGCCCGGCGGAACCACAGCCCTCACGACCGACCGAATTCGCCGGCAGGAACGACGAGGGTTCGGCAGTGACTTCGGGTTGCTTGTCGCTACCGCAGCCGACGGTGACGCCCAGCAGGCCGAGCATCAACGGCATGCAGCCACGCGTGGCTCGGCCGGGCGCCGGCCGATTGACGGGTCGCTTCAGGGAGCAGGGCAGAATCGGGTGCAATCTATCGTGCTCATCGGGGTCAGAACATCGGCATTATCGTCGATGCGGACCCGATTGGGCACCAATAAAGGATACTCTGATCAATTCGCGTCGCACACGACGGCCGGTAGCCGGGCAAGGCAAGGCGCGAGGAGTGACCGGTACTTTAGGTACACGAGTGACGAGCAGCGCGGCCTCGCCCGGCTACCGGTCGTCCCTGGATAATTGATTGATATAATTAGGGTTTTTTTCATTCGGCTTGTGACTTTGTTGCGTGCCTTGCGAGGTCTGACAGACGCGCGGCGGATCGTGCCGCACCACTGGCCGAATGAACGAGACGTGAGCGACGGGAATTGATCAGAGTCTCCTTTAGGCGACCGGTTGGCCTCATCGTGCATCATCACTAAAATGGCCAGCCCGTTTTTCGGTCCGTCCTTTCGCCCGTCTGATCGTGAGTGTGGCCGCATGCCCTTTGATTCCTGGAGTCGCGAATGAGCGTCGTAGAACAATTTCAACAACTCGAAGCACACGCCAGCCGGCTGATCATCGGGCAATCGCACCTGATCAATCGTATGCTGATTGCGCTCCTGTGTGACGGCCACCTGCTCGTGGAAGGCGCACCGGGCCTTGCGAAGACGCGAGCAATCAAGGTGCTGGCCGAGAGCATCGAGGGCGACTTCCACAGGCTGCAGTTCACTCCGGACCTGCTGCCGGCGGACCTGACCGGTACCGATATCTACCGGCCACAGGAGGGCACGTTCGAGTTTCGCAAGGGGCCACTGTTTCACAACCTGATTCTTGCCGACGAGATCAACCGCGCGCCGGCAAAGGTGCAGTCGGCGCTGCTCGAGGCGATGGAGGAACGACAGATCACCGTCGGTGACAAAAGCTACGGGCTCGACGACCTGTTCATGGTCATGGCGACGCAGAACCCGATCGAGCAGGAAGGCACCTACCCGCTGCCGGAGGCGCAGCTCGACCGTTTCCTGCTGCACGTCCAGGTGGGTTACCCGACACCGGAGGACGAGCGCCGCATCCTGGTCCTGAACCGTGACGAGGCCAAGGCACAGAAGCGCGATGCGTTCCAGCCGCCGGAGGAGCTGTCCCAGGCCTCGATCATGCAGGCTCGCCAGGACATCCTGCGGCTGCACCTGGCCGACGAGTTGGAGGAGTACATCGTCAATATCGTCATCGCGACGCGCGATGCCGGCAGTATCGACAAGTCCCTCGAAGGGCAGATTCTCTACGGCGCATCGCCGCGCGCCAGCATGGGCATCGATCGCGCGGCACGGGCGCATGCCTGGCTGGCAGGGCGCGATTTCGTCGGGCCGGAAGACATCCAGGCGGTGGCCTCGGATGTCCTGCGCCATCGGCTCGTCTTGAGCTTCGAAGCCGAGGCCGACGGTGTCGACGCGAACTCCGTCATCGAACGCGTTCTGGACGGAGTCGGGGTGCCGTAGCATGCGCCTCGGGCACATACCGGACGACGCGTCGCCGGTTGACGTGACGCAGTCGGGCCTGATCCGCCTGAACGGTCCGGCGCGCGCAATTGCACTCGATGTGCTGCGCGTCAATTCGCTGCAGACAGGCGCCTACGTGTCGCATTTTCGAGGCCGCGGTATGGAGTTCGACGAGTCGCGTCCGTATCAGCCCGGCGACGACCCGCGTTCGATCGACTGGCGCGTTACCGCGCGCAGCACGACCGCGTACACGAAACTGTTTCGCGAGGAACGCGAGCGTCCGGTGCTCGTCGTCGTCGACCTGCGGGCGAGCATGCATTTCGCGACGCGCGGCTGCTTCAAGTCGGTCAACGCGAGCCGGGCGGCCGCGCTGCTTTCCTGGGCGGCCCACCACCGGGGTGATCGACTCGGAGGACTGATATTCGGCGACACCGTGCATCGCGAACTGAAGCCCCGGCTGGGCCGACAGGCGGCGTTGCGTTTCGTGCACGCGCTGGCCGAACATCCGGACTGGAACTCCCGCGAGCGCAGTGCGCATGACGACGGCGAGGCCGCGCTGACGACGGCGCTCGCGTCGCTGCGGCGCGTCGCGCGGCCCGGCAGCCTCGTTGTCGTGCTGAGCGATTTCATCGGTCTGTCGAGGACAGGGCAGTCCTACCTGTCGGGCATCGCGCGCCACAACGAAATGCTGGCGGTGACGCTGCACGATCCGTTCGAACGCGAGCTGCCGCCGCCGGGGCGCTACCGGCTGGTCGGCAGCGACGACGCCGAACTGGCGATCGACACGCATTCGCCGGCAGCGCGCGAGGCATACCGGCGTGCGTTCGACGAGCGTGCCGAGGCCTTCGCGCACTTTTGTCAGCGCTACGGCATCCACCGGATGCCGATGTCCACCGATGACGATCCGGTCGCCGCGCTGCAGTCGGCGCTGGGCCGACGGACGCACTGACGATGCAGCAGACGGCGCTGCCGCTCAGGGACCTGCACCTGCCCGAACCGGTCGGCTGGTGGCCGCTGGCGCCCGGCTGGTGGGCACTGATGGCGGTCGCCGTGGTCGGACTGGTATGGCTGTTATTGAAGTATCGGCAAAGGTGGCGGCGGTCGGCCGCACGCCGCTATGCGCTGCGACAATTGAGGCGGTATGTCGATGCCTATGTCAATCATCGCGACGCCGTGATGCTTGGTTCGCAACTGTCGGCACTGCTGCGTCGCACCATGCTCGCCTATGCACCGCGCGAAAAAGTCGCCGGCCTGACCGGCGAAGACTGGCTCACGTTCCTCGACCGCGGCCTCGACCGACCGCATTTTCGCGACGGCGACGGGCGCCCGCTGGTCGAGTGGCCGTATCGCGGGCCAGGATTCCGTCCCGACGAGTCGGACGTCGCTGCATTGGTCGATGCCGTGCGGCTGCGCCTCGGCACACCGCTCGACGGTGACGCCTGATGTTTTCGTTCGCATGGCCATGGGCTTTGCTGGCGCTGCCACTGCCGTTCATCGTGCGCCGCTTGTTGCCCGAAGCGAGCGGGCTGCAGGAAGCCGGTCTGCGGGTGCCCGGGCTCGACCGCTACGCGATGCTGACCGGCCGCACGTCGACCGAGCAGCTGCTGAACTGGCGCTTCTGGCTGGCGACCGTCGCGTGGACATTGCTCGTTATCGCCGCGGCACGCCCGGAACACGTCGGCGACGAACTCGATGTGCCGGTATCCGGCCGCAACCTGATGCTCGCCGTCGACCTCTCCGGCAGCATGGACCAGAAGGACTTCGAACTCGGTAACACGCGGGTCGACCGGCTGACAGCAACAAAAGCCGTCGCCAGCGATTTCATCAGCCGCCGCGAGGGCGACCGCATCGGCCTGATCCTGTTCGGCGAGCGCGCTTACCTGCAGGTGCCGCTGACGCTCGATCGCGAAACCGTCAAGGTCTTGCTGATGGAGGCGTTTATCGGGCTGGCCGGCGAGAAAACGGCGATCGGGGATGCGATCACGCTCGCCGTCAAGCGCATCCACGAGCAGAACGTCGAGGGCAGTGACCAGGTGCTCGTCCTGTTGACGGACGGCGCCAATACCGCCGGCGAAATCGATCCGCTGAAAGCCGCCGAGCTTGCGCGCCAGGTGGGCATGCGTATCTACACGATCGGTATCGGCGCCGAGCAGCTCGAGGTCGCGTCGATCATCGGCGGCAACCGGCGTATCAATCCGTCGGCGGATCTCGATGAGGCGACGCTGACGCAAATCGCCGAGCTGACCGGCGGCCGCTATTTCCGCGCGAAGGACACGGCGGCGCTGCAGGATATCTACCGGCTCGTCGATGAGCTCGAACCGGTCGAGGAACCGGAATCCGGATTCCGGCCGGTCCGCTCGCTGTATTACCTGCCGCTGGCCGGTGCGTTCGTGCTCGCCAGCCTGGCCGCGATGGCCAGCCTGCTGCAGCACCTGCTGGCGGCGCGCAGCCGACGACCGGGGAGGGTGGCCGCCGATGCCGGCTGATTTCCAGGTTCTGCGACCCGAGTGGTTGCTCGCGATTCCCGCCGTTATTGCCGCTGCGATCTATTTTGCGCGGCGCCGTTTCGGCGCCGGCAACTGGGAGTCGATCGTCGATCCTCAGCTGGCGCCGTATGTGTTGTCCGGCTCGCAAGGCAAACACACCGACCATCGCTGGCTGATCTTCGCCGTCACCGGTGTGCTCGGCGCTGTCGCGCTGGCGGGCCCCGCGTGGGAACGCATCGAGCAACCGGTATTTCGCTCCGAGCAATCGCTGGTCGTTGCGCTTGACCTGTCGCGATCGATGGATGCGCAGGACGTCAGCCCGAGCCGGCTGGCCCGGGCCCGGCTGAAAATTCTGGACTTGCTGGAGCGCCGTGAGAGCGGACAGATGGCGCTCGTCGTCTACTCGGCAAACGCGTTCACGGTAACGCCGTTGACGACCGATACCGATACTGTCGCCGCGTTGGTCAACAGTCTCGATACCGACATCATGCCGAGTCGCGGCAGCTACCCGGTCGCCGCGATCGGCAAAGGCCGGGCATTGCTCGAGCAGGCAGCGGTCAGTGTCGGCGAGGTGCTGCTGATCACGGACGGCGGATCGTCGCCGGCGGCCGAACGCGCGGCGCGTGATCTTCGTGATGCAGGCTTCACGCTGTCGGTGCTCGGTGTCGGCACGACCGAGGGCGCGCCGATTCCCCGCGCAACGGGCGGTTTCGTTACCGATCCGTCCGGGCGCATCGCGGTGCCGAAACTCGAGGAGTCGTCGCTGCGCGAACTCGCCGTCGCCGGCGGCGGTCGCTATGCAACGCTGACGCCCGACGGGCGCGATCTCGATTACCTGCTCGCTGGCGAAGTCGGCAGCCGCCAGGCCGGCGACGACGCGCAGACGACGGACCAGTGGCGTGAGGAAGGGCCGTGGATCGTGCTGTTGATGCTGCCGCTGGCCGCGCTTGCGTTTCGCCGTGGCTGGCTGCTCGTCGTCGTCCTCGCCGTCATGCCGCTGACCGAAAACGCGGAAGCGGCGATCTGGGACGATCTGTGGCTCAACAAGAACCAGCAGGCGATGCAGCTGCTCGAGGAAGGCCAGGCTGACAATGCGGCCGAACTGTTCGAGGACGAGGCGTGGCGTGCCGTGTCTCGTTACCGGGCCGGCGACTACGCGCGCAGTGCGGCAGGCTTTGCCGAGCGCGGCGACGTGCAGAGTCTTTACAACCTGGGCAATGCCCTGGCACAACAGGGGGCATTCGAGTCGGCGATCGATGCCTACGACCAGGTCCTGGAAATCGATCCCGGGCATGACGATGCTGCGTACAATCGCGACATTGTTCGGGCGGCGATGGAGCAACAGCAAAACCAGCAACAGGGTGACCAGCAGCAGTCGTCGGAGAAAGCAGGTGGCGAGTCCGATGAATCGGACCAGCCGGCGGACCCGAACCAGGAGTCGGCCGACAATGCCGAGTCGAGTGCCGAGTCCGACGACAGTAATCCGTCGCAGCGTCCCGAGGACGAGGCCGCCGAAGAGAACATGGAAGCGCTGCAACAGGAGCTGCAGCGGGCGGCCGAGCAGGCGCAGGACAGCGAGCGTTCCGAACAGCAGCTGACCGAAGCCGAGCTGGCCGAACTGCGACGGCAACAGGCCGAGGAACAGGCGATGGAACAGTGGCTGCGGCGCATCCCGAACGATCCCGGCGGATTACTGCGGCGCAAGTTCCGCTACCAGTACCAGCGCATGGGCAAGGACCAGGACGGCAACAACCTGTGGCCGGATAACGAGGCACAACCATGGTAGCTATTCGCAGCAGCTGGAAGGGGCTGGCGTGTCTGGTGGCATTCACGCTGTGCGGCCAGGCAGCGCAGGCCGCGGTCGTTGCCAGCGTCGATCGCCAGCGCGTCGAGCAAAACGAGTCGTTCTCGCTCGAGCTCGTCGTCGACTCGACGGCCGACATGGCGCCGGACCTGTCGGTGCTCGACGAGGATTTCGTCATTGGCCAGACGCGGCGGCTCAGCAACACGAACATCATCAACGGCCAGATCACGCGCAGCATGACGTGGACGATCACGCTGATGGCGAAACGCGCCGGCGAGGTCACGATTCCGCCAATCACGATCGGCAATGAGCAAAGCAACCCGCTGACGATCACCGTAACCGAGCCGAGCTACGAGCCGCCGGGCGAGGCCGATGTGTTCATCACGGCCGAAGTTGACGACAACGAAACCTTCGTGCAGGCACAGGTCATCTACACGATCAAGATCTATCGCGCGGTCGCGACGCGGCAACCGGCCTTGCGCGAGCCGACGTTCAGCGGTGCGGAGGTTCTGGTCGAAGATGCGGGCGGCGAACGGACCTACGAGGCCATACTGAATGGCCGCGCCTACAATGTCGTTGAACGTTCGTACGCGCTGTTCCCGCAGGAGAGCGGCACGATCAGTATTTCGCCGGCGCGCTTCGAGGCCCGCGTATTGCGCGACGGCCGCATCACCGGGCGCAAGGTGTTCGAGTCGGAGTCGGCAACGATTGCCGTCAATCCGATTCCGGCGCCGCCGCCCGGACACCCGAACGCGGCGTGGCTGCCGGCGCGGGACGTGACGATCGTCGACGACTGGTCGCGTGAGCCGGACGAGTTGAAAGCCGGTGAGCCGATTTCGCGCAACGTGACCGTCAGCGCGCTCGGGCAGCTCGAAACCCAAATTCCGGTCACCGCGCCGCCAACCGCCGACGGCGTCAACATTTACCCGGACAAGCCGGTGCTGCGACGACAGCTCGAACCGGAAGGTATTCGCGGCATACGCACGGACCAGTACGCGATGATTGCCGTGAACGCGGGTGTCGTGACGCTGCCGGCGCTGGAAATTCCCTGGTATGACGTCGCTGCCGACGAATGGCGGGTTGCCCGGTTGCCGCAGCGATCCGTCACGATCAGCCCGTCGCCGGATGCGGTCCGGGACCCGGGTCCGATCGAACCGGTCAGCGTCGAACCCCTCGTCGTCACCGAAACAACCGCTGCCGAGGGCGCGCCCAGCGGCATCTGGCGACGTGTCAGCGAAGTGCTCGCGATCGGCTGGCTGCTGACCGTCGTCGCCTGGTGGTGGTCGACGCGTCCGCGGCGCGCAGCCCGGGAACCAGGGCCGGTGCCGATCCATCGGCAGCAGGCACAGCAATTGAAAGTGGCGCGCAAGGCGGCGCTCGACAATGACGGTCGCGGCGTTCGGCAGGCGCTGCTCGAATGGGCGCGACTTGAGTGGCCGGCACGGCCGCCGCGCAGCATCGGCGATGTCGCGAACCGGGTGTCCGAGCCGCTCAGCACCGAGCTGAAGCGCCTGTCGAAAGTCAGCTACGGGCCGGACGGCTATGGCTGGGACGGGAAGGCGATGGCGAAGGCAATCCGTTCGTTTGCGGTCGTCGACGAGTCCGGCGACGGCGGTTCGTCAGAACCGCTGCCGCCGCTGATGCCGGATATGCGCACGTAGGAGGGCCTTCAGGCCCGACGCCGGTCGCGGCGATGTCTACCAGTGCCCCGTATTCGGCATCGACGCCCACGGTTCGGCAGCCGGTAACGCGTCACCTTTCTGCAAGAGCTCGATCGAGATGTTATCCGGCGAACGCACGAATGCCATATGCCCGTCCCGCGGCGGCCGATTGATCGTGACGCCTCCGTCGAGCAGTCGCTGACACAGAGCATAAATATCGTCGACACGATAGGCGATGTGGCCGAAGTTTCGAGCCTCGCCGTAATCCTCGGGATCCCAGTTATACGTCAGTTCGATCTGCGCGTCCTCATCGCCCGGTGCGGCGAGAAACACGAGCGTGAAGCGTCCCTTTTCGCTGTCTTTGCGCCGCAGCTCGCGCAGTCCGAGCTTCGTGCAGTAAAAGTCGAGCGACGCGTCGATATCGGAGACGCGAACCATCGTGTGCAGGTATTTCATCGTTGCAGCCCGGTTGAAGTGTTTCAGGAAAAGCGACGACAATGGTCGTTCAATGTGGCGCCACGATCAATGATGAGATAGCTTCCAGTGCACGACATCCGGACGATCACTTTCGATCTCGACGACACCTTGTGGGCGATCGGCCCCGTTATCCGACGTGCCGAAGAGCGCTTGCGGGAATGGCTTGTCGCCCATTATCCAGGCGTCGCCGGCAGCCTGCTGCCGGACGAAGTCGCAAAAATTCGCACCGCGGTGCTGGCCGAAAACGCCGATCGCGCGCACGATCTCACGTTCCTGCGCCGCGAGGTCATCTCGAGGATCGGGCGGTCAGCCGGCTACGACGTCGACACGGAGGCGGCATTCCAGGTTTTCGACGACGCGCGCAACGATCTCGAACTCTTTCCGGACGTTCGTCCTGCGCTAGGGTCACTGAAGGCGCGATTCCGGCTCATCGCGTTGACGAACGGGAATGCGAACCTGGAAAAGATCGGTATCCGTGAGTATTTCGATGGCCATGTATCCGCGCAAACCGCCGGCGCGGCGAAGCCGGCGCCATCGATATTCCAGGCGGCTGTTCTCGCCGGTGGCGCAGCGACAGAGAATACGCTGCACGTCGGTGACCACCCGAGTATGGATATACATGGCGCACGCGCCGCCGGGCTGCGAGCGGCATGGATCAATCGCAACGGCGACGAGTGGCCTCAGGATCTTGCGCGACCGGATGCCGTCGTGCGCAATCTGCTCGAACTCGACGAGCTTCTGATGCAGCGCTGACGTGGAAGCGATACGGACGCCGTTGATTCTCTACATCCCCGGGCTGCTGCCGAAGCCCGAACCGGCGGCACACAGGGAGGCACTGTATCGATGCCTGATCGAAGGCGTGCGTCGCGCGGACGAATTGGTCGCAGAGAGCATTCAGCAGACCAGTCACTCGTTTGACCTTGTGTCGTGGACGTTCGACTTTTACGGCGAACATCGCGACATCGGCATCGACCGGGAGGCGATCGAAGCCGTCATAGCGCAACGGCGCCCGACGCGCAACGATATTCGCGAGGCCTCGTCGTGGTCGAGGCGCGCATTGAACTGGGCTTACCGGCTTGGCGACCTGCTGCCGTTTCTCATTCGCCACCTCGCCAGCGAGAAAATGGAGCTGCACCTGCGCGACCTGCATCGCTACATGCACAATACCAACGGCATTGCGGACCACGCCCGTGAAATGCTCAAGGTGACGCTGCGCGCTGCCTGGGAATCGCGGCGTCCGACGCTGTTGCTGGCGCACAGCATGGGCTCCGTCATTGCTTTCGACAGCCTGTGGGAGATGACGCACCGCGACGGTGACGACCTCGTGCTCGACCAGTTCGTCACGATGGGCAGCCCACTCGGGCAGAACTACCTCAAAAAACGCATCAAGGGCAACGACCGGCGCGGCCGCGAACGGTATCCGCACAACATCCGGCGCTGGATCAACCTGGCGTCAGTCGGGGACATGACGGCAATCGACCCGTACCTCGCTGACGACTTCGGCGACATGGCGCGCCTGAAGCTGCTGGAGTCGATCGAGGACCGGCGGCTCTACAACTACTTCCGGCTCGACGGCCAGCTGAACGTGCACGCCGAGTACGGTTACCTCGTCAATACCAAGACCGGCCGCATCGTCGCGGACTGGTGGCAGAAGCAGATACGTACGCAGCGCTAGCTAGCGTCCATCGCAGGCTTGATGACAATGTCGATGCGCCGGTTCTTCTCGCGGCCCGACGCCGTTTCGTTGCTGGCGACCGGCCGCGTCTCGCCGTAGCCGGTCGCAATGAGCCGGTACGTCGGGATACGCATTGCATTGATCATGTACTGCTGCACGGATTCGGCACGTTGCTGCGAAAGCTTCTGATTGAAGTCGTCGCCGCCGTGCGAGTCCGTGTGCCCCTCGATCGTCAGCTCGCTGCGCGGGAATACGTCGATGGCTTTTTCGACTTTTGCGAGCAGCGGGAAATTCTCAGGGCGAATCTGTGATTCCCCGCTCGCGAACGTC
>JBFIQH010000012.1:0-30274 GCA_041609735.1 Woeseiaceae bacterium | reverse complement strand
GTCGTCGGCGACCTCGCCCATGCTCTTTGGATGTTGAACGAACGCATCGACGCGCACGGCTTGCCGGACTACGATTTCAGCACCCAGCTCGAGATACGCAAGGCCATGGCCGCAGATTTTGCCGAACACAAGGACGACAAGACGAGCGGAACGATTCGGCCGCAGAAGGCGCTGTGGGACGCACGCGCGGTCATGGGCCCGAACGACATCCTGTTGTCCGATGTCGGCGCGCACAAAATGTGGATCGCGCGCCATTACCAATGCCACGAACCGAATACCTGCCTGATTCCGAATGGCTTCTGCTCAATGGGGTTTGCGTTACCGGGTGCCGTAGCGGCCAGCATCGTGCACCCGGATCGCCGCATTCTCGCGATCTGCGGCGACGCTGGCTTCCTCATGAACGTGCAGGAGATGGAGACGGCGAAACGACTCGGCAGTAACATCGTCGTCATGGTCTGGGCGGACAACGAATACGGGCTGATCGCCTGGAAGCAGGAGACCCATTTCGGGCACCACACGGACCTGTCGTTCGGCAACCCCGACTGGAATACCCTGGCGCAAGCCTTCGGCTGGCACGGGCACTATGTCGACAAGTCGGCTGACCTCGAAGGCGCCCTCGCCTGCGCTTTTAATGAAGAGGGCCCCAGCCTCGTCGTCATTCCGATCGACTATCGCGAGAACCAGATTTTGACCAAGAAACTCGGTGAGATCACATGCACGATCTGATGATCGAGAGTGCGCGGCCGCCGGCCGGGCACCTGGCGGTAACGTCGCCTTACGATGGTCGCGAGCTGGGCCAGGTCGCAACCGCCGGCCCGAAACACGTCGACGATGCATTGAAGGTAGCGTACGCGCTGTACCGGGACCGCAGCGAATGGCTGTCGATTCCGCAGCGCATCAAGATACTCAGCAGGGCAGCATCGATCATGCGTTCGCGCGCCGAGGAACTGACGATGCTGGCTGCCAGCGAGGGCGGCAAGCCGTTCGGGGATTCGAAGGTCGAGGTCATTCGCGCGATCGACGGCATGCACCTGTGTATCGAAACCCTGCGCGGGCACGCGGGTGACGTCATTCCGCTCGGCACGACGAAGGCAACGATGGGGCGCGTCGGCTATACGCAGAAGGAACCGATTGGCGTCGTCGTCGCTGTCAGCGCGTTCAATCATCCGCTGAACCTTATCGTGCACCAGGTCGGCCCCGCGATCGCCAGCGGCTGCCCGGTCATCGTCAAGCCGGCCAGCGATACGCCATTATCGTGCATCGAGTTCGTCAAGATCCTGCGCGAGGCGGGGCTGCCGGAGGAGTGGTGCCAGGTCGTCGTCGCCGCCGATAACGCGACCGCCGAAAAACTGGTTACGGATCGCCGCGTCGGTTTTTTCTCGTTCATCGGCAGCGCACGCATCGGCTGGATGCTGCGTTCGAAACTTGCGCCGGGGACACGCTGTGCACTGGAGCACGGCGGCGTGGCACCTGCGATACTCGCCAAACCGTACGATCGTACGGGCGCGATCACTGCCATTACCAAGGGCGGTTTCTATCATGCGGGCCAGGTTTGCGTGTCGGTGCAGCGCGTCTTTGCGCCTCATGACGACGCGGAGGACTTCGCCAAAGGTCTTGCGAAGGCCGCGAAGAAGCTCGTCGTCGGCCCGCCGGAGGACGCCGACACCGACGTTGGCCCGCTGATTCGCACGGCGGAAGTCGACCGCGTTGCCGAGTGGGTCGACGAAGCCGTCGCGGGCGGCGCGCAGCTGCTCTGCGGCGGCAAGAAACTGTCGGCCACCTGTTACGCGCCGACGGTATTGCTCGATCCGCCGAATGACGCAAAGGTCAGTACCGAGGAGGTGTTCGGGCCGGTCGTTTGCGTCTACGGCTACCGCTCGCTGAGCGCGGCCGTAAAGCAGGCGAATTCACTGCCGGTCGCGTTCCAGGCCGCCGTTTTCTGCAAGAACGTCGATGTTGCGCAGCGGCTTTACCGTGAACTGGATGCATCGGCGGTCATGATCAACGACCATACGGCGTTTCGCGATGACGTCATGCCGTTTGCCGGCTTGCGCGAATCGGGGCTCGGCGTCGGCGGCATTCCCTACACGATGGAAGACATGCAGATCGACAAGCTGATGGTCGTCAGGACCGAGCGTTGACGCCTGGCCGACTTTGACCACCCCGCCCGATCGAATCTAGTCGGCCTCCCGCCTGCGGACCGACGACACGCGGCCGTCCGGGGACACGACATAGCGGTTGATATCCCAACCGACATAAAAACTGCCGGTCTCGTCCGGGTTCTCCGATACGTGAATCTCCTCGGGGCGAACTGCAAGATGCGTATAGTCGCTCAGCAGGCTGGCGATGCTCGGTAATTCGGCTGCGTAGACGATATTCATGGCCACCTCCATGGTGTCTTCCGGCATTCCTCGCCGGGGCCTTTCCTGATCGTTCGCTGCCAGCATAGACGGGTGCCGCTTAACGGCGACTGAAATTTATCTGAATTGGGCCTGAACAGGGGATGCCAAAAAAAAGGCCGTGCAGCTGGCGCTGGCACGGCCTCGACCCGTCATCCGTGACGAATCATTGGTCAGGGCCTGCATCGGGCACCGGATCGTCGTTGATTACGCCACTGCCGTCGATACCGGTTTCGAGCAGGGACTTGGCCTCTACACTGGAATTTGTCCAGCCGTATCCCTTGGCGTGTACGCCACCGTTCGTCCAGCCGTAACCTTTGGCCTGGACACCGCTGTTGGTCCAGCCATAGCCGCTTGCCTCAATACTGACGTCGGTCCAACCATAGCCGGTAGCCGTAATGCCGCCGTCCGTGGTAGCGATGCCGGCTTGCCATGAAACGCCGCCATGATAGATATAGCTGGCGCTCCAGGTCTCGCCACCCCAAAGCGTCCCGGTTTCCTCGAGCAGGGTCGCCTGCAGGGTTGTGTCGTAGGTCACCAGCGGCGACAGAGCTTCGCCCGCGATGACGCCGGTCTCCCCAAGCGCCGCGTCAACATCCAGCAGGCCGGCGCCGATGGCGGTCGGTGCAGCAGGGAGCTTGCGCGCGGAGCGCATCAGGCGTGCCTTGACGGTTGCCGGCGCCAGCGTCGGCTCTTTTTCCAGCATCAGCGCGACGGCCGCCGCCACCATTGGCGTCGCCATGCTGGTGCCCGACATTTCGAGGTAGGCATTCTTGCAGGTGATCCGACCGAGTGCCGTCAGACAACCGACCAGCCGCCTCTGCAGGAAGGTCCCAAGCAATGATTCATCGGGAATCGTCGCGACGATACGGTTACCCGGCGCGACCAGGTCGGGCTTCATGACCAGATCACCGACCGTAGGACCCGTCGACGAGAACGATGAGACGATATCGTCACTGTAATCCTTGCCGGTACCTTGATCCGTCAGCGAACCGACGGTTATGACTTTGCGCGAGTTGCCCGGGCTCGTGACCGTCATCGGCCCTGCAAATCCGTCGTTACCGGCCGCGACGACAACGACAATGCCGGCGTCCCAGAGCTTCTCGACGGCAATAACCAGCGGGTCCGTCGTATTCGACTCGGAGATGCCCTTGCCGAGTGACAGGTTGACAACCCTGATCTCGAAATAGCTGCCGTACACCAGCAGCCAGTCGAGCGCCGCCATCACGTCCGACATCGAGCCGGATCCATTGCCGTCCAGCACCTGCAGCGACAGGATCGACGCCTGCTTGGCAACACCGTCGTGTGTGCCACCAGACGATGCCCCGCTGCCCGTCAGAATGCCTGCGACATGTGTGCCGTGGCCGAACAGGTCCTCGCGGACGCTGTTGTTTAGCGCCACAACTTCTCCATTGACAATTTCAGGAATCGGATAGGCACCGTTGAGGAACGAGTACTGAATGACGTTTTTTCCGAGGTCGGCGTGTGTGGCTACGCCGGTATCGAGGACCGCGATGCCCACGCTACTGCCGCTGTAGCCGGCATGCGGCGACACGGACGTCGGCAGGTTCATCGCGAGATGGGCACTGGACGTCGCCGACATTTCGTCGTCCAGCGACAGCCAGTCGACATTGTCGTCGATCGCCAGCGCTTCCAGTGAAGAAGCCGGAATGCTGATCGCGCGCATGTCCAGCGTCGCATAAGCACGCGTGACCTTGCCGCCCAGGCTGGCGACGTATTCATCGTCGAAAAGCTCCGGTCGATCGCTGTAGCGCGCAACGATTTCGACCATGCCGGGCCCACCCGCCGCCGCAAGCGCCGCAACGGGACCGCTCATCTTGCTGCGCGGCGCACGCGCGGCCGGCGATTCTTCGGAGGAACCAGCTGCATTGGCGCCCAGCACCGGACCGACCAAGCTGTCTGCTGCCGATGCCGCATTGTCAAAACGATTCGTCGAATATTGTAACGCCGGCTCCACATCGTACGCAGAGGCCGTTACATGTATCGACGACTCCGCCAGCACCTCATTGTCTTGCAACGTATTCACGTTCGCTAGCGGTGCGGTGTCGACCGTAACTCCCGCTGCACCATCGTCGATCTGCGGTGACCGCAATTCAGGCGCGTGACCGAGCGTTGTCCCGATCAAAGCGACGGTAATTGCTGCCGCTGTAAGCTTGATTCTTTTCATTGTTTTCGCCTTGTTGCCAACGCGCCGTTGTGTCTGTTTGATTGATGTCATTTCAGCAGTCCTCGCCTCAGCTCGCGCCTGAAACACGCTTCAGTGCGTGTGGCTCGCCATCGAGTGACGAGAACCGGTTTAGATTTCCCGCACGCTTGGCGCGGAACAGTAAAGAGGTCGATTCAATATTGTCGTGCTCGATATCGAAGCTGGTCGTCGCTTCGCTCGGGCCGAGCATGCCGACCCAGGCATTGCGCTGCTTCTTCGCCTCGTACATCAGGCTATCGGCAAGACTGATGATCTGGTCGAGGCTCGACTCATCGGTCTGCGCCTTGAACAGCGGGTATGCGGCAAATCCGATCGAGCACGTCGTGCGCACGATCTGGCCATCGCTGAGTGCGAAGTTGTGATTCGCGACACTCGTGCGAATGCGTTCGGCCAGCGCTTCCGCTTCATGCGGCTTCGTCTGTTTCGCGATGACGACAAACTCGTCGCCGCCCCAGCGGATGACGAAGTCGGAATGTCGACAGATGCCGAGCAGCACGTCACGCAGTTCTACCAGCATCTGGTCACCCGCCGCATGACCGTAGGTGTCGTTTATTGGCTTGAAGTTGTCGAGGTCGATCATCATGAAGACGAGTTCGGAAACGGCGGCCTTGTCCGTACCCTCGCGCTCGTCAGCCAGCCTGCGGCGGATGACGTCGAGGTCGCGGGACACTTCTTCGAAAACGAACCGGCGATTGCGCAATCCGGTCAGCGGATCGCTGAGGCTGCTTTCCTGCAATGCGTGATTGAGCTCACGCAGCTGCTGGTTCTTGTCGAGCAGCTTCGCCGTACGAGAGTTGACCTCGTGCTCCAGCCGCTGGCTGTATTCTTCCTCGCGGCGAATCTTGCGCTGGTGACCGAACCACAGCATCGCACCGAGATTGATGGCGAGCGCGAGGTAACCAAGATACGCCCACCAGGTATCCCATGGTGCCGGCCTGACCGAAATCGGCAGCGTGAAGCCGGCCTCGTTCCAGACTCCCTCGCTGTTGGCCGCTTTCACACGCAGCAGGTAACGGCCGTCATCGAGGTCCGTATACGTTGCGCGGCGACGGTTGCCGAGCTCGATCCAGTCCTTGTCGAAACCCTCGAGCTTGTACATGTACTGGTTGTATTCGGGTGCCGCGTAGTCCATCACGGCGAATTCGAACGCGACGACGTCGTCTTTCCAGCTGATCTCGACAGTTTCCGTCTCGTCCATGGGCAGATCGGAGCGGGCCCGATCGCCGGACATGAAGAAGCCGGTCAGCGCAATAAGCGGAACAACCTTGTTCGGCTTGACGTCATCCGGATTGAAAGCGTTATAGCCGTTGTGGCCGCCGAAAAACAGCTCGCCCGACGCGGTACGATAATGTGCGCCGAAATTGAATTCTTCGGATTGCAGGCCGTCTTTTCGATGCAGATTCTTGATCTTGCCGGATTCGGGATCGAAACGGCTGATACCGTAGTTCGTGCTCATCCAGATCCGACCGGCATCGTCGAACTGCACGCCGTATATAACGTCGTTGGCCAGTCCGTCCTGCTGCGACGTATTGTTGAAATAGATCTTTTCGGGTTCACCGGCATCGCCGACAACGCGATCCAGCCCGCCGCCCTGGGTACCAATCCACACTGTTCCGCTTGCGTCGATGTTGATCGAGTACACGGTGTCGGCCGCGAGCGTTCTGACATCCTCCGGATCGTGCCGGTAGGTGTGAAAGCGTCCGGTCTCGGCAACGTAAAGGCTGAGACCGCCGCCATCGGTGCCGATCCACATGTTGCCTGCAGGATCTTCCGCCATCGTCGTCACACGATCGCTGTGCAGGGAGGCCGGCGATGCGGGATCTGCGCTGAAGCGCGTGAATTTGCCGGTATCGGGATTGAGCCTGCTGATGCCGCCGCCGAACGTTCCGACCCAGATGCGTCCCTTGCTGTCCTCGACCATCGTCATGATGCCGTTCGCGCTGAGGCTTTGCGGATCGGCCGGATCGTGCCGGAATGTCGTCCGTTCGCCGCTGATCGGATCGAGCCGGGTAATGCCTTGCGACATCGTGCCGGCCCATACCCGGCCGCTGCTGTCGGTCATCAGGCTCATGACATTGTTGTCGTCGATCCGCAGTGCGCCGTCTGCATCTTTCCGGTAGTGCGTAACTTTGCCGGTTTCGCGATTGATCGCACTCAGACCCTCGCCGATCGTACCTACCCATAGCGTGCCGGCGCCGTCTTCAGTGAATGCCATGACGTTGGGCTGACTCTTGCTGTCAGCGGTCAGCGTCTTCGCAGGTTCGAGCCCGTAAAGCCACGAACGCGGGTTCCACTTATTGAGGCCCCGCCATTTCGTGCCGATCCACAGTAATCCGCCGCGATCCTGGTAAATCGAGGTGATATCGTTGTCGCCGAGGGACGTGGCATCGGTTCGATCCGTTGTGTAACGAACGGCGGCGCCCGTCGTCTTGTTAATGAGGCTCAGCCCGTCGGTCGTGCCGACCCAGAGCCGACCGTCGCTGTCTTCGAAAATGGTCGAGACGCGGTCGCTGGTGATCGTCGCCGGGTCATCAGCCGCGTGCCGAAAGTGTTCGAACCGGCCGGACTCGGGGTCGAGGCGGCTCAGACCACCGCCGAAGCTGCCCAGCCAGACCCGGCCACTGCTGTCCACCTCGATCGCACGGACGCTGAAATTACCGAGCGATGTCGCGCTCGCGGTATCGGCCGGGAACGTCTCGAAGGTGTTCTTTGCCGTATCGAGTCGGCTCAGGCCGTGATCGCCGCCGATCCATAAAGCGCTGTCGCCTGCCGGGTGCAGCGCGAAAATCGTGCCGAAGCTACCGTCATTGTTGCGGCCGATCGCAAAGTGTGTGAAGACTTCCTTGGCAGGGTCGAACCGGTTCAGTCCGGCACCCCGCGTTGCAATCCAGATGATGCCCTGCTCGTCGATGTGCAACCGGCGCAACATGTTGCCGGATATTGAATTCAAATCGTCGCCGTCATGCCGGTAGGTTTTTACGGCGCCCGATTTGCGATCGAGCATTGACAGACCGCCGCCATTGGTCGCGACCCACAGATTGCCGTGCCGGTCTTCCTGGATGTCGAAGATAAAGTCGCTGGCGAGCGCATTCGGATTGCCGCGCTCGCGACGAAAGTACTCGAACTCGTAACCGTTATATCGATTCAGCCCGTCCTCCGTCCCAAACCACATGAATCCGTCCGAATCCTGCAGCACGGTGAGCACGTTGCTCTGCGAGAGACCATCATCGAGCGTCAGGTGATCGAATCGCATCGGATGGCTTTCGAAGCCAGCCGCTGACGCCTGAGCACCCCAGAACGGCAACAGCAGAAAGGCTATTGCCGATGTCGCCAGGAAACTTTTAATTGGACGAAACCCGTAACTCATTGGTTGGCAACCCCGTTTGATGGTGACTTGCTTCGCGCTTTGCGCTGTTTGTATTCCGGATGGCTATTAGGCGCCTTTGCGGCTTTTCAGGCGCAGACGGCGGTCCGGCGCCGCTGCCACAGAAGTGTGACGCAGTTCAAATAACGTTGGGGTTAAATGGTCGAACGACCAGTGGTTATTGTTGTCTTGCCCTTACAACAAACGCATCGGCGTCCACCGCTTGCGAGAACAGGAAGCCCTGGTAAGCATCGCATCGCAACTTCCGCAGCCGCGCGAGCTGCGCCTCGTTTTCGACACCTTCGGCAATGACGGTGAGCTCGAGCCGCTGCGCCAGCGCGATCATAGCGGACGCAATCGCAGCATCCTTGCGGTCATCGATTATTCCTGCGATATAGGAGCGATCGATCTTCAGCGCGTCTACCGGCAGTTCTTTTAAATAGGCGATCGCTGACTCACCGGTACCGAAATCGTCAATGGACAGTCGCACGCCAATAGATTTCAACTCGTGCAACTGCTTGATGACGTCATAGTCGCCTGACAACACCCCTCGCTCGCTGATCTCGAGTTCGAGTTGATCGGGCCGCATTTTGTGAGCTTCCAGTATGCGCTGAACCGTTCGTGGGAACGCTCCGCTCAGCAATTGCACCTTGGAAACGTTGACACAGATCATCGGTAACCTGACGCCCTGCTCCTGCCAGGCACAAAACCGCTCGCAGGCCTCATCGAGTATGAACTCACCGGTCCGGATCATGAGTCCGGACTCTTCGGCAACTTCGACAAACTCATCAGGAGCGATGACGCTGCCGTCCGGCTGCCGCCATCGGAGCAGCGCCTCGGCAGCAATGATCTTGCCGGTCGCAACGTCGACGATCGGCTGGTACGCGGCGGACAGCTCGTCACGATCGAGCGCCTCGTGCAGCAGGTGCTCTATGCGCAGCTTTCTCGCTGCAGCCGCATCGGTCTCGGCGCAGTAATATTTGAAGCCGCCGCCGCGGCTTTGCGCATCGCGCATCGCATTGTCTGCGCGCTGCAGCAGGCTGTCGACTTCACCCGCATCCTCGGGGTATAGCGCCAGCCCGAGACAGGCGGAAAGATGTACCGTTTGACCCGCAATCTGGATGGGACGGGACAATGCGTCCAGCAGTTGCTGCTGCAGTTGCGCCAGTTCCTCTTCGCCGCCGGAGTTCGTCAACATCAGGCCGAACCTGAACTGGTCAAGCGTTGCGACGACCGCCGTGCGCAGAACTTGCGAGCCATATGAGTTGCTGTGCGGGGTGTTTCGCAGGCATTCGCTCAGCGTCTGCCCGATCTCCGTCAGGATCTGATCAGCCTGCTCCTGGCCCATCGCTTCGATTACGAGGCGGAATCGCGTAAATCCGACGACAATTACCGCTAGCTTGCCCGAATCCTTATCCATGGCCCGCATGCCGCGACGCAGCAGGTCGACAAACTTGCTCTTGTTAGGCAGCCCGGTGACGGGCTCAAAGGATTGCTGACTACGCAACGTCGCACGCGCGGTGTTGGCAATCTCCAGCGCCTCGGACAGCGCCACGGTGCTTTCGGCCAATGATTCCTGGCTGCTTTTCAATCGCATCGCCAGGCGGGCCCGGTGGCTGATTGCCTGCCACTCGTAGGGTTTGCAGGCGACATCGAAAGCTCCGGCTTCGAGCGCCGCAGAAATTTCGCGCGATCCGTTGCAGAGCACGATGATTTTCGAGGTGACGTCGGCAGCGTCCAGCAACATTTTGTAGATCGGCTCGCCGCCGCTGCCGACAAGCACAGCCTCGACGAAAACGACATCTGGCCGTGTGGTTCGCACCAGCTCCAGGGCGTTCGACGGATCGGACGGTACGTTGGCCTGCAGTGCGGCCTGGCTCAACCATTTCGGCCCCCATTTCCTGGAGCCGCTGTCGCGGCACAAAACCACGGCGGTGCCCGGTGTTTCGTCAAACGCGTCGTCAACCGTACCGACTTTTATCGAGAGCTTGCGGAGCGATTTCGTAAATTCGATCGACTCCGCCGCGCCGTCCGTTTTCGAGGCCGCATCGGTCACCGGCTGCCTCCGGCCATGCTCGTCGCGGGCTCGAGCGCATCTGCCAGGTACTTCAGCGCGTCCGACTCGTCAACCGGTTGACTGAAATAGAATCCCTGCAAGAACTCGCAGCCTGCTTCTCGCAGGATGTCCACCTGGCCCTGGGTCTCGACCCCTTCGGCGATGACCTGAATCCCCAGTTCGCGGGCCATTGCCGTCGCAGCGGTACAGGCCGCCTGGTCACGCTCGTTTGTTTCAAGGTTGGCTACGAAAGAGTTGTCGATCTTGATCGCGCTGGCCGGGCTTTGTGACAGGTGCGCCAGTGAACATGCGCCGATGCCGTAGTCATCGATAACGATGCGCATGCCCATCGCACAAAGCTCTCGGCAAGTTGTGTAGTCTTTCAACACCTCGCGAAACAGCATGTGCTCCTTCAACTCGATATCGATGCTCCGCGGATCCACCTGCTCCTCGTCGAGGATTCGAGCAATTCGACCAACAATGTCGTCACTGACGAGTTCCTGCGACGACAGGTTGATTGCAACCCGCATCGTGGCGAAACCAGCCGCATGCCAACGCTTCAGTTGCTGACAGGCACGACGGATGACCCATTCGCCGATCGGCAGTATCAACCCTGTGCGCTCGGCAATTCGCACGATTTTTCGTGTCGGCTGCGTTCCGAGAAGCGTATCCGGCCATCGGAGCAGTGCCTCCATCGTTACCGGCTGGCCGTTCGCAGTGGCGATGATTGGCAGAAAATTGAGTGCGTACTCTTCTTTATCGAGTGCAGCGCGCAGTTCGATCTCGAGATCCTGGCGTTGCAATGTACGCAACCGCACCGTGCCCGAATGAAATTTCAGAGTGGCGCCCGGGTCGTTTCGAGCATCGTTCAGAGCTGCCGATGCATTCCTGTAAAGCGTTGCCGGGTCCGTTCCGTCCTGCGGCAAGAGTGCCACGCCGACACTGGGCCGGACCGACACCGTTCGCCCCCCGGTGGTTACCGGTTGCCCCAGGTCGGCAATCAGCCGCTGCCCGACGGCCTCAGCGTCTTCACCCGCCTGGATCGCTGGCAGCACGACACCGAACTGGCGATAGTCTATGCGTCCCGCAATCGAAAGGCGCTCGTAGTCAGTTTCTCGCTCGTCGTTGGTGCCGCGCAAATGCGTCACCATGCGGTCCGCGAGAATCTTGAGCACTTCATCCTGCTGGGCCGAGTTCAGTGCCCAGCCGTGATCGTCAAACTGTCCCACGTGAATGCACAACAGGGCCGCGCGGCCCTCCTTGAGGCGCTGCATATCGGTAATTTTCTGCAGCTCCGCCAGCAGGTTTTCGCGATTCGGCAGTCCGGTCGCTTCGTCGATGTAGGCAAGTTGCTTGACCCGTGCCAAAGCGGCCTGCTGTTCGGTGAGGTCGCGCACGATCAGCATGACGCGGTCTCGCCCCTGCGCAACGCACAGGACGTCCTGCAACGATTCAGCATCGGAGTGCAGGGTCTGGGACTCTCGCGTACGCAGGGCACGCTTGACCGATTTGAGAATGTCCCGGACCGCGCTGTCAGGCCAGAAGTCTTTGAGGTGCGCCGGCTTGTCGGCGGATTCGATTTGCCGGCGAATTTCGCTGGACGCTTCAATAACGCCAGTGATTGCCCCGCTCTGCGAGACCATGAGAATCGTATTTCCGGCCAGATGGCCGAATGACAATGGTTGGATTGCGGTACCCGACGCCATCCCCGTCTAGCCTGTCGCACCCTTGATGCCGGCGATTATCAACCCGCTTATAACGTGGAGTCATATATATTTTTCCGGTTTGAGACACAGGTCATGCTTTGCCCGAGATCGACCGCCGAATTCGGCCATCAACGGCGAGCGGGTATACTTCATCCGTCGGTTGAGACCGGGATCACTCCAATGCGGATATTCAGTTTAGTGCTGTCTGCGACGCTCGTAGCCGGGCTGGCGGGCGCGGCGGAGCCGCGAACCGAACACACCTGGCAACTCAGTGAAGGCGAAGCACGGCCGGCGGCGAACATCGAGGACGCGGCCATGCTCGTCGGGTCGTGGACGGGAACCGCATTTGGCCAGCGCTTCGAGGAAACCTGGAACCCACCGTCGGCCGGGACGATGGTCGGCATGTTCAAGCTCATCGGTGACGACGGCGTTTCCTTCTACGAGCTAATGCTGCTGGCGGAGGAGGAAGGCACGCTTTTCCTCAAGGTTAAACACTTCAACGCCGACTTTACCGCCTGGGAAGACAAGGCTGATTACGTAACCTTCAAACTGGTGAAAAAATCGCCGGACGAACTGCATTTCGGCGGCCTGAGTTTTTACCGCCGCAGCGACGCCCGCATCGATGCATACATCGTTTTGCGCAGCGGGGACGAAATTAGCGAGCAACCCTTGCTGTTCGAGCGCGCCAGTGACGTTAAGTGATCTCGGCAACATCGGCGAGCTGTTGGGCGGTATCGCCGTCGTCATTTCGCTGCTTTATCTTGCGGTTCAGATACGTCACAGTAGCCAAATCTCGAAGTTCGACGCGCATCGCTCTCTCAGCAACGACTTGGCGTCGATTCTCGGCAATATCGCCTCCGACCCGGACCTGTACCGCATCTGGGACATCATGACGAACCACCCGGATCGCGCTACCGACCATGATCGCGAGCGTTTTGGCATGTTGCTATACCAGATTTTCACGACATTCAGCGATGCCGAGCGTTTCCACAACATGGACCGCGATTTACAGGTTCGCTACGAGCAATACATGGAGCGATTCCTCGGCTTCGAGGCGGTTCGCAGCTGGTGGTCGCGGCAGGGTAAATACTACCCCCAGGCCTTTCAGAACAAGGTCGAGTCCAGAATCCGCGCGATAACGGCCGCGCAGCATCAATAAGGACGGTAGGGTTTGCGAAAGTGAAGTGCCAGCGCGCCGAGTAGAAATGCCAGTGAGCCGTACAGGCTGAACCGCCACGGATTTACTGCCGGTTCGAGGATCTCGAACTCGCGTACATAGATGGTCTCGCACGCGCCGTCGCCGGTGTCCGTGCGTGTGGTGCTCGTTCCACGCCGGCCACCTTCGGCATTACCGTAGCTCGCCAGGTAGCCGCGTACACGTATCTGGTCGCCAATGGCCACATCCTTCACTTTTTTTCGAATCAACTCATCGTCCGAGACCAGGTGGTTGTTCGACAGCTGCCGAGGTCTGAATGACATCCATGCGTCGTGGTCCCGAGTCTTGAAATTGCAGGTAAAAATGCCGTTCCAGAAGTCGAATTCCTGCAGCGCAGGGTTTCCGGCGTTGTCACCCCAGACAACGCAGACGTCGAGCATGTTCAGATGGTCCCTCGCGCGCGAGTGCATTCGGCTCGTACCCTCGTGATGGCGATACGAAACGACGACACCATTCAGTTCATACGTATATTCTGGCGCGACGTTGTAGCGCACATCCTTGTAATCAACGTCAAACGCCGGCGCTGTCGTTGGCCTCTGCAGCGGCTCCTCGCGCACCTCTTCTACGACATCGATATTGCCCGGCAACGAATTACGGTGCCAGAACGACACGACCAGCACGAGCGTGCTCGCAACAATGGCGACACTATTGAATCGGATAGCCGGCCTCCTTCCAGCGGCATCTTTCGAGGGCATTCCGGAGTATCTCTCATGCCGAGTGCGCCGGTCGTGTAACGACTCGATTATTTCGGTTCGCAGTTGCTGCGTATTGGTTCAAAAACGTGACACGGTTCACGTTTGTAACCTGATCAACGGAGAAGTGGTCTGCACTACCGGTTGATTCTCTTGAGACAGTCACCGCGGGTGTCCTAGCGTGGCGGGCGCGCTCGTGCGTCTGGCGACGTGCGAAATGACATCGCAATACCGAGGCAATCCGGCAATGATGCCATCCGTCGACAAGACATCGGGCCCGTCGTGGCCCTCGAGCTTGGGGTCGCGCCTGTGCGCCGCCCTGCTCATTCTTGTCGTTCTTTTTTCGTCGGCCGCCATTGCTCAGGAAACTGTTCGCGACGACTTCGGCAACAACGCATGGAACAACAATGACGGTACCGCGAACTGGAGTGATGACTGGATTGAAGTTGACGACGACGAAATCGGGCCGACCGACGGCAGTATCCGAATCGACAACGGCGGTTACCTTCGCATCCAGGACCGAACCGATGGCGGGTCCGACCCCAGCATTGCCCGTCAGGCTGACCTTGCGGGCGCGGCAACCGCGGTCTTCAGCTTCGACTGGGCCGCAACGAATTCGGTCGATCCGCCGGACTCGGTTACGGTAGAAGTATCCTCCGATGGCGGAGGCAGCTGGACGATTCTGGAAGTTTTCACCGGCATCGACGGTCCCGCGTCGGGTTCCCGCGCCTACGACATTGCAGCGTTTGCAACGGCAAACACGCAGGTTCGCTTTCGCGTGGACAATGGCTATCGCAGCGGCAACGAGCGCTTTGAAGTCGAGTTCGTCGAGATTGCCTACACGATCGTGCTGAGTGGAACGGATCTTGCGGTAACGCAGACAGACGCTCCCGATCCGGTCAATGTCGCAAGCCCGCTGAACTACCAGCTGCTGGTATCGAACAACGGGCCCGATCCGGCAACTGGTGTTACGGTCGTCGACACCATTCCGGCCGGCGTCACGTTTCAGGCTGCATCATCGTCGCAGGGCAGCTGCTCGGAATCCGGCGGCATCGTGACCTGTGTCCTCGGTGCGTTGACGGCCAGTGCCAACGCAACGATCAACATCACCGTCACATCTCCAGTAAGCACCGGCACGATCACCAACAGCGCGACGGTCAGTGGCAATGAATCTGACCCGATTGCCGGAAACAACACGTCGAACGAGTCGACCACGGTACAAAACCTGAATACCAATCAGCTGTGTTACCTGGTTGCCGACTCGGGCGGCGGCAATGGCGGCAACGACCTGTTCACGCGTATCGACACCGCCGACTTCGACCCCGCAACGAACGAAACCAACTTCGGCACGGGTACCGGCACCAACACGATCGAGGCAATCGCATTCAACTCGGCAACCGGCGTCGTTTACGCCGCGGATGCCGGGCAGCTCGGTACACTCAGTACCGCAACCGGCCTGTTCCAGGCTCGACCGCAATCCTTCGGTACCGGCGGAGGCTCGGTCGGCAACGTGACGTTTTCGGACGTCGATGGCCTGACTTACGACGCAACAACGGGTGTTCTTTACGGGTCACATCGACGCAGCGGAAATGACCTGCTGTTCCAGATCGACATGACCAGCGGCGCCCATGTACCCGACGCTTTCGGCGCGGGACTCGACTATGTCGAAATACAGCCGGTTGCCGGAAATACTTTGGTCGACGACATTGCCGTCGATCCGACGACCGGGGTCATGTATGCGTCGATGAACAGCGGTGGCAGCAGCGACCGCCTGGTACGGATCAACAAGTTGACCGGCGCGACGACCAATATTGCACTGATCACGGTACCGGACATCGAAGGGCTCGGCACAGACCCTTCGGGACAACTGTGGGGCACGAGCGGTACCCAGGGCATTCTGTACGAGATCAACAAGTCGACCGGCGTCGGCTCCAACGGCCGAATCATCGACAACGGCAGCGACTACGAGGCGGTGGACTGCTATGCGGTATCACCGTCGGTCACCGCGGACCTCAGCCTTGGAAAGACAGTCAACGACGCAACGCCTCCGGAAGGCGGGTCGATTACCTATACCGTTACAGTCACGAACCTGGGCCCCGGACCGGCAACGGTCGTGCAGGTGCGTGACCAGCTGCCGGCCGGGGTGACCTTCGTCTCGGCGCTGCCGGGACAGGGCACCTACGATCCCCCGTCCGGACAGTGGCATGTCGGCAGCCTTGCCGCCGGCAGCAGCGCAATCTTGCAGCTGACGGCAGACGTCGACGCCGGAACCGGCGGGTCGACGATTACCAACACCGCATCCGTCGAGTTTCTGAGCCAGATCGACCCGAACGCCGGCAATGACATCGCCAGCGTCGATATCAATCCGACGGGCACACCGAGCATCGTCGTCGTAAAGAGCGTTTCCGTGCTCAACGACCCGGTCAACGGCGGCACTGAGCCCCGGGCAATACCGGGAAGCATCATGCGGTATATGATTTTGGCGACGAATTCCGGCACTGGCGCGACGGATGCAGATACGCTCGAGGTGAGCGACGCGATTCCGGCAAACATGGCACTGCGGGTCGCGGACTTCGACGCAGCAACACCGGGACCTGTCTCCTTCGTCGACGGCACTCCATCAAGCGCCCTCACCTATACCTTTGCAAGCCTGTCTGACGGCGGTGACGACATTGCTTTTTCCAATGATGGCGGAGCGACATTCACGTACACGCCGGTAGCCGACGCAAACGGAGTCGATACCAACGTTACCCACATCCTGGTAAACCCGAAGGGAGCGTTTTCCGGTAACTCCGGAGCCGGCAATCCCAGTTTTCAGCTATTCTTCCTGACCGTGGTCCAATAAGAGCCGAAACCCAATAGATTCAAGATCCTGCGACGCCCGCCGATAGGTGAAAAGTGATGATGGCGTTGATCAGGATCGTGCATGGAAAATAGTATCGGGGCCTACCTGGACTCCGGTTCGATGCGTCTGTTTGCCGAACAGATCTCGGAGACCCTGGGTAACGTCATTTCCGTCGGTATCCATGACCTGAACGGAAAATTGGTGTGGGCCGGCCCTGAGTCCCGCAGCAAGAACTTCTGGTCGGTTAACCCGTTCCTGCGTGAGGAGGTGCCGGGCAGCGGCTTCGTCGAGCGTCTCAGCAACAAAAATCACGTTTACGTCTTCTACCTGCATTGTGGAGATGAGCGGGAGAAATGCGGGACGATCAGCGTTCAGATCGATTCGTCAAATCCATTGAGCCTCGAATTCGCCCGGAATGAAATAGAGCCGGTGCTCGACTGCATCGAACGGCAAATCAGCATCAATGCGGAGCTCTCGGCCGTGCGGCGCATGACGGCAGAGGGTCAAAAGGGCGTGCAGTTGCTGATGGAACTCGACACTCTCGATGACGACAATGGACCGCACGAAATTTTGCAGCACATCCTGGCGCGTAGCGCCGATCATTTTAAGGCGGAACTCGCCGCCGTTCTTTTGCCGGGCCTCGGAGTACAGGAAGTCTGGCCGGAAACGGTACAAAAGAACGCAAGCATTTCGAAAGCGGTAATGACAACGTTGGGCGCCCTCGTCGCCCAGGCCCAGATCCATCGCCAGGTCCTGCTGTCCGGTGTCAATATTCGCACTCGCATTGCAGCCGGATTCCGGTCTGACAATCCCAAGATCCTGTGCTCGCCGATCATCAACTCGATGGGCGATGTTATCGGCGTGTTCGTATTGATCGGTTCGCGCGAGTATTCGAAAGAGCAGGTACGGCTCAGCCGCGCAATTTGCGCAAAGATAAATACGCTGCTGCGTACTGCCGATCAGCTGCGCAACGAACATCATTCACGTCACGGCTTCCTGCAGCACGTCACCAGTGTGATCAAGCGCCACTCAAGTCAACCGCATGCCGTTGTCTATGTTGACATCGACAAGCTGCACGTCGTCAATGACAATTTTGGTCATATTGCCGGAGACCAGGTTATACGTTTTGTCAGCGAGCAACTCGACGATATTGCCGGGAAAAACGACGCAATTGCGCACTTGTTTGGCGATGCGTTCGGCCTGTTCCTGCGCGATTGTGATGAAGCCAAGGCGAAAGAGAAAGCCGATTTGATTCTCGACGCGATCTCACGACAGGACGTCGAGTATGACGGCCGAATCATCAGCATCTCTGCAAGCGCCGGCATCGCGATGATTCCGGACGTCGTTAACGATGCGGCCGCAGCATTGAATACCGCCGAGGTCGCTGCCCGCTCGGCGAAGAGCCGGGGCGGCGGCCGAATTGTCGTGTTTCGTGATCTGGACGCCAGCATCGCACAGCGCCGCAGTGACCTCGATCAGGTCGGTTCGTTGCAGTCAGCACTGATGAACAATCGCTTCGTCTTGTACGCGCAGCCAATCAGGCCCCTTGTCGAGAAGGACAATATGCATCGCTACGAAATCCTCGTACGGATGCTGTCCGAGGATGGCGATGCATTGCCGCCGGGCGTATTCATGTCGGCGGCCGAACGCTACCAGATGATGGCCGCCCTTGACCGTTGGGTCGTTCGCAACACGCTGGACATGCTGGCGAACGCCGACAACTTGCTCGAGATCAGCCTCGGCAGCTTTAGCGTCAATATTTCTGGACAGTCACTAACCGACGACGAGTTTCCGGCATTTCTGGAAAATCAGATTGTCGAGTCCGGTGTATCGCCGGACTCTCTGTGCTTCGAAATTACGGAGACCGCCATCGTCCGGAACCTGGAGCGTGCGCAGCGTTGTATACGCCGGCTGCGGAAACTGGGCTGCCGCCTGGCGCTCGATGATTTCGGTACGGGCTACTGTTCCTTCGCCTACCTGAAGGATTTGCCGGTTCAGTACCTGAAGATTGACGGAGTATTCGTCAGGGATATGCTCGAGAATCCGCTATCGGAAGCAATCATCGCATCGACCGTGCAGATTGCCGGGGTCATGCACGCGGCGACGGTTGCCGAACACGTGGAGAACGACCTCCTGGCAGAGCGGCTACGGCAGCACGGTATTGATTTCGTTCAGGGCTTCGCGATCGGCAAGCCCGAGCTGCTGGAAACGGTGTTGAAGAGAATCGGCCCCCCGGTGCTGCTCGGGGAATTCGCTAACGCCACCGGATAACGCACATGCCGTCACGCGCAGCGATGCGCGTGACGACATTGCGTTGACTTATGCGGCCTTTTCAGTGGCCTGATGCTGCTCGAGCGGCAGTGGCTCGCTGAACGTCAGCGTTCGGTACGGGAACGGGATCTCGATACCGGCGTCGTCCAGCGCTTTCTTGATCTTCGAGATGACTTCGTCCCTTGAGCGGCGAATTGCGCCCGGCTCGGAACCTGTCCACCAGCGAATATCGAAGTCCACGCTGCTGGCGCCGAACTCGTGCGCGAAGACCTGGATCGGCTGATCCTCGAGTACCGACTCGGCACTCTTGACTGCCTTTGTGATGACCTCGCGCGCCTTGTCGACATCCTCACCATAGCCGACGCCGCAGATGACCCGTGTGCGTCGACGATCTTTCTCGGTACGAACCGTTACCGGGTTCTTGAACAGTAACGAGTTCGGAATGATGACCGGCTGGCCGTCTGTCTGGCGCACAACGGTGTCGCGAATCGTAATTGTCTCAATCTTGCCGTTGATGTCCTCGACCTCGATGTGATCGCCAATCTGGAACGGCTGCCGGAACAGGATCAGCATGCCGGCGAAAAAATTTTCGAAGATGTCCTTAAATGCAAAACCGATCGCGACGGAGCCAAGACCAAGGCCGGCAATCAGGCTGCTCGGTTTGACGCTCGGGAACAGCACGACCGCGGTTAGTGCGATACCGCCGACCCAGACAACGATCGTCAGGATCTTGCGAATTGCGATGGTCAGGGACCGTTGCTCGCCCTTGCCCGGCATCAGTTTCGTCGCTACCCGACGCGCGAGTTTCGCGGCCAGCCAGGTAACGGTCAGCAGCACCACAGCCGCAATGATGTTCGGCGTGTGCTCTACCGTCGCCTTCGCGAGGTCAAGCAGCTGCTGCTTTAAAATTTCAATCGTGTCCATGTCCATAAATCAAGTCCTGTTTGTTTCGCAAGTCGAAGTTAGGACGCCCTGTCGAACGTTTGCTGACAGGGCGCCCGTGACTTCCACGTCATTGTTTGCTCAGCTTTTCTTTGGTTTTTTCAGCGGCCTCCTCGATCGCTTCGCCGGTTGCTTCGACGTCCTGGCCGAGGCCACGCGTCGTGTTGCAGCCAGCAACGAGTAGCGCGGAAAAACCAAGGAGCAATGCCAAAAATGCAGTTTTCATAATTCTTCTCCAATTCCGTTGATCTTCAGTCGAGAGCGACGGTAGCGCCTATACAGGTGGTCGCCCGCGAAGCGCGCCAACGATGGCGCTGACGATCAGCAAAATCAGGAAAATGTAGAACAGAACCTGCGCGATTCCCGCGGCCGTGCCTGCAATTCCGCCGAAGCCAAGAAATCCGGCAATGACCGCGAGTATGAAGAATCCCAGTGCCCACGAAAGCATATTGTTTCCTCCTTGTATTCAGCGACACTGTGCGAAGCTGCCGCCAGTTAGTTGAATGTCATCAACTACTATGCAGAGACCATGCCAGATTGCCGGAGGCGTTGATTTACAAGGGATCGAGCCAATATGCGCCGACGATAAAGGGGTTATTGCTTGTAAGAATTTCTACCCGCGGCAAGATTTACCGAAGTTGCGGCGCGACACGGCGGCTGCCCGGCGTATCAGATGCGCTCGACTGCGTCGGCAAGGTCGGATAACGACAGCGGCTTGCGCAGGAACGCGCGGACGGCAATATCGTCCGTGGCTGATTGCAGCTCGTCGATGGGAAATGCGGTCATGAAAATGATCTCTGTGCCATAGTCCAGTTGCAGCTGGCGCGCAACGTCGACGCCATTGGCGCCGCCGCCGAGGTGCCAGTCACAGACGGCTATTTCCGGCGCGTCGATAGCGGCAAGCTCCAGCGCGTCTGCGGCAGTCGCGGCAGACCTTACCCTGAATCCACGATGCTCGAGATAGAGTGCGACCGCTTCCCGGGCCGCGACATCGTCTTCGACAACGATGACAAACGGCTGCTCGCTATTCGTCGTGCCCATAGTCCTTGAGGCGGTTGTATAGTGTCTTCAGGCTGATCCCGAGGCTCGTGGCCGCAGCCTTCTTGTCTCCCTTGTAATGCTGCAGCGTAGCAAGAATCAGGTCCTTCTCGACATCGGCTATGGAGCGGCCGGCACGAACTCCCTCGATGTCGTTCGAATCCGGCTCCGCCAATTGCTCGGGTGCTTCTACCGTGCCGTCCGCAGACACGATAAAGGCGCGGTGGACGGCATGCTTCAACTCGCGAACGTTGCCGGGCCAGCTGTAGGTCGCAAGCTGCCTCAGGGCATCCCCCGAGAATGACTTCCCTGTTTTGTACTTTGCATTGAGCTGCTCGAGAAAAGTCTGCGCCAGCAGTTCGATATCGCCCGGCCGCTCGCGCAGCGGCGGCAGGCTGATCGGGAAAACGCCAAGCCTGAAGTACAGGTCCTCGCGCAGTATGCCGTCGGCGACGGCTTTGGAAGGATCGCGGTTCGATGCAGCGACCAGGCGCGTGTCAACGGCAATTTCGTCTTCGGCGCCGACGCGCAGGATCTTGCCGGTCTCGAGCACACGCAAAAGGTGTGTCTGCATGTCGGCCGGCATCTCGGTTATTTCATCGAGAAACAGCGTGCCGCCGTTCGCGCGCTCGAAAAACCCGATGTGCCGCTTGGCCGCCCCGGTAAAACTACCCTTCTCGTGCCCGAACAGTTGCGATGCAATCAGCTCCTTGGACAGACCGCCACAGTTGACAGGTACAAACCTGCCTTTGCGGCCGCTCAGCCGATGCACGGCTTCCGCGACAAGCTCCTTGCCGGTACCGCTTTCGCCCTGGACGAAAACCGTGCTGTCCGTCGGTGCGACCTGTTCGATCATTTGATAAACGGCCTGCATTGGTTCGCTTTCGCCGACCAGAAGCCCGAAATGTGCGGACCCGGGGTCGTCTTCGACGTCAGCATCGTCGGAGGGCAGGTCGAGGAGGTTCAGAAGCTCGCGTGGCTCGATCGGCTTGGTCATGTATGAAACGCCGTCACCCGCCATGCCGCCGATCAGCGATTTCACACCCGAATGCCCGGTTATGATGATGATCTGCTGCGGTCGTTGCTCTTTGAAATGGTCGAACAGCTCGAGTCCGCTGCCATCCGGCAACATCAGGTCGAGCAGCAGGACATCGGGCGTTGATGCGTCGAGGTGCGTTCGCGCAAGCTCCAGCGATTCGGCCTCGGCAACGTCATGCCCGTTCAGCCGCAGGTATTCCGCGATACCGCTCGTGAACGCGGGTTCGTCATCGACAATCAGCAGGTTTGCCATTGAAATACCGTAACGGGTCGCATCGACGCGCCATCTTCGAGAAAGCTGGTATTCATGCTCACCGGTCCACGATCTGCTGTCAAGCGATGGCCAGCGTCAGCCTCTGCGGCCGCATATCACGGCTTTTGGGCTAAACTACAACTTCGTTTTTCAGGCGAAATGGTGCACGACTATGCCGGCAGATGCCGAAGTTCGACTTCGCAGCAAGTCTGACTACGTATCCGCCGTCGCCGCGCTAATCTCGCTACTGATAGGTTCTGTCGTGCTGGTCACCTGGATCCAGGACGGCTCCGCAATGCAGCAAGTCCTGCCCGGCCAGGTTTCGATGAAGGCGAATACCGCTTTCGGCTTTCTGCTCTGCGGATTATTGCTGTTCGTCGCTCGATTTCGCCGCAATGCACTCGCTGTCTCTGTTCGCACGCTGCTGGAAATTGCATTGCTTTTGCTGTCAGTACTGACATTTTCGCAGTACACCTCCGGCATCGACCTCGGGATCGATCAGCTCATCGCGGATGCGCCGGACGATTCGCTGCTGACGTCGTCGCCAGGCCGTATGGCGCCGACGACGGCAGCCGGCTTCTTCCTGTTCGCACTGGCGATGGTTGTCGATCACCTGCCGCTCAGTCGGACGTTGCTCGTCAGCCGCGGCCTGGCCGCACTGCTTTTCCTGCTCGGCCTGGTCAGCGTGCTGGGTTATGCCTACGGCGTGCCGGCGCTGTATCTCGGTATCCGTGAACTGACAGCGATGGCGCTGCCGACGGCCTCGCTCTTCATGGTTCTGGCTGTCGGGCTGATCTGGCTACAGCCGCGGCGCGGATTTCCGGCGATGTTTGCCGAGCGTAGCGTCGTTGGCACGCATACCCGCTCTTTGCTGCCAATGGTTGTTGGCGCACCGATCCTGGTCGGGGCTGCCGTGGTTTTCGGTTATGGCACGTACTACGAAGGTCCGTTTGCGATCGCGCTGACGTCGCTGGGATCGGTTGTCGCGGCGGGACTGGTTGCGCTCGTTTCGATCGTCGTTCTGCGCCGCGCGGAAACGACGTTATATATTCGAGACCGCGCACTGTCGGCAACGACCAACGGTGTCATCATCACCGATCATCGCGATCCCCGCGAACCTATCGTTTATGTCAACGATGCATTCACCGCGATAACCGGCTACTCCTACGACGACGTCATCGGCCATAACTGCCGGCTGCTAAACCAGAACGAAAGAAATGACGAAGAGACGATGGAGGGTATCCGCAGTTGCATCAGGCAAGGCCACGCCGGCACGTTCGAGATACGCAACCGGCGCCGCGACGGGACTCTGTTCTGGAATCGACTCAGTCTCTCGCCCATTGTCGATTACGGCGGCCATGTGACGCACTTCGTCGGCATTCTCGACGATTTCACCGATTACCGGGAACAGGAACGCCAGGTCCAGGAAGCACTCGACGAAGCCCGCAACGCTAACGCGATGCGTGACACGTTTGTGCGCCTCGTCGGTCATGAGCTGCGAACGCCGCTGAATGCGGCCCTGACCTGGGTGCGGCTGATGGAGGTCGACGACAAGCCGGAAATCCGCACCAAGGGCATCGCGATCGTCGCGCAAAGCATCGAGTCGCAGTCGCGGTTGATCGACGACCTGGTCGACGTTTCGCGCTTCGCGGCTTCCGGCGTCGTGCTCGAGAAGGAACACGTCGACGCGCGCGAGCTGATAGAGAGCACGGTCGACGAACTTCGCCCGGACATCGAAGCACGCCATACGGTGACCGTGAATTATTCGGATGCCGACTATCGGGCGACGCTCGACCCGCTGCGCGTTCGGCAGATCGTTCGCAATCTCGTGACCAATGCCGACAAGTATACTCCCCGCGGCGGCACCATCGATGTCGACCTGCATCGCGACGAAACGAACCTCATTTTCACGGTCACGGACTCCGGCAAGGGTCTGTCCGAGGACGAAATCGGCCGGGTTTTCGAGCCGTTCTGGCGCGCCGAGTCGAGCCAGCCGGGCCTCGGCGTCGGGCTGGCAATCGTCGGCAACCTGATCGAAGCACACAATGGCTCGATCAATGTCATCAGCGACGGCCCCGGCAAGGGAACGACGTTTATTGTTCGGCTGCCGCTGGACGAGCCGGCGGCGGCGCCCGATTAGCGGCCGGATTTACATACCGTTGTAAATATTTCGCTGCCTACGGGCATCCTGCTCACCGGTATTGACGCCAAACCCCGCAACCATGCGGTCCTGGCCGCCTTGGCATGATCCTTGCTCCTGTGTGGTTACGGATGTTCGATGTCGCGGCTTACAGCCCGGCAAAGGGAAATCTTCAATTCAACGAGGAGAAATAAATGCGCACGACACTGAAAATTGTTTCGCTGTTTCTTACCGGCCTGCTGGTCGTAGCCTGCGAACAGGACGGACCGGCCGAAAACGCAGGTGAGGCGCTTGATGACGCTGCTGACGAAATGACCGATGCAGGTAATGACATGGGCGATGCGCTGGAGGATGCCGGTGACGACATGGGCGATGCCATCGAGGACGCCGGGGACGATATGGCTGATGCGGTCGAGGACGCATGCGAGGAAGTCAAGGAAGGCGCCAATGCGGCAAACCAGAACTGCTGATCGGCGACAGAACACCGGCAACACCGAAAGAGGGCCCGGCTAGCTCCGGGCCTTGCCGTTTCTCAGGAACATCGCAACTCGATCGTTCACGACTTCGCCTTCGCATGACGAGCCGATGTGTCCGCACACGCTGTCAAGCAAGAGTTTTTCAGCATCAATCTTTTCCGCCAGCTCCTGTGCCGGCCGCTGCTGCACGATCTGGTCACTCGGTGTCGAGACGATCAGCACGTCTACCTCTGAGCGCCGAACAACGTCGACAAAATCATCTGACAAAATATCGTGGTTAATCATCGCGTCAAGTTGCGAGACGTAGTCGTCCGCACGAAATGCCGGGTTCGGCGAGTACGAGGGCGCCAGAAATTCGTCGAGCGCGTCGGGCGCAACTGTCTCGATAAAATAATCCGGCGTAAACAACGTCAGGTACGTTGTCCTCGCCATTACGCCGCCAATCGTCTCGTCCGATGCGCCTTCGGCCTGCAATGATCGCACGATGTCCCTGTACACCGTCCAGTGCAGCAGGTCGTACGACGTCATCTTCGGCGTGCCGTCGATGACAACGAGCTTGTTCATGGATTGCGGATAAAGCTGCAGCCAGCGCAGCGCCTGCATGCCGCCCATCGAAATGCCCAGCACGGCATGTATACGGTCGATATCGAAAGCTTCGACCAGCAGTCTTTGCTGTGAGCGAACCATATCTGCGGTCGTGATCACCATCGGCGGCTCGCCGACTTTCAGTTCGCTGTTCGACGGCGAACACGACACGCCATTGCCGAGCGCGTCGATCGTGATGACGAAATAGTCGTCTGAATTCGCCAGCGCGCCGGCCCCGACTTTGCCGAATTGCTCCAAGCCGTTCGTCGTGCCGCCAAACCAGGTAGGAAACAGGATCACGTTGGACCCGGTCGCGTTCATCGAGCCGTACGTGCGGTACCCCACATCGCAGTCAAGCCGTTGGCCGGAATCCAGCTCAAAGTCGGCAAGCCGATGAAATTGTTGTTCTGCTGGATGGACTATCCCCGTTGCGATCAGCAGCAGGCTAACAGCAAGGCCGCAGCGTTTCCTTATCATGCCGGCTTTTTCGCCAGGCCGGGAAGCAAGCCGCTGATACCGGCTCCGACGATGAGCAGGACGTAAGCGACGACGTCGATGTTTGCGATCGGGCCGCCGCGAATGCCGTACATCGCGAGCAGCGCAATGGCCAGGCCGATCATCGTGGCGCCGGTCACCTGGCGGACCGGTGACGGGACCGGCGCATCGGCGCCGCGCGATCGTCGCTCGACCGGCGACAGCAGCAGGGCCACCGGCAGCAGCAACGCCAGCAGAACCAGAATCCATAGGGGCCGCGACCACCACCAGGCTCCCGTACCCGGCTCGATGCCGAGTCCCGGGCCACCGGCGAGGAACAGGATCGCGACGAGTATGACCATGACGGTGATGTGCCACAGGTAGACGGTCATGATCATGCTGTTGATCAGCACGGTAGCCGCCCAAAGCCGTAATCCCGCCAGCAACCGGCGCATCGGCGCCTCGAACGACAGCAACAGGCCGAACTGGAATATACCCAGCGCAAGCAATGTTGCTTTCGGTGGCAAGGTGTTGCTCAGCCCTTCGTCAGGCGAGCCGACCATGGCTACCGGATACGGCCCGTGAACGATCATCAGCCACAGCCCGGCGAACCCGCCCGCAGAATATGCCAGCAGTCGGCCGGGGCTTCCCATGCGGTCATCGCGCCAGGCGAAGCCGAGGTGATGGACGGCCAGCCATACCCAGAAGTAATTGGTCCAACCCAGCCAGCGCAGGTCCGCAACAAAAAACAGGATGTCGATCACAACAGCGACGAGCGCGAACGCCCAAAACGATGCAAACCCGTAACGCCGCCAGAACGCGTAGCTGGCCGGCGCAAGCATGACCACAACGAGATAGATTGCGAGAAACCACGTCGGAATCAGCGCCGCCTGCGATGTCATCTGGATTACCGGGTTGCTGACGCCGAACCAGTGCATGATTGCGGCGATCAGCGCCCACGTAAATAACAGCAGCAACAGCGGCGCGACAAGCCGATGCAGTCGCGTTACCAGCCAGCCGGCATAATCGATATTCTTGCGCCGTGCGCTCTCCAGCGACACCGCGTTGGAGTAACCGCCAACAATGAAGAAGATCGGCATGACCTGGAACAGCCAGGTGAGCCACTGCACCTGCGGTTCGTCTTTGAGGAGCGCGCCGCTGGTCAATTGGCCGTCCTGGTACCAGGCGGTTGCGATCAGCCAGTGGCCGATGATAACGACCATGATCGAGACCGAACGCAGGAAATCGACATAGCGATTACGTTCATCCGGCGTCTTCGCCGCCATTTCCTTTGCCAGGCTCCAGATTTTCATATGCTCCCCCTTTCGGCAGGGGCGATTATAGACCGGGCAGCCCTTTCACGGCGCGGATTGCTATATTGCGCCGGTGGAGCGATTCGATGTGATTGTACTGGGCGGTGGCGCCGCCGGACTGATGTGCGCGATCGCCGCCGGCAATCGCGGACGCCGGGTGCTCGTTCTCGAAGGCTCGAACAAGGTTGGCAAGAAAATCCTGATGTCAGGCGGCGGTCGCTGTAATTTCACCAACCTCAACAGCCGTCCCGGCAATTTTCTGTCAGCCAATCCGCATTTTTGCAAGTCAGCCCTGAGCCGGTATACGCCACACGACTTTGTTGCGATGGTCGATGCGCACGGCATCCCATGGCATGAGAAGACCGCAGGACAGCTGTTTTGTGACCGCTCGTCGAAAGACATCGTCGCAATGCTGCTCGCCGAGTGCGACGACGCCGGAGTGACGGTGCTGACGCAGAGCGCGGTCGGCTCTGTCGCTTACGAGAATTCGTATCGTATCGACTGCGCCCACGGCCGCTTCGCGGCCGCTTCACTCGTTGTCGCCCCCGGCGGCCTCTCGATACCGAAGATGGGTGCGAGCGATTTTGGTTACCGGATCGCACGCCAGTTCGGACTCGAGGTCTTGCCAACGCGAGCCGGCCTCGTGCCGTTCACGTTCTCCGGCGAGATGCACGGGCTGACCGGGCGGCTTTCCGGCGTCAGCGTTCGTGCCGAGGTTCTAACCGGTCGGGCCAGTTTCGACGATGACATCCTTTTCACGCATCGTGGACTCAGCGGTCCCGCTGCGCTGCAGCTTTCAAGCTACTGGCAGCCGGGCAACGACATCAATATTGACCTGTTGTCGCCAAATGATATCCCCGGTGATTTTGCCCGTCTGAAAGCCGCCCGGCCGCGGTCGACGCTGCGGTCGCTGCTGTGCGGCTACCTGCCCCGCGCACTGATCGTCGAGCTACAGACTCTTTTCTGGCCTGATATCGCGGAAAGGAGAATCGGCGAAATGTCCAACGAACGCCTGCACAATATCGCGACGCGGCTGCAGCACTGGACAGTGCTGCCGTCCGGCACCGAGGGTTATCGCACAGCGGAAGTGACGCTGGGTGGTGTGGACACTGCCGAACTGTCGTCGCAGACACTGGAATGCAAGCATCGGCGCGGCCTCTACTTCATCGGCGAGGTCGTCGACGTAACCGGCCACCTCGGCGGCCATAACTTTCAGTGGGCCTGGGCTTCGGCGCGGGCGGCAGGCTCAGTCGCGTAAATACCCGTCAGCGATACAACCCGAAACAATCTGAAACTGTCCTGAGACCATCCCGAAGAAATCGTAGCGGAATATCTGCGGCGTCATTCTTACCTTGTCGAGGAAACGCCAATGTCTTCAGTTCGCACTTTGTTACTCGCAGCGTTTGCGGTTTCGGTCGCTGCGTGTAATTCATCCGACGATCCTGTTGTAAATTCCGCACCGCCTGCGCCGACAGCGAGCCTGCAGGTCCTGCACGCCTCATCGGACGCCCCAGCCGTGAAGGTGATCGTTGACGGCAACGAGTTGCTTTCCGGCGTCGACTACAAGGAAGGGTCTGCACGCCTGCTGCTCGATCCGGGTACCTATTCGATCCAGGTCGACGGCATAACGCCGGGCGGCGACGTTACCGTCATCGGTCCGGTGGATCTGACGTTCGACGTTGATACCGTCTACACGGTCGCCGCCGTCGGCAAGGTCGGTGACGGCACGATCGAAGCTGTGGTCCTGAATCAGCCGCGCGCCGAAGTTGCGGCGGGCAGCGCACGGGCATTCGTGCTGCACGGCGCGTCCGACGCCCCCGCCGTCGATGTTTACGTGACGACGCCCGGCGCTGACCTGGCGGCTACGGCACCGCTTGGCTCTTTCTCCTACAAGGATTCGCTCGGACCGGTCGAGGTTGCCGCGGGCGATTACCAGATTCGCGTTACGCTGGCCGGCGATCCGGCAGCAGTCGTCTACGACACGGGCACGATTGCGCTGAACGATGGCGACGACCTGCTGCTAACCGCCGTCAACAATACGATCGACTCGGATACGGTTACGGCGCCCGCCTCTCCGATCAGCCTTGCTGTCCTGACGGGCTTCGGCTCGGCCGAGATCCTGGACGCCTCGACGTCGGCAGCCGTTCGCGTTGTCCACGCTTCGGCTGACGCTCCAAACGTCGACGTGATTGTCGACGATGCCGTGACGCTCGTAAGTGATTTGGCTTTCCCGGACGCGACACCCTTCGTTCCGGTAGATGCGGCGACTTACAACGTCAAAGTAACGGCAGCGGGAAATGCGAGCGCCATAGTTATCGACGCGGACCTGACGCTCGATGCCGGCGTGACCTACGACATTCTTGCCGTCAATGAACTCGCGGCGATAGAGCCTCTGGTCCTGACCGATGATTATCGCTCGGTCATCACTGAAGCCAAGGTTCGCATCATCCACGCGTCGCCGACCGCCCAGGACGTTGACATCTATATCACCGAGCAAGGCGCAGACATTACGAATGTCGAGCCGACGCTGGCGGATATTCCGTTCAAGGCAAATACCGGATTCCTGTCACTGGCGGCCGGTGCGTACGATGTCACGGTAACGCCTGCCGGCAGCAAGATGCCTGCCATCGGTCCTGCGTCGATCGCGGTCAACGCGGGCGGAATCTACACCGCAATCGCGCGCGATGCGGCCGGCGGCGGCACTCCGCTGAACCTGATCCTGCTGGACGATTTCCAGACCAACTGACAGCCCCCAGGTGCGTTATGCCGGGCGTTCCCCAAGCGCGCCCGGCTCCCCTTGCGCCCCGCCTTGTGCGGGGCATTTTTTTGCCCTCTCGCCGGGTTGCATGCTGCGCCGGCAGATGCCCTTACAGTACCGCTATTTCGATCGAGGCTAACTGTTTGTCGCAACCCCGTAGCTGACGCGTGCCAAAAGCCGCTATGCTCCTGACATGACACGCGAGTTTCATTCCGTCGCCGATATTGCGGACGCAATCATCGAGACCGTCGGCAAAAACGTCGTCCTCGGCCTCCCGGTCGGCATCGGCAAGGCCGTGCACATCGCCGACGCGCTGTACCGACGCGCCGCCGCAGATGCATCAATGTCGCTGACGATTTTTACCGGACTGACGCTCGAAGCGCCGGTCGCACATGGCGAACTGCAGCGGCGCTTTCTCGACCCGCTCGTCGAGCGGCTCTATGCCGGATGGCCGGCGCCGCTGTACGCCAGCGCGATCGAT
>JBFIQH010000011.1:0-31273 GCA_041609735.1 Woeseiaceae bacterium | reverse complement strand
CGCGTCGGAGGGCCATCAGGCCCGAGGGTTATCGGGGCTGAAGCCGCTCCTGTATGTGCCGCGCGCCTACGGATTGGACGCAAACGACGGTGACTCGCCGATATACAGCCTGACGCTGACCCTGCGCTCGAATGCGAGGCTGTCAATCGACTCGTCGATCGCCTGCGACTCGCCATGGGCGGTCGTCTGGATGCGGCCGTGGTCGATGCCGGCGGCAACCAGCAGCTCGCGCACCGACTCGACGCGCTTTTTCGACAACTCCAGGTTGTAGTCCGAAGCGCCGCGTTCATCGGCAAAGCCGTCGAGACGAATGTGAATATCCGGCATCGCGGCTAACGTTTGCGCGAGGTCGATCAGACGATTCCCGGTCGTGTCGGTCAGCACGTGCTCGTCGGTGCGGAACAGCAGGTCCATCGCGATACCGGCCTGCAGCAGGCTGACGAGCTCCGGCCGCGATACGCGGCGCGCGTCTTCCAGCTCGCGAACGACGCCGTCGATGTCGGACTTGAGCACGCCAACGTTGGCTTCGAGGTTCTCTATGGTGTCGCGCGAACGGTCTAGCGTCGTCGCCAGTGAATCGATCTCGCTGTCCTTCTGGTGCAACGTGTCGCCGAGCTTTGCGCCGATGGCCGCGCCGATAATGAATCCGACAGGCCCCCCGGCTGCAGCGCCTACTATGGCACCGGTACCGACGCCGATCGTTTCCTGTTTTGATGCCGTCTCGGCCGATGCCGCGGGCGCCGCGAGGCTCGCCGCGACCAGGCCGGTCAGCGTAAGTGTCCAGATGGTATTGCGCATGGTAAATCCTCCGTTGCTGGACGCCGTTGTGGCCTCCGTTGGATTCATTACACGCGCGAATTCGGGTCGGCAAGGGCCCGGTTCGTGGAGAGACTGCGATCAATTATGGCGAAATGTGCAGCACTGCCAGCATGACGACGGTGCCGATGTGGCCTAGTCGTTTCTATTAAGCGCGACGAAGGTGCCGCCATTGCGATCGCACAGCACGCGCATCAGGTGTGCAAAACGACGCACCGAGTCCGGCATGCGACCGCCGAGGCCGAGCAGCGGGAAGCCGACGGCATGAATGCGCACCAGCCGTTCACCGGTCGCGCCCACTGCGTTCACGACTTCAACCTGGCGCAAGACCTGCTCGACCGAGTTTCCGGTGAAGTCGTCGCCGAAGACATAGACGCTGATCTTCTTATCGGGCGACCAGAATGTATTGATCGCGTAGATGATGCCGTCGGCGGGATTGCTGTCGCTGAACGGCCGCCACGTACGCATGGTGTTGACGATCGCCTGGCGGCGTCCGGGCGTATCCGGAATCCACTTGCCAGCATACTGCTGAAACATGTATTTGCCGTTGTCGTTCAGGATCTGGATGCCTTTGACTTCCGGATAGACGTCGAGCGTCTCGGTCAGCTTGTCGATTGCGCGGCCCCAGTTGAATTCCTGCATGCTGCCGGACGTATCGATGATAAAGATGATGTATTCGCTGTCGACCGGAATGCCGGCGATCGCATCGTCGTCAGCCGCGCGGTAGAAAGGCTGCAGGCGAATCATTTCTTCGGTCAATCGCTGCTTTGCCCGCTGCAGCTCACCCTGGTCGGCGAGGACTTCGCTTTGCTGTTGCGACAACTCGTATTGCCCCTTGACGGTCTCGAGCTGGCCCATCAGGCGCGCGAGTCGTTGCTCCGACGTCGATGTCTGCACTCGCATCGTCTGCAGCTCGCGATTCAGGATCGTCGTCTCGCCGCGAATCTCGGCCAGCTCCTGCTGCAACAGCGCGATCAACGACTCCAGGTCTTCCTGCGTTTTCTCAATAATGACCGGCTCGTAGATCTTGCTGAGCACGAGCAGCAGGATGATCGCCCCGAAACCGCAGCAGATGCAGTCGAGAAACGACAAGCTGAAGGCTTCGACGTTGCGACGGCGCCTCATTGTCTTCTGCTCCCCGTCATCATGGCCAATCCCGGCTGACGCTCATGAACGAGCCGCCAGTATCATAGGCCAGCGACCAGTAAAGAATGGGCGCCTCGTAGTCGCCCTCCAGCGGGTACAGCAAAATATTGACCGGGACATTGCCCGGCAATTGTCGCGCAGCGTTGCCGAACAGCCGCTGCCGTTGCTGGCCGGTGATCGTTCGCCGGCTCGCCGTCGGCTCATCCATCGTCGGCAGGCCGTCGACAAGCAGGATGATGTTGTCCGGCCTGGGATCCAGCTGGCGCGCAGCCTCGAACGCCGCAATCATGTTCGTGCCGTTTTTCGGTACGGTGCCGCTGAGCACTCGCACGGCCTCGTCGAGCTGCGTGCTGTCGTTGGCCCTGAGCCAAGTACCGGCACTGCCCTTGATCACCGGCTCGACCGTATTGTTGAACATGTAGATCTGGAAATCGGTACCGGGGCGTATCTGCGCCGTCAGCCAGTCGACGCTGGCGACGACCTGCCGCCACTTGACGGCGCGCAACTTGTCCATGTCCGACATGTTGCGGCGTCGGATGATGTTGACGATCGTGTCGTCGAGCATGCTGGCGGAACGATCGACGAGGATCAGCGTGCGCTTGCCGTCGAGCTTCAGCCCGGTCAGGTATTGACGCGAGCCCTGGCCGTCCTGGTCGAAGCGCCGGATGCGCTCACCCTCTCCCTCCTCTGCCGCAGCGAGTGCCAGCAAGCGTTCGACCTCGGCCTCGAGCGTGCGTATGTCGGCTTTCAGCTGCTCTACGGCTTCGATTTTTGCCAGCGTGTCTTCGTCGTACAGCGACAGTTCCGCGCGCAACTCCTCGATCAGCGCAATTATTTGCTCGATCTGGCCTTCGCGCGTTCTTTGCTGCTCTTCGAGCTGCTCTATCGTGTTGCGCGCCAGCACGAGATTCTTGCGCCCGTCGAGAACTTCCGTTTCGAGGCGATTCGTCTCCGCCATCAGGTTGCTCGGGTCCTTTTCGGTCGTCTCGTTGACCTGGGCGTTGATGATCATGAAGAACAGGATGACCGCGCCGAAGCCACAGCTCATGCAGTCGAGGAACGACATGCTGAAGACCTGCATCTCGCGGCGTTTACGCGCCATCGCCGCCCTCCACGCGAATCAGCCGCAGCTCGACGCCGGGCGTTCCGACTCGCAGGTTGTCGCCGGCAGCGAGGACCGCCGAATCGTTGATCCGGTGGCCGTTCAGGAACGTGCCGTAGCGACTGAAATCACGCACGACGCACTGGCCATTTTCGTCCTGTAGCGAACAGTGCTTGCGCGAGACGCCCGGCATCGTCTGCGATAGCTCGATGAAGCGCTCGCCGTCGCCGGTCTGGGTACCGAAAAACAGTGGCGTGCCGTCGATCCGGAATGCGGTGTTTTCGAACAGCACGTGCGTCGGCCGGCCTCCGTCGCTCCCCGGCGATTTGACCCGCACGTCGACGGCCGACTGGTCCCACGGCAGCTGCCGGATCAGGCTGACCTGCTCACCGGTCTCGAGGTTGCGGCAGCGTGCCAGCAATCCACGTGCCGTTGCCGCCGCCTCGAGCATGAAAACTTCGCCGCCGACACGGGCCTTCAGCATGTCGGCGAGCCCCGGCAGTGACGCCGCGCGGTCAGTCAGCTGCAGCGCCGGCGTTTCGTCCGCGCGGCACAGGGTGCGCAGCTGGCTGACGATACTCTGATAGACCGGCGCAGCCGCCGCGACCAGTGCAATAGACTCCATGTCCGCATCGTGCACGACACCCTGGTATTCGATGTGCAGCGGCACAGACTCACCGGCCGATGCCTTTGCCAGCCAGCCCGGCAGCCGGTCGAGCAACATCTGCTCGGTCTCGGCGGTGTGCAGCGGATCGAATCGCGACTGTTGCACGAATGTCTCGGCGATCGCCTTGATCCATGCGTCATACAGCGAAAACAGGCCGGCTTCCTCGACGACAGACGCGGCGTCGACCTGCGCCTGCCCGGTCGCAAGCAGGCGCGTCAGCAACGTGGAATGCAGGCTGATATCGACGTGCACGGTCGTCGCATTGCGGTATTGGCGGCGCGACGCGGCGACCGCGGCATCGACCATCCCGGCCACGGGAATCTCGAGCTCCTTGCAGATGCCGAGAAACAGCCCGAGCTGCGCTGTTGTCATATAGGCCGGCACAGCGACCAGCAGCCGGCTTTCCGGCGCCGACACTTTAGCCCACATCGATTCCAGCTGGCTGCTCGCGATATCCGCAGCCGACAGGTGTTCGAAACGTCGTACCGGCAGCGCGTCCGTGCCAAGCCCGGACCAGTACTTCGTGACGACGCGTCGTGGATGAATTCGGGCGCTGCGGTAAGCCGCATTGCCGATCGTCGGACCATCATCGTTCAGCAGCGCAATTCCCGGCTCGCGATAAACGATCGCATCGTCCTTGAGGACCGTAATGCCAGCGTCGTTGATGTCGGCGGCGATTGCGCTCACGTTCCGGCCCCGCCGATCAGTCCGCCTTCATGTGCCGGATCAGCTTGTCGTCGCAGTACGCCTCGCTGTCGAAGACCAGGCGTTCCTGCAGCAGCTGCAGCTGGTGCACGAGGAACATCAGGAAAATACTGATCAAGAGTGCGATGAACGTCGAGTTGAACGCGACGCCGAGCGACTGCGTGACCCCGGCGATATCGCCCTGCACGGCCTTGTCGGCCTGCGCCAGCGCCTCACCGATACCGCGCACGGTGCCGATGAACCCGATCGACGGAATAGCCCAGGAGATATAGCGGATCATCGACAATTCGGATTCGAGCCGCTCTGCCTCCGATTCGCATATCGTATGCGTGCTGCTCGCAACGTCCTGGATGTTGCGCGTCGAGCTGAAGCGCCGCAGCGCATTCAGCAGTGCCCGCGGCAGCAACATCTGGCGCCGGTCTTCCGGCAGCGCCTGTACCTGGCGCGCAAACTCGCGCGTATCCTCGGGCAGTATTCGCATACCCTCGGCGACCGGTATCAGGTCGACGTCGAGCAGCCGGCGTTCGCCGACGATCTTGACCGTCTTGTAACCCATAATCGCCAGCGCCCAAAACATCAGGATGAAACAGGCTTCCTGTTCGAAGTCCTTGATCAGCACCCAGACGCTGCGGTCGCGGACGTAGCCCGGATTCTCGGCGGCGGCGATATTCTGCTGCTCGATGATTTGATTCGCGTTGGGTCTTACTACCGACACGTAAAACGCGTGCACGACGATAATTGCAATAATCAGCGCGAACAGCTGGAATACAAACTCAACCGGGATATTTTTATTTTTCATTGTTTCGTCAAATGTCCGTAGGAAAAGCAATGGACTGGTCGGCCGGAATTTCCTCGCTCGGCCTGAAGTCCTCATCATCGATGTCCCGATAACTGTCGTCATCGGTTTCCAGCACCTCGTTTACGGCATCCGCCTCGTCGGCAGGGTCATCGCTGGTTTCGGACGCCTCGGTCTCGGGCTCGGACGCCGACTCGTCCTGCGGGTACGCCAACGGCTGCGCGAGAACGAGCCACGCCGCACCGAGCAACCACACCTTGATGTTCCGCATGTAATGCCCTCTCATGATCCGTACGTTCTTTGGACCGTGGCTATGGCGAATTGTCGCATGTAATTCGAGCACCTAGTCCGCGTAGCGCGCAATCCGGAACCCGACATCGGTTCGCGGTTCGTCCCCGTAGTCACGGTAGCTCAGGCGCAGCTCGGTAATACCGGCATGTTTCCAGCTCGAGCCGCGGATGACATGGGTCGTGCCGCGCTCCGGGCCAAGCGGGTCGACGACCGGTTCCGTCATGCCGGGCGTCGGCACCGTGTAGAAATCGTTGACCCATTCCGCAACGTTGCCGCCGCCGTCGTGGATACCGAGTGCATTCGGCGGAAACGTGCCGACCGGCGCCGTCGAGGTGAATCCGTCCTTATAGGCCGGCAGTACAGTTGCCAGGATGCCGGCCGCCGACTGGTCCGCAAAATTACCGGCGTCCTTGCGCGGCGGCCATTGATCGCCCCAGCTGAATTTCGACGCGTTCGGCGACCCGGCATAGCGAATCGCCCAGGCCCATTCCGCCTCGGTCGGCAACCGGTAACCGTTGGGCAGTGGCCTGATCGCCTCGTAGTCGCCGAATCGTTCTTCGTACACGGGATCCAGGCCCTCGCGACGGCTCAGATAATTGCAGAACTGTGCGGCTTCGGCCCACGTGACGTTCGCGACCGGGTTGTTGTCGCCCGCAAGTGCCGCGTGCACGGTCGCGCCCGAGTCGTGGGCCTCTTTCCACTCGGCAAACTCCTTGTTCGTCACCTCGTGCACGCTGATATAGAACGGTCGGGTCAGCCTGACCGGTACGAGCACCTCATTCGCCCTGCGTCCCTGCTCGCTGCGCGATGCACCCATGACGAATGTTCCCGGCTCGACGCGGCGCAACTTCTTGCCGCCCGCCGTTTCGACCACGGTTTCGATCTTCGAACGGGCTACAGCCTCGAGCGTGCGCAAGCTCGCCGACAGCGTCTGCGGATAACCGGGACGCGGCGTCACCGTCTGCGACCAGGACTCGTAACCGTCCTTGCGAACCTCGAAACGATGCGGCTCCGCGCTGAGCTGCAGCGTCATCGCGCCGTTGCCGCGTGCGCGGCCGTCCACGTACACGGTTGCATCCGGCGGCGACACGTTCACCGTGACACTGCCGGTGCGGGCGGACAGGTCGACCGTGATTGACTGGCTTGCGGCCGAGCGCAGCCGCACCTGGCGGCTCGTACGGCCGTAACCGGCCTTCGACAAGCTGATTTCGTAGTCAACGTCGGGCGCCAGGTCGAGCGTCAACGGCGACTGCCCGCGATAGCGGCCATTGACCATGACATTGGCGCCGCGCGGCACCGAATTGACGCGCAAACGTGCATCCGCCGCTTCCAGTTCGATCAGCGGCAATTCCCGTTCGACATTGGGTTCGACAGTGACGGTACCGTCCCAAGCCTTGTAACCGTCACGGATGACCGTCAGCTGATGGGTGCCCTCGAACAGCTCGATGACGCCAGGCGTCGTACCGACGCGTGTTTCGCCGGCATAGATTGTCGCGCCCTCCGGCTCCGACCGAACAGTCACGTTGGCCCAGCGCGGAACCAGCTGGACCGTCAAGGTTTCGTCGCGCCCCAGCCCTTTGAATTCGATAATGTCGTTGAACGGCAGATAGCGTTTTGAACGTACGCTGATGCTGTGTTCCCCCGGCTGCAGCTCGACCGGCCCGAGCGGCGCGGGCCCGATATGCACGTCGTCGATCGACACGGTTGCCTCGGCCGGCGGGTTCAATGCTACCGTGAGGCGGCCCGGTCGCTTGCGCATGTCCACGCTGACGGTTTGCGCCTCCTGGTCGGTGACCGTGAACGCCTGCATGACGTCGTAATAACCCTCTTTGCGTATCGACAGCGTGTAGTCTCCGGGCCGCAGCAGGACCCGGTCACCGAGCGGCAGCCGGAACCAGCCGCCCTGGATCGCAAACTCGTCGGTATCCGGCGGGTCGACGACGAACTGTACCGATGCCGACGTGAACAGCAGGTACGAAGCGATGGCAAGCACCAGCAGCCCGGCGGCGACGACGATCCGCAGCGGGCTTCGATGCGGTACCGACGACGCGGCACGAGTTTCGGCGGCGCGCTTGAAGGCCGTTGGGGCAATCGACTCGACGGCTGCCAGTTCCGAGTCGTCGGACAGCTCCGGTGGGCGCGTCACGTATGCGCTGTCCTCGAGGTGCACTTCGAGCACCAGCTCGTCGCCGGCACGGACGAGGACGCGGCTGCCGTAGAATTGAAGCTCGTCACCGTCCGACAAGCGGCGGCTCGCACTTAGCGGCTCGCCGTTGAGTGTGACACCCGCATCGCGATTGACCGGCTGCACGAACGGAGCGCCGTCGAGAATATCGAGCAGGATCAGCGAAACGCCGCCCGGTCCGGGCAGGCGCAGCGTGGAATCGGCACCCGTCCCTATCCGGAGCGGCAGATCGGCGCCGTCGACTCGCCGTTCGCCTTCAACATCACGAATGATCAGGTGCCGAAAGCTCAAATTCTTTCCTCGCAGCGCACCACAACCGGCTGCATGTCGATTTCCGGGGCCACGCGGAATTCCAGCCGTACATCACGAAAACCGGGACGGCTGCCGACAGCGACGTAGGTTCCGGGGCGCAGCGATAACTCGGTGCGTTCGAAGGTGCCGAGTTTACCAATTTTGTAGATCGAGACGTCGGTCGCATTGTCGCTGACGAGTTCGACGGTCAATGGCGTTGCCGCTCGCTTCAGCAGCCTCGACAATTCGTCGCGCTGTGACGCGAGCCGAGGGCCTATGTCGGGCATTCGCGTAATGTCGAGCAAGATCGACGTTGCTTTTTGCATCGTCGGCGGCGAACTCAGGCTGTCCGGATCATCGATATAGGTATCGAGCTGCTTGTGCAGCTCCTGCATGCGCGTCGCGCGGGCCAGGCCTTCGTGCGCGAACGTCAGGTTGCCGTCGAGGTCGAGCACCTGTTTATAAGTATCGACGGCTGCCTGCCATTGCTCGCCCGCCTCCTGCGCTCGACCCTGGCGCTCCAGTGCCGCGATGTTGTCGAGCCGAATCTCCTGTTCGAGCGCCTGCAGCCCGTCGAGCGGTTCCGGCGATTGCGGCTGCAGCTCGCGCGCGCGCTGAAACGCGGCGCGCGCGGCGCGATAATCGCGTTCGGCAAGCGCGCTGAGCCCTTCCGTCATCCGCGCTTCGAACCGCCTCTGGTTTATCGTTGCGAGAATACGTGCGCGGCCTTCCACGGCGACAGTCCATTCCGGGTCGATCTCGATCGCGCGCTCGAAACTCTCGAGCGCGGCTTCGAGCTCGAGGTCGCGCTCGTGCGCAAGCGCCTGTTCCGTCAGCGCCAGCACCGCGTCGAGGTTGCGGGCGCGCGACAAACCGGCGCGCGCACCGGCATGGCTCGGGCTAATCGCTACAGCCAGGTCGTAGAGCCGGACCGCCTCCTGGACGTCTGCATTTTCGAAAGCAGTTTCCGCGTCCTGCATCGTCGTCCTGAAAACCTTGTCGACCTGGTCCAGCAGCGGGTCAACCAGTTCCAGCGCCGCCGCGTAGCGTGCCTCGGCTGCCTCGTAGTTGCGCTCGAGGTATTCGGCATCACCTTTCTTATAGGCTTCGTCGGCCTGCTTCCACGACAGCCCGCCCCAGCGCGGCACCGCGCGTGCTTCCAGTGTGCGAACCTTCGCCAGTAACTGCCCCAGCACTTTTTCCGCGGACGCGCGGGCCTGCACTCGTTCGTCGCGCTGCGGCAGCGAGCCCGTCGGCGTCGGCGCTGCCGCCTCGTCGGCGGTAGCGGGCGCTTCCGTTGCCGCCGGCGGCGGCACGGCGTCGCGATCGACGGCATTCGGGAGCAAAAACACGACGCCGACCAGCAGCACCAACAGCACAGCCAATGCGGCAACCACCACGCGCGGATTCAGGCCGTCCCCCGGGTCCGGGACCGCATCGGCAGGTTTCGCGGTGGCCGCTCTGCCGCGACGGACGACCTTGGTCGAAATGATTTCGTCGCCGCCGCCGCGTGGCCGGCCGATCCGATCCGGCGATAGCGGGCCGGGCTCGATGCCTGCATCAAGCAGCGCCTGCCGGGTACCGGCAGCGTCAGGGCGCCGCGCAGGGTCTTTGTCGAGCATACATGCGACCAGTTCGCGTATCGCCGGCGGTACCTCGCTGCCGTCCGCCGACGTCAGCGGCGGCGGTATCCTCGTTTCGATATCGTCGCGCGTCGATTCCGACCGATACGGCGACTGACCGCCGATTAATTCGTAGATCAGCCCGCCCAGTGCAAATATGTCATCGGCTGGTTCCGGCGCCTCGCCACGTAACTGTGCCGGGCTGGCTGCAATCAGTGACCCGCCACCGACCGTATCGTCACCCGTCGAGGCAACGCCGAAATCGATCAGGTAAGGCGACCCGTTGCGGTCGAACAGCAGATTGCTTTGCTTGATGTCGCGATGCACGACGTTCTTGCCATGCGCGTACGCAAGTGCGTCGAGAATCAGTGCGATCGGCGCGAGGACTTCCCGCGGCGGGAGTCCCGCAAGCACGCCGGCATCGGCGCCGTCGATGTACTGCTGCGAATAAAAAGCGACGTCATCGTCAACGTGGAACTCGAAAACGCGGACGATGTGCGCGTGGACGAGACGCAGCGCAAGCTGCCATTCGCGGCGCAACCGCTCGGTATCCATGCGGGGATCGGCGGCGATTTTCAGCACGACAGACGCGCGCGTCATGCGGTCGGTTGCAAGCCAGGCCTCGGTAGCGTGGCCGCGCCCAAGTTGTCGAACCAGTGTGTAGCGGCTCGCGAGTTGCACCCCGCGCTCAAGGTCACGCATTGCTGGCCAACGGCTTATCCGGCAGGTTCGGGCGCTCTTGCGGGTGCACCGACGTCAATGGTTCCGTCGAAGCCGGTTTCGGCTTCGTACAGCTCGTGCAGCAAACGCCGCCAGGATTCGTACTGGGCCTGGGCCGTGCCGGTCAGGCGGCGCGCCTGCCCCTCGACATTGACGACCATCGGCGCCGCTTCGGAACTGAAAGACTCGGCTAGCTCCTCGATCGCTTCGACGTGGATAGACGCTTCCGAGTTGCGCGTAATGCCGGCCATGATCGCATTGAAGCCCTCACCGATACCGATCGACTGCAATGTGCCCTTCATGCGGCGGCGCGAGTAGCTCGAATCGCCGGTATCCATTTGCAGCGATCCGGCGAGAACAACGACGCCCATCAGCGTCTTCAGCGCGGCCGAGCGCTTGACCTGCCGGTAGTTGATGGCCTCCTCACGTGCGGCCTTGCGATACGCGTGGTACGGGATGGAGATGCCGTAGTAGAAATTCGCGTAGTGCTCGTTCAGCATGTCGACGACCAGCCGATCGCGTTCGCGAATCTGTCGTAGCCGGGCTACGGCCGGATCGTTCTCGGCGGGCAAGCGATTGATCGTGACAAGCCCCTCCTCATCGGCTTGCAGGTGATTGCCGTAAGCGGCGGGCGACATGTCGGCGAAGAATTTCAGTTCCGAAATCTGTCGCAGCCGTTGCACATAGTCGTCCGGCAGTGTCTTCGCGAACGCGTGCGCGTCGTTGGCGATATCGTTGAAGACCTTCTGGTAGGGATCGAGGCGTCGATCGCGGCGTTCGCTATACGACGACACGCCCGTCTGCGTCTCGTAAACCTTGGTAAACCAATGCTGTCCGCTCGCATCCGAAACGTCGACGCGCAGTTCGACGAACTCGCCGTCCGACTCCTCAATCTCTGCGTTGATCGTGACATCGGTGTAGGCATCCTCGCTGGGAATGACGCGAACCGCACCCCAGTGGCCCGTGCCCTGCATCGTGTTCTTCAGGTGGTACGCAAAGTAGCGTGACTCCGCGCCGCGAATCGGCTCGTAAATCCGTGATTTTTCGGGATCGTTGCCGTCGGGAACGCCGTCGTCGAATTCGATGATGCCGACGTCGAGCAGCAGGCTTTCGTCCTTGGGAGCGGCGGCAACCAGCAGCTCTGACTCCTCCGCGGTAATCACCTCGTTGACCGAGCAACCGCCGAGGGCGATCGCAATGCACGCCAAGCCAAATCTCGTGTACCGAATCATTGTCAGTCAGTCGTCTCTCAGTTCTTCGTCGAAATGCCCTGGTACTTGCGATACTCCTCCCACAACCGCTCGCGCAGCACCGGGTCCTTTTCCGTAACGGCCGCTTCGCGCAACTGGCGGGCAACAATGTCGTCGTCGACCATGACCGGGATGTCGTCCGGCGTGCGCGCCTCGATCTCGTCCTGCGACAGACCCTCGATCGCGGGCGCGATGCCGCTGCCCGGTGCGCCGGCAACGGTGCCGGCGCCGCCCGCTACGCCGCCAGCCTGAGAGCCGAGACTGACCACGCCGCCCGCACGCTCTTCACCGTCGGTGTCGTAGCCTTCGGTGGACCGGCCGACCGACGCGATGGCCTGTTGCTCTTCCTGCAGTGTCTCGTCGAAGCCGCCAATGGATTCGTCCAGTTCGCGGCCGAGGCGCTCGGCACGTTCCTCCGGCGTTTCTTCAGGGAACTGGCCGACATCGCCGGCTGTTCCGCCGCCACTCGCGCCGCCGCCACCGCTGGCGCCGCCGGACGCCGATGCCGACCCTCCACCGCCGCCGCTGATGCATTCGCCGGCCTGGCCCATACCACCGACGCCGCCGGGAATCACGCCCGTGTCGCCACATTCGCCGGACCCGGTTGCGTCGGCGTCCGAGAACGGGCTGTCTTCACCTTCGCCGCCGCTGACACCATCGCCACCGTCGCTGCCGCCCTCCGACCCGCCGCCGCTGCCTTGCTGGCTCGGCGGCGGGGGTATGGCGCCAACGTCGCCGCCGCCAGCGCTGCCCGACGAACCGTCGCCGCCGCCCGTGCTGCCGTCACCCCCGGCGCTGCCGCCGCCTGATGGAAAACCACCGCCGGTCGGGAAACTGCCGCCCGAGGAACCGCCTGAAGAACCGCCCGACGAACCACCTGAAGAACCGCCCGACGAACCGCCTGACGACCCACCCGACGAACCACCCGACGAACCGCCCGACGAACCGCCCGATGACCCGCCCGACGAACCGCCACTGGAGCCGCCGCCTGGTGAGGGCATCCCGCCGCCTGGCGGCGGCATGCCTCCGCCCGGCATTTGCATACCGCCGCCGGTCTGGACACCGCCGGTGGTTTTGCAACCTATCGTCAGGAGTGCAGACACGAGCACAACAATTAATGGCCGCAATGCGCTGTGCTTATAGATTCGGGCAACGGAATTTGTCATTGCTTCGTGCCTCATCGGGTCAGGATCGTGCTGGTCAAATGCGGTACCGGGCAAACCACGAATGCCCGGGATACGGCATTCGCCTCTCGCCGCTCACGCGCGCGCCTTTCGTCGCTGCAGCGCCCGGCGTCATTAGCTTTGAGCAGGAAACGTTCGCCGGAGTTCCGTCGAATTGACCGGCTAGCCCTGCGTCCAGTCTCTTGCCGGTGCTGCCTCGACGATAAACCCCGCGGGCAGTTCAATCAATAGCGCACTAATTATTGTTTTTTATAGCTTTTTGCGGAATCGGCACTTTACGAAATACGATCAGCGACAAATCGTCCGGCTTGCTGGGCTGACCGACCGCGTCACTAACCATGCGCCGGCTCGCCTTTGCAACGAGCGCGTCGACTGCCGCGTCGAGCGGGCCCTTGCGCGTCAGTTCGACGATCTCTTCGACGTGCAGGTTATCGGTCAGGCCGTCGCTGGCCAGGACGACGGTGTCCCGCGCCGCGAGCTCGACGGCGGCACCGACATCGATCGTCATGTCGGACGTACCGATAAAATTTGAGACGAGGTGACGTTCTTCGTGGTGCAGGGCCTCACGTTGATCGAGAAATCCGGCTTCGACCGCAAACCCGGTGGGCGAATGCGCGGTCGTACGCGATTTGATCAATCCCCGCTGGCCGATGACCAGTGCCTCGGAATCACCAATCTGGTAGGACCGCGTCGTGCGGCCCTCTACCGTCATGACGCACAGCGTCGTCGCCGAGCCGTTGCCGATGTCGCGCACGGCGTCGTTTGCCGCTTCGATACCGTTGAGAACGGCAGTACGAAGCAGCATGGTTTTCTCCATTGCCACGTGCAGTGATTCTGCCAATGTCTCGACGGCAAGGGCCGATGCGCGCTTGCCGCCGGGCAAGCCGCCCGCACCATCGGCAACGACCAGCACGACAGCCTGTGGCCCCCAGGGAATTATCCCGACGGTATCCTCGTTTTCCGTGTCCTTGTCAGGTGACTTGCTGGTGTACGCGACGAGTTCGCCGCCGCCGGCTTGCAGCGTTAGCCGATCCGGCTCGAACGCACCGTCGAGCATTACGAGATCCCCGGAACTATTGGACATCGGCCGATTCCTGGCGCCGCGCTATTCGCGCCGCACCGGTTCGCGACACCACGCACAGAAATTCCAGAACTCATACGCGATGCCCCAGTTACAGGACCGACAGCTTTTCCTGCTGCCGGGAAGTTTCCAGGGGCGCTTGACTTTGGTCCGGCACCACGGACAGTAACGCATGAACGGCATCAGCGGTTGCCGGCAACGCCGGTTGGCACACTTGGCCGTGTAACGCTTGTCCGGGTATCGCCGCGTCGTTTCCTCGACGAATCCGGGCCCGTAACACCAGGCACAGTAATCCCAATCTTTCTTGACGCCACGTTCGCAGCGCGGGCAGTTCGACGGCATCGACGTCTCGGAACCGCGCGCCGGGTTGTCGACACCACACCAGGGGCAGGCCTGCATGCTCTCGCCCACCGGCGCTTCGCAACGCCGGCACGAGTGCCGGGTATCCAGCACGCTCTTGAACTGCCGCTGAAACTGACGCCATTTCAATTGGCGCCACGATGATGCGCCGTTTTTGCCATTGCTGCGCGCACTGCGACCCTTTGGCCGTTTCTGTCGGCGCGCGTGACTTTTCAGCCGCTCGAACTCAGCGTGCATTTCGATCGCGGTCGGGTAACGCTTCGCCGGGTCGATCTGAATGGCATTTTTCAGCAGCGCGACAAACTCCGGGCGGACCCGGGCGGTCAACTGATCGTACCCCTTCAGCGGCCACTCGTAGGGCCACTCCGGGAGTTTGCCGGACAACAGGCGATAAATGACCAGGCCGATCGAGAACACGTCGGACTGAAACTTCGGTCTCCCCATCGCCTGTTCAGGCGCGATGTAGTCGATCGTTCCGGAACCCGATGCTTTAAGCGTCCGCAGGCTGATCTTGGCGAAACCGAAGTCAGCTAGCTTGAGCCGGTTGCCGGGGAACAGGATGAAATTCTCCGGCTTGATATCGCAGTGGATAATCTTCTGCTCGTGCGCATGCGCGAGCGCCGCCAGCGACTGGCCGGCCAGGTCGATCGCACGCGCGGTCGATATCCGGCGCTCGAGGCGATCGGCAAGTGACTGTTCGCCGAGCTCCATTGCGATGACGAACTGCCCGCCGACGAATGCGGCGTTGATCACCGACAGGATATTCGGATGCTGCAGTTTTATCGAAACCTGTACTTCGTGCAGGAATTCTTCGTGCCCGATATTATCGCTCGACTTCGGGATTTTCAGCGCCACGCGCTGTTTGTGAATCGTATCGTGAGCCGCATAGACATCGGCCAGGGGGCCCGAGGCAATCCGCTTGAGGATTTTGTATTTGCCGATCTTCTGACGTGCTTTTAGCAAAGGCTTGTTGCGCTCTTTTAGTTCGAAAAGACGAGTCCCGCGCAATCATTGTGGTTGCGGTGTGCGGAGTCAAGCGCATTGTCGCATGCCGCGTGCAACGCGCCGGACGAATTATCGAACGCGTTTTACCGCTCTGTCCCAACCCTCGAGCAACGCGACCCGCCGGTCGCCGGCCATCGCTGGCTCGAACACTCGCTCGCTCTGCCAGACAGCGGCAATCTCTTCGACGTCGGCGATGATTCCAGCCTGCAGCGCGGCAAGGAAGGCCGCACCGAGTACGGTCGATTCGACGTTGACGGGCCGCTCGACGGGTATGTCGAGCATGTCTGCAAGGAACTGCAGAAACCAGTTGTTCGACACCATGCCGCCGTCGACGCGAATCACGCTGGGCGAAATTCCGTCATGCGCCATTGCGTTGATGAGGTCCCGAGTCTGGAACGCGACAGCCTGCAGCGTCGCCGTCGTAACTTCGTCCCTGCCGCTGCCGCGAGTGAGCCCTACGATGGCGCCGCGCGCATGCGGGTCCCAGTACGGCGCGCCGAGGCCGGCGAATGCCGGTACGACGTAAACGTCCTCGACAATACCCGTCCTCGCCGCGATCGCCTCGGTATCCTGCGCCGCGTCGATGATTCGCAGTGAATCGCGCAGCCATTGTATGGCGGAGCCGGCAACGAAAACGCTGCCCTCGAGGCCGTAGGTAACCTTGCCGCCCAATCGACTGGCGACGGTTGTCAATAACTTGTTGGACGACGGCAATGCCGCTTTGCCGGTATTGGCGATCACGAAACAACCGGTGCCGTATGTGCTCTTGGTCATGCCCTTGTCGATGCCGGCCTGACCGAGCAGCGCCGCCTGCTGGTCACCGGCGACGCCGCCGATCGGAATGGCCGTCCCGAACAGCGCCGACTCGGCCTGGCCAAAGTCGTCCGCGCAGTCGCGCACCTCCGGGAGCATCGACGCGGGTACGCCGAGCATATCCAGCAAATCGTTTTCCCATTGCTGCGTATGGATGTTGTACAGCATCGTCCGCGACGCATTGGTGGCGTCCGTCGCATGCACCTTGCCGCCGGTGAGCCGCCAGATGAGAAACGTATCGATCGTGCCGAAGGCCAGCTCACCGCGATCGGCGCTGGCGCGTGCATCGTCGACATTGTCGAGAATCCACGCAACCTTCGTGCCCGAGAAATAGGGGTCGAGACGCAAACCTGTCGTCTCGGTAACGCGCGCCTCGTGCCCTTGCTCGCGCAGCGCATCGCAACGGTCCGCGGTACGCCGATCCTGCCAGACGATCGCATTGCCGACCGGCCTGCCCGTTCGTCGATTCCACACGACGGTCGTCTCGCGCTGGTTCGTTATGCCGATGGAGGCAATATCGCCGGCAGAGACCTTGGCCGCTTTGATGGCTTCTGCAGATACCGCGACGACCGTCGCCCAGATTTCTTCGGGATCATGCTCGACCCAGCCCGGCCGCGGATAGTGCTGCTTGAATTCCTGCTGCGCGCTCGCGACGACATTCATCGCATGATCGAAAACCAGGGCACGGCTGCTGCTCGTGCCCTGGTCGATTGCCAGGATGTATTTTCCGCTCACGTTAGGTACCCCCCGGAATGCCAATCCGGCTTTTCAATGCGCATTCTCCTACCGGCGTCGCCCGGCATGAGATTGTCGCCGTGTCGCCCGACGAATTCGCGAATCCCATCGAGAATGGCCGCCGGCCAAGGCGACACCCGGCGCTGATCCATATCGACGTGCAGGTTCATCCATTCGGCGGTCGCCGCCAGGTATCCCTCGGTCGCATGATACATGCGCTGGAACTGGTGCAGCCGCTTCGCATCGAAGGCAAGTACCTGCGTCGTAACTATGTACGGGTCGTCGAGCCGCAGCTCGCGCCGGTACATGACGTGTGCCTCGACGGCGAACGTCGAATTGTTCTGCTCCCGGATATAGGCGTCTGTGATGCCGAAATCCTGCCAGACGGAATCGATGCCCTGGTCGAACGCCAGAACGTAGTACGCAACGTTCATGTGATTGTTGATATCGATCCACTCCGGCGCGACGACGCCGCGAAGCACCTCTACCCCTTCGATAGTCATAGCGGCCGTCACCCGGTCTGCAGTTCGGCGATGTCGCGAAAATGCTCGAGCGCATCCGGATTTGCAAGCGCCTCGGTGTTCCTGACCGCCTCGCCGTGAATCACGGAGCGCACGGCAATTTCGACAATCTTGCCGCTCTTCGTGCGCGGTATTTCGGGTACGGCGATGACTTTCGCGGGCACGTGGCGGGGCGTCGTATTATTGCGGATGACGGCGCGTATCTCGTTCTTCAGGCCGTCGTTCAGTTCCTCACCTTCCCTGAGGACAACGAACAGCACGACGCGCACGTCGTCGCCCCAATGCTGTCCGACGGCGATACTTTCGACGACCGCCTCCAGTTTTTCGACCTGGCGATAAATCTCCGCGGTACCGATTCGCACGCCGCCGGGATTCAGCACGGCGTCGGAGCGGCCATGGATGACAATACCTCCGGAATCGCGCAGCTCGGCGAAGTCCCCGTGCGCCCAGACACCCGGGAATCGCTCGAAATAGGCGGCTCGATAGCGGCGGTCCCCGGGATCGTTCCAGAATCGCACCGGGGCGGACGGAAATGGCTTCGTACACACCAGTTCGCCACGCTCGCCGACAACGGCATTGCCGTCGTCGTCGAAAATTTCGACCGCCATGCCGAGACCACGGCACTGCAGTTCACCGCGGCGTACCGGCAGCACGGGATTGCCTATCGCGAAACAGCTGATGATGTCGGTACCGCCGGCGATCGATGCAAGCTGCAGGTCGCTGCCGATCGCATCGTAAACGTAATCGAAACTGGCCGGCGCCAGCGGCGAACCGGTCGACAGAACTGCTCTCAGATTCGGCAGCCGATAGTCATCCGCTGGCCGGATGCCGGCTTTCTCTAGGGCGGAAATGTACTTGGCGCTGGTACCGAACACGGTCAGTGCCTCGCGCTCAGCGATACGCCAGAGGCCGCGCCCGTCGTCGAAAAACGGCGAGCCATCGAACAACAGCAGCGTACTGCCCGCCGCCAGCCCTGATGCCAGCCAGTTCCACATCATCCAGCCGCAGGTCGTGAAATAGAACAGTCGATCGCTTTCCGACAGGTCGCAGTGCAGCACGTGCTCCTTCAGGTGCTGCAGCAATGTCCCGCCGTGGCCGTGAACGATACACTTCGGCACGCCGGTCGTGCCCGACGAAAACATGATAAACAGCGGGTGATCGAAAGCCACGGCGCTGAACGCAAGATCGGCGTCGTTACCGAAGTCGCACCATCGGGCGACACCGGACCGGTCGTACCCGGTTCCGGCATCCTGCAGGAACTCGACGACGATCGTGTCCACAACCGTCGGCAGGCGATCGAGAATTTCTTTGACGACCGGCAAGCTGTCGATGCGCTTGCCGTTGTACAGGTACCCGTTCGTCGCGAACAGCACCTTCGGTTCTATCTGACCGAATCGGTCGACGACGCCATTGGCGCCGAAATCCGGCGAGCACGATGACCAGGTCGCACCGATGCTCGCGCAGGCAAGCATCGCAACGATCGCCTCCGGACAATTCGGCAAGAACGCCGCAACACGGTCACCGCTGACGACGCCGATGCTGCGCAGCCCCGCGGCGATTCGCGCAACCGCGGCGCGCAGCTCGTCGAACGACATCGCCTCGCGACGGCCGTCTTCACCGCAAAAAATCAGCGCGGCGCGCGGTCCCGTGTGACGCAAAACGTTTTCGGCGTAGTTGAGCCGGCTGCCGGCGAACCATCCGGCATGCATGATGTCATCCGGGTTCGACAGAATTGTGTCGGCCTTGCTTGCAAATCGTATATCGCAAAAATCGGCCAGTGCTGCCCAGAAGGCTGCGGGTCGGTCTGTCGACCACTGATACAGGGCTCGATAATCGTCGTAGCCACGAGCCGTCATGAAGCGATGCATCGCCGTCTGGCGCACGGCGTCTTCATCAGGCTGCCAGAGAATCGGGTTTTCAATCATCTGAATATGCCGGTCGTATCAGAGCGTTGTGGCGTTAACGACAGTATCCACATCGAATGGCCGCTGTCTATGCGTTGACGCCACCGGGCACATCACTCAAGCTTGAGTGCAAGACGTCACCCAAACGGCCTGGTCTTTCACGTGCTTACAATCCTGATCGGAACGCTGCTCGCCGCAATTGCAATTGCGCTCGCGATCGGCTGGTTTTTCTTTCGCGTCGGCGCGAGTCGGCCTGTTCCGGCCTGCCTGCGCCGCGGCCAGCCGCTGCCGGACTTTCGGGCAGCGACCGAGGAAGGCGACCCGGTGCGCTCGGTTGAACTGCATGGCGCGCCCGCGGTGATACTGTTCGTCCGCGGCAGCTGGTGCCCATTCTGCAGCTCCCAGGTTGAAGACCTGACGAAGCATTACAAGGACATTGTCGATCGTGGCGCACGATTGATACTGGTGACGCCGAAGCCGCTGGAAACGACGCGCCGCGTTGCGCAATTCTTCGAGGTCGAATTCGATTTCTGGCTGGACGAGTCGCTGGCGGTCGCCCGGCAGCTCGGACTGCTCGACGTGCAGGGAGTGCCGGAGAGCCACAAAAAAGAGTATGGCTCCGATACCGTGTGGCCAACGGCGCTGGTCGCTGACAGTGCGGGCATCATTACCTACGTTCGGCTGTCGAAGACGATGGCCGATCGGCCGGATCCGAAGGAACTGCTCGCCGCAATCGAAGCTGCGGTCGGCGGCTAGCAGGCCGACGGATCGTTGTCGCGCGGATGACGATTACTGGCCTCGAGCGGCCGCGATGATCTTTCTCGCCTGCTCGTCGGCGATTTCGTTCGTCGGCTTCTTGCGGTCATCCGATTCCTGGAAGATAGCGGCTAGCCGCGGCCCGATGCGCGCGACCAGTTCGGTGACGCCGGCGTCATCTACATCGCCATAGTATTCGCACGCCACGTTGATTATTCCGCCGCCATTGATGACGTAGTCCGGCGCATACAGGATGCCGGCATCGAACAGGCGGCGGCCGTCGGCGGGTGATTCGAGCTGGTTATTCGCGCCGCCCGCCACGATCGGCGCGCGTAGTAGCGGAATAGTGTCCTGCGTCAGTACCGCACCCAGCGCACAGGGCGCCACAACATCGACGTCGGCAAACAGGATATCGGCGAGCGACGCTTCAACCGCAGCGAACTGATCGACAGCGCGTCGGACTTTTTCTGCGTCCATATCCGACACGACGAGCGCCGCGCCGGCATCGTGCAACAATCGGCACAGATGGTATCCGACATTGCCCACCCCCTGCACGGCCACCCGCGTGCCGTCGAGGCTGTCCTTGCCGAGCCGGTGGCGGACAGCCGCCTCTATTCCGCAAAAAATGCCGTAGGCAGTCTTGGGCGAAGGGTCGCCGCCTGCCTTGCCTCCCGAACTCGGCAGGCCGGTAACGAATCGTGTCTTTTTCGCGATCGATTTCATGATGTCCGGCGTCATGCCGACATCCTCGGCGGTAATGTAGTCGCCGCCAAGCTTGTCGACGAACTCACCGAAGCGTTCATAGAGCGCCGGTGCCGGCACAAATCCCGGGCCCTTGATGATGACCGCCTTGCCGCCACCGAAACGCAGGCCGGCCATTGCGTTCTTGAAACTCATTCCCTGCGACAGGCGCAACACGTCGTAGAGCGCCGCGTCGCTGTCCGGGTAGCTCCACTGGCGTGCACCGCCCGCCGCCGGCCCGAGCGCCGTCGAATGAATGGCAATGATCGCGTGCAGCCCGGTCTCGGCATCGTGGCAAAAGACCACACGTTCGTGATCGTCGAACGCGGAGTTCTCGAAGACGTTCACGGAGACGACACTAAAACGGCACCCCGACCGCCTTGCAAAGAAATCGCATGTACGGCGTTGCGGCTTTGAAAGCGGTCTCGACCTGCTGCTGGAAGCGCGGGTTCAGGCTGGCGTCGGGCGCCATTTCCTTGACGGCGATAAAGCTCTTGCGCTTGATGTCTTCGATGTGAGGATGCTGCGCGTCGAAACCGCGCGGAGGGCGCTTCAACGATTCTCCGCCGAGGCGAAAGTGGCGTCGAAACGTCCTGTCCGAGATCGTTCGCTGCCACTCGGAGGACTTGTCCGCAATCCGCTTGCGAATTGCGAGCAGCGGTTCGGCCTCGGGACGCCACATACCGGCACCGAGGAAGACCTCATCGGGCTCGATGTGTACATAGTAACCGGGCGCGTGCACGTCTTTCGCCTGTTCGTGACGAAACTGGATGCCGATATTCGTCTTGTATGGCAGCTTGTTTTTCGAAAAACGCGTGTCCCGGTAAACGCGCATCAGTGAGCCGCCCACGCGCGTCGGCACAGCGACGAAATGTGGCGCGATCATCGCCAGCGGCACCTGCATCGACTGGATGAAACGTAGCGCGACATCGAGTACCTGCTCTTCATACCCGGCCTTGTTAGCCTGGAACCACTCGCGGTTGTTGTTCCGCTGCAGTTCGCGCAGGAACCGAATCGTCGACTCCTGAAATCCGGCGTAACGGGGCATCGCGATCAGCAATTGGCTGTGCCGGCCGACGGATGCGGAAACATGTCGGATTCGTCTTCGCCTTCGCGCGGGGCCAGGCAGGCGAAATCTTTTTCGACAAGAATCTCAAGCATCTGCCCATCATCGAGTTGCTGACTGCCCGACATCGAGACCTGGTTGCTGGACGACCATGCGAGAACCTCGGATTCGGGGACCCGGACCTCGATACCTGATTTTGAAAATGATGCTTCCGGCTTGACGCTGGCCGGGCTGCTTTCCAGCGAATACGCGAAGACCTGGCCGTCGGCGAATCCGGTTCGTGCAGTGACCAGGCCCTCCCGCTTCAGGCGGTCGACCTCGGTCTGCGTCAGGCGCAAGCGAATCGAGTTATCGCGAATCCGGAGCTTCATAGGTGATAGTTTAAGACAATCTGCGAAGGAGAAGTGCCATTTGATTACAGATCCGTGGTTTTACGTCGCCGCGATTCCGGCCGTGCTGGTGTTCGGAATTTCGAAAGGCGGCTTCGGCGGTGGGCTCGGCATGCTCGCAGTGCCACTGATGGCGCTGGTCATTTCGCCGGTGCAGGCGGCTGGCATACTGCTGCCGATTCTGTGCCTGATGGACCTGATGACTCTGTGGGCTTATCGCGGAAAATGGGTCTGGACCGAACTGCGCGTGCTGTTGCCGGCGTCGATTGTTGGCATTGCGACGGGCACGTGGTTGTTCGAATACATGAGTCCTGCGCTTATTCGCCTGATCGTCGGCGTCGTTGCCGTCGTCTTTACGCTGCATTACGCAATGTCGTGGCGCGGAGAGTCTCGTTCGCAAAAACATTTCCCGAAGTCAGCCGGCGTACTTGGCGGCGCCACGGCAGGGTTCACGAGCTTTGTCGCCCACTCGGGCGGACCTCCGATCAACATGTACCTGCTGCGGCGTCCGCTCGACCGCACGGATTTCGTCGCTACGACGGTGCTGTTTTTTGCCGTCGTCAATTACGTCAAGCTGGTGCCGTACGCCTGGCTCGGCCAGTTCCAGGGCGCGAATATCCTGACGTCGCTGGTCCTGGCGCCGCTGGCACCGATCGGCATCGTTACCGGCGTCTACCTGCACAATCGCGTATCGGACCGGCTGTTCTTCGCCGTCGTATACGTGCTGCTTTTTTTGGTCGGCGTGAAGCTGATCTATGACGGCGTTGCCGATTTCTGATTCGGCAACGCCTCATAGGATCGAAACACCGTTATTCTGCGATAACGTTTTCCGCCTGCGGGCCCTTCTGGCCCTGTGTCACTTCCATCGTGACTTTCTGGCCTTCCTTGAGCGTCTTGAATCCTTCCATGACGATCGCGCTGTGGTGAACGAATACGTCCTTGCCATCCTCACGTTCGATAAAGCCGAATCCCTTGTCATCGTTGAACCACTTCACGGTTCCGGAAATACGTTGTTCTGACATGTTTACCTCGATCTAACGGTGCCTCGCAAGGCATAACTCTGCGCGCTCTTTGCGCATCGATATCGTACTCGTTCTGCGGCTCGATCGCGCGCTCTATTCAAAGCGGACATTAGTAGCAAACTGTTACGGCAATAATAACGCCCGTTTTTTTCTGGAATTTTCGCAGTTTCGTTTCGTCGGTGCCGACGAACAGCAACTTTTTTACCGGTCGATCACTTGCGGATTTTGCGCAAAATCAGGGGGCCTGCGTGCGTCGCTGGACGTGGCTGCGTCCCAGTCGCTTTACCGATGAACAACCGACCAGCGCCATCGTGCGTTCGAATTCACTCCTGAGTATCCCCAGCGCGTGTTCGACGCCACGTTCGCCGCCGGCCGCGAGCCCGAACAGGTAACCGCGGCCGATGCTGCAAGCGTTGGCGCCGTTCGCCAGCGCCTTGACGACGTGATTGCCGCGGCGAATGCCACCGTCGCAAATGATCTCGAGCCGGTCGCGGAGCGCATCGGCGATAGCGGCTACGCAGTCGACCGGCGCCGGCGCCGATTCCAGCTGCCGGCCGCCGTGATTCGACACCATGACGGCGGTCGCGCCCGCATCCGCGGCTTTACGGCAGTCCTCTACGGTCTGAACACCTTTGACCACCAGGGGTCCGTCCCACCGGTTGCGCAGCCACTCGACATCCTTCCAGGTCAGCGAGCGATCCATCTGCCCGTCGATGAAGTCGCGAATGCTGCCTTTAATCGATTGTGCCGCCCGCGATTTCGTAATATTGACCATTTCGAGATCCTTGCGGACGAGTGCCCGGTAAAGCCAGCCCGGATGTCGCGCGAAGCTGGAGATCTGTCGCAGCCTAGACCGCGCACGCGCAGAAAATCCGTGTATGAAGTCGCGTTCGCGATTGCCGGCGACAGGCGTGTCTGCCGTCAGGCAGATCGCAACGTAGCCGGCCTCCCGGCAGCGCTCGATATGCTCTTCGGTCAGGCCGCGATCCTTGAAGATGTACAACTGAAACATTTTCGGACCGTCCGTTGCGACCGCCGCGTCCTCGATGCTGGTCGTCGCCAGCGTCGACAAGCTGTAGATCATGCCGAACTTCTGCGCGGCACGCGCAACTGCAGGCTCACCATCACGATGAAACAGCTTCGATCCACCGGTCGGCGAAATCATTACCGGCCAGTCGATCGATTGACTGAAGAGTGTCGACGCGCAGTCGATTCTGCTGACGTCGGCAAGCTGCGACGGCAATAACTCGTAGTCGTCGAACGCAGCGGTGTTGCGCCTGAGCGTCAACTCGTCGTCGGCACCACCGTCAATGTAATGAAACACCGGCCGCGGCAGTTTGCGCGCCGCCAGCGCCCGGAGTTCAGCGATGTTGTGACAACTTGAAACGTTCATCCGCAAACCCTATCACGAAGTTCTGTGGCAGAATCCTGCAACCGGCTCGCGCATACCGGGTCCGACTTCTCATGCGCCCGATCTGATCCAAGGATAGTTCTTGAACGACACGCGAAACCGACCAGTCGCGCTGTGGCTCCTCGTTTGCTGCGCACTCGTGTTCCTGATGGTCGTGCTCGGTGGCGTAACGCGACTGACCGGCTCCGGCCTGTCGATGGTCGACTGGCGACCCGTGACCGGGCTGCTGCCGCCATTGTCCGCCGACGAGTGGCAACAGGCCTTCGAGATGTACCAGGACAGCCCCGAGTACCGCAAGGTCAACGCGCACATGGATGTCGACGACTTCAAGGGCATTTTCTGGCTGGAATACCTGCATCGGCTGCTGGGTCGCATCATCGGCATTGCCTTCTTCGTGCCGTTCGTCGTGTTCGCAATCCGAGGCCGTATCCGGCCGCGCGAATGGCCAAAGTACCTGTTTATGTTTGTCCTCGGCGGCCTGCAGGGCATCCTTGGCTGGTACATGGTCAAGAGCGGCCTCGTCGACAACCCGGCCGTCAGCCAGTACCGGCTGACGGCGCACCTGGTGCTGGCGTTCCTGATCTACGCGTACATGCTGTGGGTTGCGCTGTCATTGCTGTTCCCGCGCGAGACGACGCAGCGGCACCCGTGGTGGGGCCGCAGCGTTGTGCTGAGTTCGCTGATCGTGCTGACGATCGTATCGGGGGGCTTCGTAGCCGGACTCAAAGCCGGCAAGATCTTCAACTCGTTCCCGATGATGGGCGACTACTGGATCCCGCCCGGCGTCATGGCGCTCGATCCATGGTGGCGCAACCTGTTCGACAACCCGGCGCTGGTGCAGTTGGATCACCGGGTGCTGGCAATCACGACCTTCGTCGCATGCGTGGCGTTCTGGTTCGGCATCCGCCGTCGGCGCATCGGCGATCGCAGCCGCACGGCCGTGCACTTGCTGCTCGCCGCCGTCACGCTGCAGTTCGTCCTCGGCGTACTGACGCTGCTCTATCACGTACCGATAGCACTGGGCGCCGCCCACCAGGGCAGCGCGCTGCTGCTGCTGACCGCGGCGATCTACCTGGTCCACACGCTGGGAAGGGACCCGCTGCCGGCGAACGCATGACCTGACTATGGCACTGTGCCCGGCCCATGCCCGCCGGACGCGACTGTCCTGACAGCCTGCGGGTATGGCGCGCGCAATGGTCTTGCGATCGAGTGGGGTTCCGAGTGAGCCAGACCATTGCGTGTGCCATGCCGACGACCATCGAACGGTCGAACCATCCGGTCAGCCAACCTCGGTCAACCAGGTGTGCGTATCCGGCGCTTCGCCATACTGAATCGACTGCAGTGCATGCCGAAGTTTCTCGACATTGGGCCCGCTGCCCCCATCCCGCACCTTGATTTCGTCGCCGCGATACACGAGCGTGCCAACCGGCGTCAGGCACGCGGCAGTACCGGACAGCGCGGCTTCGTACTCGCCGGCCCAGTCGAGCAGCTCGGTGACGGTGAAATTCCGCTCGTTAATCCGGTAGCCGAGGTCCTTGCCGAGCGCGAGTATCGACGCGCGCGTCATGCCGTGCAGGAACGAGGTATCGAGCGGCTTGGTGATGATCTCGTCGTCCCGGACGAGCATGAAATTTGCCGCGCCGGTTTCCTGCACATCGCCGTTGGGACAAAACAGGACCTGGTCAACGCCGTATTTTTCCTTGGCTTCGAGCGTCGGGCCGAGCGCCGCCGCATAATTGCCGCCGGTCTTCGTGCTGCCGAGTTGCTCCGTCGAGCGCGATCGCTGGTCCTCGACCAGCAGTTTCAGTGGCCGAATGCCGCCGCTGAAGTAGTCACCGACAGGCGACGCGAGCACATACAGCAGCGCTTCCGTCGACGGCGATGCGGCCGCGCCGATGTTCGGCAGCGTGCCGATCAATGTTGGGCGCAGGTACAACGAACTCGGCGGTGCCGGGATGTCATCGAGATGTTTCGCGACGAGATCCGTGACCATGCCGGCCAGCAGGTCGGCATCGGGGATGGGCAGCCGCAGCGATGCCGCACTTTTCTGCATGCGACGCACATGATCGTGCAGCCGGAATATCCGCGCCTTGCCGTCCGGCCAGCGGTAAGCCTTGAAGCCCTCGAAGCAGGTGCTGGCGTAATGAAAAACATGCGAGGCCGGGTGTAGTTCCAGCGGCTTGACCGGCTGAATCGCGGGTGCGCCCCAGGCACCCTTCGCATAGCGTGCGATCGCGAAGTGATCGCAGAATTGTGTTCCGAACTGGCTCATTCCTGCCCCAAAGCAGTGCGTCATGAAGGGGCGTAACTGTGCCACCAGTCGGCAACGCTTGGCCAGAGCTGCGGCCGAAAAAAATGCAATCGGGCGAATTCGTGCGGCGCTTCATCGTCCAGCCCGAGTGTTTCGCGAGCCATGAAGGTACTGACGGCTAAAATGTGGGCGGCGTGCCGGCCGAGATCAATTCGCAGACATCCGGCCCCGGGTTGTGGAACGAATGCGGCTCCGTGCTGCGAAAATAGTAGGCATCGCCGGCCCGGAGGACCGACATCTGGTCACCGACGGTCACCTGCAGGCGCCCCGACAGGATCAGGCCGCACTCCTCGCCCTCGTGCATGATCGCGTGTTTGCCGGTGCCGGCGCCGGGCTGGTAACACTCCTTCAGGAACTGGATCGAACGACCCCGCAGGTTGGCGCCGACCTGCCGGAACGAAACCCCGCCTTCGGCAATTTCCGTCAAATCTTCGGCGCGAAAGAAGACCCGGTCGGCGTTATCAGGTTCGTCGGAAAAAAACTCGCTCAGCCGGGTCGGAATCCCGTCAAGGATGCGCTTCAAAAGGCTGACGGTCGGATTCAGCTTGCCCGCCTCGATTTGCGAGATCGTCGCGTTGGCGACACCGGACAGTTTGGCGAGCTTGCGCTGCGACAGCCCGCGCTGCTGACGCAGCGCCTTTAAACGTTCACCCATCAGCTGTTGCATTCCTCGCGGCTCCCGTTTGTTTATCTTAATAAACACTTTGCCACGAGCTTGTATATCAATCAATAGCTTATATAGATGCAGTTAACCAATTGTTTAACATGCCGGACCGGGCGTACACTGACCGGATCGACTCGAAACACCCATCGGACGAGGACCTATGAGTGCCGCAGCCAATGACCTGAACGCGTTCTGGATGCCGTTTACGGCCAATCGTGACTTCAAAAAGAAACCCCGCATCATCACCGGCGCCAGTGGTCACTACTACACAACCGGTGACGGCCGTACGATGTACGACTTCTTCTCCGGCCTCTGGACGACCGGTGCGGGCCACTGCCATCCGAAAATTGTCGAAGCCGTGCAAAAACAGGTCGCCGAGCTCGACTACGCGATTACGTTCCAGGTTGGCAATCCACGCTCGGCCGAGCTCGCCGAGAAGGTCGTCGACATGGCCCCGGACGGTTTTACCCAGTGCTTCTTTACGAATTCGGGCTCCGAGTCCGTCGATTCAGCGCTGAAAATCGCGCTCGGCTACCACCGATCGCGAGGCGAAGGCCACCGGACCCGGCTGATCGGGCGCGAACGTGGCTATCACGGCGTTAACTTCGGCGGCATGTCTGTCGGCGGCATGGTGCCGAACCGCAAGGCGTTCAGCGCGAACCTGATCCCCGGCGTCGACCACATGCGCGCGACGATGGACCTCGAACACACGGCGTTCAACCGCGGCCAGCCCGAATGGGGCGCGCATCTCGCCGACGACCTGGCGCGCATCGCGGCACTGCACGATGGCAGCAACATCGCCGCCGTCATCGTCGAACCGGTTGCGGGCTCGGCCGGAGTGCTGCCGCCGCCGGTGGGTTACCTCGAACGGCTGCGCGAGATCTGTGACCAGCACGGCATCCTGCTGATTTTTGACGAGGTCATCACCGCGTTTGGCCGGCTCGGCAAGGCATTCGGGGCCGACTACTTCGGCGTGACGCCGGACATCATCACGACGGCAAAGGGACTGACGAACGGCGTGATCCCGATGGGCGCCGTACTCGTCCGCGACCATGTCTACGATGCGTTCATGCAGGGCCCCGAACACATGATCGAGCTGTTCCACGGCTACACCTATTCCGGGCACCCGGTCGCCGCGGCCGCCGGCATTGCGACGCAGGATGTTTACCGCGAGGAAGGCATTTTCGAACAAGCCACCGAACTGTCGAAACCGTTTGAGGAATTCGTGCATTCGTTCGACGATCATCCGAAAGTCATCGATACGCGCAACATCGGCCTGATGGGGGCGATCGAAATGGCACCTCGCGACGGTGCGCCAGGCGCCCGCGGCCTCGAAATGCACAAGCGCTGTTTCTGGGAAGAGGACCTGATGATCCGGAACGGCATGGACACGATCGCGCTGTCGCCGTTTCTGAACTCGAAACTCAGCGATTGGGAACGCGCATTTGATACGCTGCGTGGACTGATCGACGACATTGAATAGATTGATAACGGAGCACCCATGAACGCCCGTCCCGCAAGCCAGGTAGAGACCTCCGAGACCGTCGGACACTTCATCAACGGCCGCAAAGTCGCCGACGACAACCGGCCCTGCCCGGTTACCAATCCGGCAACCGGCAAGGTGACGCGTCATGTCGCGATGGCGACGGCCGACACGGTTCGCGACGCGATTGCCGCTGCGGCGAACGCATTTCCCGCGTGGCGCAACACACCGCCGGCGAAGCGTGCACGCATCATGTTTCGCTTCAAGGCGCTGCTCGAGGAGCATGCCGACGACATCGTTGCGCTGCTGACCGAGGAACACGGCAAGGTGCTCGACGATGCCATGGGCGAATTCACGCGCGGCGTCGAAGTCGTGGAATACGCCTGCGGCATCCCGGAAATGCTGAAGGGCGAGCACTCGAAGAATGTCGGCCCGGGCATCGACAGCTGGTCGGAACTGCAGCCGCTCGGCGTCGTCGCCGGCATCACGCCGTTCAATTTTCCGGCGATGGTGCCGATGTGGATGTTCCCGATGGCGATCGCCTGCGGCAACACGTTCGTCCTGAAACCGTCGGAGAAGGATCCGAGTGCGCCGTTCATGCTCGCCGGACTTTTGAAAGAAGCCGGGTTGCCGGACGGCGTGTTCAACATCGTCAACGGCGACAAGGAAGCGGTCGATACCTTGCTCGAGGATGATCGCGTGCAGGCCATCAGCTTCGTCGGCTCGACGCCGATCGCCGAGTATATTTACAGCTCGGGCACGAAAAACGGCAAACGCGTACAGGCGCTCGGCGGCGCAAAGAATCACGCCGTCGTCATGCCGGATGCCGATATCGACAATGCCGTCAGCGCGCTGACCGGCGCCGCGTACGGCTCCTGCGGCGAGCGCTGCATGGCCATTTCGGTGGCCGTCTGTGTCGGCGATGAAACGGCCGACGCCGTCGTCAGCAAACTCCGCGACGAGCTCGCCGGCCTCAAGGTGGGTGCCGGCACCGACACGTCCAACAACATGGGTCCGCTGATCACGAAGGCGCATCACGACAAGGTGCGCGGCTACGTGGATCTTGGCGTCGAGGAAGGCGCGGACCTCGTCGTCGACGGCCGCTCACTGGTCGTCAAGGGCCACGAGAACGGCTTTTTCCTCGGCCCTTGCCTGTTCGACCGCGTCACGCCGGAGATGCGCATCTACCGGGAAGAAATTTTCGGCCCGGTGTTGTGTGTCGTGCGCGCGCAGTCCGAAGAGCAGGCGATGCAGATGATCGACGATCACGAATACGGCAATGGCACCTGCATCTTTACCCGCGACGGCGAAGCGGCGCGCTACTTCGCGGACAACATCAAGGTCGGCATGGTCGGCATCAACGTGCCGCTGCCGGTGCCGGTCGCCTACCATAGCTTCGGCGGCTGGAAGCGCTCGCTGTTCGGCGACCTGTACGCCTACGGCCCCGACAGCGTGCGTTTCTACACTCGCCGCAAGACGATTACGCAGCGCTGGCCCGCCGGCGGCGTGCGGGAAAAGGCGCAGTTCTCGTTCCCGAGCCACCGCTAGGCGCGAATCAGACCCGATCGGCCGCGCACACCGCGCGGTCGATGCGCATTTGCATTACAATCGTCGGCCCGTCCAACCTGAGGAGACAACTCATGAAACGGCTCAGCACCCTGCTCGTTCTCGTCCTTGCGGCCACCGCACACGGACAGCAATTAGCAACGGAGTTCAAATCGACGGAAGTTGCGCCGGGCGTATTCATGGTTGTCGGGGTCAACGGATTCAGCGCCAACATGGCGGTCCTGGCCGGCGAAGACTACGTTGCCATGGTCGATGACGGCATCGACGACGTGTCGGAACCGCTGCTCGAGCACGTCACCGAAACGACCAGCCGGCCAGTCGATTTTCTCGTCAACACGCACGTGCACGGCGATCACGCCGGTGGCAATGCCTATTTTGCGGATCACGGCACGGTCATTTTTGCGCACGACAATATTCGCAATCGGCTGCTCGTCGACAACGAGCCGGCAGGTGGCCCTGAAGGTCTGCCGGTAGTGACCTTCGCCGACGGCGTCACGTTTCACCTCAGCGGTCTCGAGGCGCGGGTGTTTCACGTTGAAAGCGCGCACACCGACGGCGATGCCGCGATCTTCCTGCCGGACGCGAACGTCATCGCAGCCGGCGACCTGATGTTCAACAAGCTGTTCCCGTTCATAGACCTCGACAACGGCGGTTCGGTCGATGGATACAT
>JBFIQH010000010.1:0-34670 GCA_041609735.1 Woeseiaceae bacterium | reverse complement strand
AGTCCGGCGCCGGACCGGTTGATTCCCGGATCTTGATCGTGGCAGGGATGCACACGGTGTTCGGGATATTGGCGTCTTCGCCATTGCCGTTGTTGTTTGCGAGCATGGCGACAGCCTGTTCGGCCATACGCACGAGCGGCTGGCGGATTGTCGTCAGCGTCGGATCGATCTGGCGAGCCAGCGCAATATCGTCAAAGCCTGCGACGGACAATTGCTCAGGAATCTTTAATCCGCGACGGTGGGCGATACGAACAACACCGGCCGCCATGTCGTCATTGGCGGCAAAAATTGCAGACGGCGGTTGTTTGCGCTGCAGAAGACGTTCTGCGGCTGCCTGGCCGGATCCGAACGAGTTGTCGCCAGCGACGACCAGGCGCTCCGAGAATTTCAGCCCGCTCGCTTTCAGGCCGTCCTTGTAGCCGAGAAATCGTTTCGCGACAGCCTTGTGGTCAGGATTGCCGGTGATGAAAGCAATGCGTTTGTGACCGAGCCCCGCTAGATACCTGGTCATTTCGGAACAGACTTCACGGTCGTTCGTCGTCACACTGCGCTCGCGGACCGATTGTTTCCCGGGCGACAGCCTCACGAGCGGAGTGCCGGTCTCCTCGATCGCGCGGATAATTTTCGGCATATTAGATAGCGGTGCAGCGACGACGATACCGGCAACCCGTGTCTGCTGTATCAGCGACTTGAGTTCGGCACCGACATTCCTGCGACGAAAATCGCAAGGATGTATCAGCAATTCGCAGCGAGCAGCTTTGGATGCACGCAAGGCGCCCTGTTGCAGGTCCAGAATGTAGCCGCCGGTCGGCATGTCATAGACTGCCGGGTCGTCGTAAACGAGACCGATCAGATGTGAACGGTGACTGGCAAGGTTTCGTGCGGACTGGTCGGGACGATACTTGAGTTTCTCGATAGCCTCGTTGACTCGGTCGCGAGTCGATGGCCGGACGTTCGGTTCGTGGTTGACGACCCGCGACACCGTCTTGATGGAGACACCGGCGGACTTGGCTACATCAAAGATGGTGGTTTTCGACATTGGCAGATTGGTGTGCGATTATCTTGTTCTTAACGTTCTCCTGCCATTACAGCGCGATCTGACAGCGCTGTCAATCTTAAGGCTGGCTCAACGGTGCGGTGCCTCGTCTGCGCTGCGCCGTTCAAGCACACCGGAATCGTCGCCCGATTCAGACATACTTCGGGTTGCCGTCCTTGTCCCACAGTCCCCAGTACGCGCCGACGTCGCCTTCGGCAGCAACTTTCCAGGCCTCGTCAAACGACGAGAAGTAGAAAATCTCGACGTTGTCTTCCTCTGCCCACTTGAAGGTGTTGATGAAATACCGAATGGCGTTTTCAGGCGACGGCACGGCGCCTTTCACGCTCGTACCGATGTTGGGCCATCCCGTCTCGCTGACGATGACTTTCTTGCCGTTCGCAGCGCTCTCGGCGCGGCGGTACATTTCTTTCATGTATAGAAGCGAGTGTTCGGCCGGGCAGCCTTCCCAGAACGGGTAGCAATTGGCGAGGATGACGTCACACGCATCCGCGATTCTCGGGTGATCGACAAACTCGAAGTATGCGTCGACATAGCCAACGTCGATGTCGGGAACCGCGGCCTTGACGCGTTCGATGTAGTCGATTAGCTGGTCTTCCGTCAGGTCGCCGCGCAGCAGTACTTCGTTACCGACGCCGAGAATATCGGCGTGCCCCGCCTTGGCGACTGCGATTGCGTTTGTTATTTCAAGCTCGTTTTGCTCGAGATTATCGTCCAGCCAGATGCCGACCAGGGTCTTCAGTCCCGCCTCCCTGGCGATACCGGGAATCAGTTCGTTACCTTCGGTGCAAGAGAAGGAGCGTATCCACCTGACGTGTGGCTGGATGATGCTGAGCCGTTGGCGGATCTGATCGGCCCCGAGTTCCGTGCCGGGGCCCTGGCCTTCGACGTAGGGGCTGAACGAGATGCCGTGAATCTTCGCGTCGAGGATTTTACGCACCAGCGCGCGCAGGTCGTCAGTCGAGTACTGCGAAAAATCCACGCCGACCAGCGGTGCCGTTCGTTGATATTGCCTTGACATGTTTGTGCCCCGAAAATCGAATTCTTTGACTACCGACCTAGTCGCCAAACAACAGGTCGGAACCGAACGTGATGCCTATTTTGCGAATGCGGCCGCTGCGCTCGAATAATGCGGCGCTCGCCTCTGCCGGGAGCGTGAGATCGTTACGAACTTCCTCGCTGCCATCGTCGAACGTCATCTTCAACGACGGAGCCGCACCGTCGTCGAGCGTGTAGGTTACCGGTACCTGACACCACGTAAATGCCAGTCCCGGCGCAGGAACGACCAGGTCCTGCCATTCGTCGTCAATGTCGAGATACTGCAAATTCGCGGGTGCAGCAGCGAACTCGCGGCGCCGCAGCAACGCGGGTTCAAAGCGCGTTTGACCGCCACTGACGCGCACGCCGAGTTCCCCGAAACGTGTCAGGACCTCTTCCTTGACCTGGCCGGTCATGCCGGGCTGACGTGCACCCGCATGTTTTGGCGTGTGCGAATACGGGTCCATCGGGAATGCGCCGTACTCGGCAGGCGTCTTGTTGAAACCGATGCCCTTGCGGACCCGGTAATACAGTTTTCCAAGGTGTTCGACCGTGCCGGAATTATCGCCGGCTGATGCCGCACGGAAAAAGTTTTCCTGCACCGCAAGCAGCAGCTTCGACACCATGTGCCAGTAAATAGAGCCGAGGCCCTCGAAGCCGAACATCGTGCCGGAACGCCCGGTAAACGCCTGGTGATCGAAGACGTCCTCGTAGAGGTCCTGCAGCGGTTTGCGCGCCTTCTCGACGTCGTCGCCATAATGATCGATAACCTCGTCGAGCCGCGCACTGAGATCGCAGACGTTGGTGAAATCGGCGTTGAATCGCAAACAGCCCTCATCGTCCTCGAGAAGGATTCGCGTGTCGCCGTCTTCGAGCATCCGTCGTGCAAGCGGGATAGCGGTGACGCGTTCTGGCGGTATGCGATTTTTTTCGAGGAAAGCGGGAAGCTTGCGGTCCGGATACAGCATGAATGACTGCTGGTCCTCACGATACACGTTACTTGCAAACAAAGCCTCGACGACCGCGGCGGCCTCATCGGGCTCGATCGCGCCCGCGCTGAGTGCGGCCACCTGACCTTCCAGCATCGGGTACAGGGTATCGATCGAGATGGAATCATTTTCCACCCCGAGCAGGTTGTAAGCGTTGTACAGGCCGTCGTCGCGACGATTGCTCGTGATGGAACGATCAATCGCGAACAAGGCGTCATCGAGCATACCGATGACCGGTTCGAGAGGCTGCGTCACGAGCTCCGAGAAACCTTCCTGGCGATATACCGTTTCGCGATACCGGCCTGAGGCTTCGCCCAGCTTTTGCAGTATTGCAAATCGATGTTTGCCGTTGACCGGTCCGGCGTCGAGAATCTGCCTCGTCTCCGCCAGCGCATCGGCCGTGTCTATGAGCCACGTGCAGACCTCTCCCGAAAGCGATATCGGAGCTTTCTCGGCAGCGAGCAGTTCCCGCAGATGACTGACGTATCGACGCAAGTAGCACAAGGTCACCATCGACAGGCCGTGGCCGACCAGCGCATTGTTCGCATCGTTCCATTCCGGACGCTGGGTGTTCATCCAGATGCCGCCATCGATGACGAGATTGCCGAGCTTTGCGAGCAGCGGAACGAGTAACTTTTCGGCCAGGTTGACCTGGTAAACCTGACCGCTGCCGTCAAGAACGAGCTTTGCGTCGGCGCCCCATTTTTCCCACTTGGCGTCGATGCGCGCTGCGAGGTCCCCGTCGTACTCGACCGTATTCTTCGGATCGTCGAGCAGCGATTCAAACGGCTTGATTCGATAGGGCACATTGGCGTAGCAGAACACCGGCTTTCTCAGCAGTTCGCCGAGTCGCCTCGGGTGGAAGGCGTGCGACAACTCCAGCAGTTTTTGTAGATAGATTATCTGGTGATCGCCCCAATAGCCGATGTAGCTCCACGGGTTATCCGGCTCTTCGACTTCCCAGTCGATACCCTCCTTGGTAATCCGGTAAGGGTTGTATCCGTCCATCGTCGACGCATTGACGAACTTCGCAATCATGTTCTCGATGAACTCGGGAAAACTCAGCGCCAGTGCTTCCCAGTTCTGGAAAATGTCGCGCCAGTTACCCTCGTAAGACAGCAGGCGATTGCCGGCGGCGTCCTGCAGCTTGATCGTGAAGTGGTTCCATGGCCTGCTCGGGTCACCGTGCCGGCGCCCGAAACGGATCGGCAGGTATTCATGGCATAGCCGTTCCAGCTGCGGGTCGCCTTGCTGTTCGACTGCCGACAGCAATTCGCCGTAAGTCAGTGTGTCCGGCAAATTCAGCAACATCTCGCGATTGCGTTCCTGCACGGTCTTGTTGAACTGGCCGATGGTGCAATAAAAATCCCAGGACGACACGTTGTACTGGTCGTCAAAAATACCGCCTCGCAGGACATTGAAAAGCACGTTTGCGTAGTGATGGACGGTAACCGTCTCCTCGGCGGCGCTCTGGAATCCGTCAGCGCTCGCCATGATGCGAGCGAGATTATCGGATCCCCGGCTGACCGATTCGCTTATTGCGCCCGCAACCTGCGCGGGCCGGGCAAGCTGCCGCCGCAGCCGTACGACGTCCGCCTGCGACTGCTCAATGTCGGCGACCAGCTGCCAATGACGCGACGCTTTCGGAGCCTGAGGCTCGCGCGGCGGCAGCGCAAACGACGTATTCACCAGGTAGGCGCCGCGGATGCCGCGCTTGTGCGCCTCCTGCTCTGGGTCTGCGCCGTTGCGAAATGCTTCCAGCTGCTGGTTCGACAGCAGTATCGTCGGCTCCTCGATACCCAGGCTGAACACCGTATTTGCCTTCAGCGACTCGCTCGGTTCCGCGCGATCAGAAATTTTGGAATACAGCGTGAAGCACGCCAGGCCGGTCGGCTCGTCGAGTTCGTTCCATTTGTACGCATCGACGAGGTTGCTCGTATTCGTCTGCGAAAGGCGCGGCGTGCCGGCGGGCAACAGGTTCTGGAAGCCGTCGATCATGTCGACCCGAGCGGTCCGGTCGGCCAGATTTTCCAGCTCGCATTGGCGCACGAAGCCGTAGTCGTTGCTCGTTACCCACGTGTAGCGAAAGGCCAGCTGCAATTCATGGTTGACCTCTTCGAAGCACAGTTTGTTGCCAAGCAAGTTCTTGTAGAGGTGGCGATTTACTGTATAGCGTCCGTTGTGTTCCCGGTTGAACGGTTCCCACAACTGCTGGCCCTTGCCGACGTCGATACGGAACACGGTTTTGCATCCGGTGTGCAGGTAACTTTCGTGAACCTTGTCGACGGTGATATAGGGGAAGAGCGCGGTGTCGGGCGACACCCGCCCGGCCGTCAGGCCGCCCGTCGAGGACACGAACAGCCAGTGGTCGACGTCGGAAATGATGCTGATCAGAAACGGTGAAATCTGGTCAACGTTACGGATAGCGTAGAAGCGTTCACCGTCGATGCTCATGAAGTCGCCCTGGACCGGGGGCTTGCCGGCAGTCCGGACGCTGATACTTTTGGTTGCCATGACTTTACGAGACCTCGACCAGGTGTAATTCGCCGAACAGGCCGGCATCGATCCAACCGCGATCCTTGGGTCCGTAGGGCACCGACTCCGAGCCGATGAAATTTTCACGCAGTTCGCTGCCGTCGTTGTCACAATAGGCAATCATCAGCCCCATGATCTTCCCGGACGACAGGCGGACCTTCCGGTTTTCGTCGGAGCCGTCGATGTAGTCGGCCGTGTAGACGTCGAGGGCGACCTCCCAGATTACCTTGTCACCTTGCTGCTTCCAGTTGCTGGAGACGTGGTGGCTGTAATTCTGAGGCAGCCGGTTGGTGCCTATATCGATCGCCTGGTTGTCGAGAGAAAGGTGGTACGCGAACGCGTTGTGATTGTACTGGTGGTCGCCGCCGGAAAAATCCTCGTCGAGAAAGATCTCGAGGCAGTCATCGTCCCAGTACTGCACCAGCGGATCGCGGTGCGTGTCGATCAATATGTCATCGGTAAATTCGACGAGAATGTAAAGCCGGTCCTCCGTCCAGACGACCTTGTAGCGACCTTCGAAGTCGCTGGACGAATACTCGGGACCGAGCCAGCGAGCCGACAGATCGCGCCATTCGGCGTCATGCCAGGCCGAATCGTCAGCCACCCCGTCGACCGCTGGCGCCTCGACGGCCATCGGCGCCTGGTACCTGGATCGTCCCTCGACATGCGAACTCGTTGCGCACGATGGCGTTGCAAGCGCTGTCAGCGAAGCCGCAGCCAGCGCATTCATCGTCACCGTAGTTTTACTTGTCACAAAACCTCTCCCCGGCGCGCTGAAACTTGCGCGCCTGTCGTTCTCGTTATATTGATCGTGCGATCGTCGCAGTGCGCTCGACGGCGTCGTCGAGGCGTATCTCGCCAAGACCTGCGATGCAGGTCGCTATCCGGCCTGCCCAGGGCCGTGTCCATGTATCCGGTATCGGCGTCCCGGTCAGCCCGAACAGGCCGCCCACCGTTGCGCCGTTGCAGTCCGTGTCCCACCCTGCGGCCACCGCGTCGCCGATCGCAGCACCGAAATCGTCGCCCGCCGAGCACAGCGCCCAGATCACGAGCGCGAGATTGTTCACCGTGTGCACGGGGGAAAGGTCTGCGAACTGCGTATGCAGCCGATCCACGGCATCCGTGGCACCGGCCAGCTCACGGCCGAAATGCACCGCGGCCGCGGCGTCGCTGTCGCCGGGGATGTAGCCCAGCGCAGTGTCGATGGCCTCGTCGAGCGTCACCGAGGCAGGAATCGCTGCGGCGAGGGCGGCAATGAAGACGGCTCCGTTGACGCCCTCGCCGCGATGCGACAGTGCGGCATCGCGACGCGCCATGTCGGCCGCCAGTTGCGGCCGGCCGGGACAGACCCAGCCGTAAAGGTCCGCGCGAATCTGTGCGCCTATCCATTCGTTATATTCGTTGTCGGAACACTCATCCAGGTCGAACCCCGGCTCTTCGCCGTTGACGAACTCGTCGTTCATGCGGGCGAGCAGGGTTCGGTAAGCGGCGCGCTCTGCGGTCCACGTGGCGCCGCCCGGCAGGCGCCGCAGCCAGGCGCGTGCGACGTCTGCCGTCGTGAAGCCGGTGCCTTCTTCCTCCAGCAGCAGCAAGGCGAGCAAGGTGTAGTCGATGTCGTCATCCGGTTCCGCCCGGGTGATGTGGCCACGACAGCAGTCGCGGCCGCGCTCATCGACGATCGTGCCTTCCTGCAGCGGCACGTAGTCCCGCAGCGGCAGTGCGCCGTTGGCCCGCAAGTAGCTCTCGATACCGGCGCGGCCGTGACGGAAGGACAGGACCTCGACCGGCTTGCCGAGCAGGCAGCCGGACACCCTGCCTTCCCAGGCAGCGCGGATTCGGGTTGTTTCAGTTGTTACCGAAGGCACTTGGCCGGCGACCCCCCGACACGCAGGCAGCTTTAATCGAACGGCGATTGTATTCGTTGTTGACAGCGCTGTCAGCTTTTAGTAGAAATGTCTCCTGACAGCGTTGTCAGGCGGGTCCGTGCAAACGCCGAAACGCCACGAATTTCGAGAATCAGCCTGCTTTTCAGGCGACAACTAAAGAGCCGGGGGGCTTCTAAATGCGCAATCCAACCTTCACCAAGACACCGCTGGCAGCGGGCGTTGCACTCGCACTCGGCGTGACCGGGCTGCCTTCAGCGCATGCTCAGAGCGGATCGGACGAGCCGATCGAAGAGATCGTGACGACCGGCATCCGCGGCAGCCTCAAGGCCTCCATGGACCTCAAACGCGGGGCCAAGGGCGTGGTCGACGCGATAAGCGCCGAAGATATCGGTGACTTTCCGGACACCAACCTGGCTGAATCGCTACAGCGCATCACCGGCGTGTCGATTGACCGGGAACGCGGCGAAGGCGCGCGGGTCACGGTCCGCGGCTTCGGCCCCAGCTTCAACCTGGTATTGCTGAATGGCCGCCAGATGCCGACGACCAGCGGCGTCAACCGCGACTTCGATTTCGGCAACCTCGCATCCGAAGGCATTTCGTCCGTCGAGGTCTACAAGAGCGGCAAGGCAGATGTCCCGACAGGCGGCATCGGCTCTACGATCAACGTCAAGACGACCCGGCCGCTCGAGGCGCCCGGCCTGAACTGGACCGTCGCCGGCAGCGCGATGTACGACCTCTCGCGCACGAACCTTTCGACGACGAATCCGACGCCGGAACTCTCGGCGCTGTTCTCCAACACCTTTGCCGATGATACCGTCGGCGTTTCGCTGAGCCTTATTCGCCAGGAGCGTGAGAGCGGGGCGGCAACGGCGAGTGTCGGCGGCTGGCGCACCTTTACCGGCGAAACCGACAACTGCTGGTGTGGCCTCGGCCCCTCCGAGTGGGGCGGAATCCCGCCACAGGGCGACCCGAACCAGGTCAACCGGCCCGGCGCCGGCGACCTGTATTCGGTGCCCCAGGTCGTCGGTTACGAAATTGCGGACTACGACCGTGTGCGCACCAACGGTCAGCTGACACTGCAATTCCGTCCTCGTGAAGACATCACGACGACGCTGGATTACACTTACGCCGAACTCGAACTCGACCGTACCTACAACAACTACTCGGCCTGGTTCAACTTCGGCGGCCAGGAAACGGTTTGGACCGATGGCCCGCAGGCCTCGCCGCTCGAGTACACGGAAAACTCGTCCGGCTCGGACTTCGCGATGGGCGCGGGCAGCGACGCTTTCCGCAACGAGAACAACTCGATCGGCCTGAACGTCTTGTGGGACGTCAGCGACAACCTGTCGCTCGAGCTCGACTATCATGATTCGTCGGCAGAGAATGCGCCGAACAGCCCGTTCGGCAGCAACGCGCTGCTCGCTATTTCGGCGTTTACGCGTGACCGCACGTCCGGTTACTTCGGCAACGATCTGCCGGTTCTCGAGCTCGGTCTCTCGGACCCGCTGACCCCCGACGACATGATCGTCACGGGCAGCGTATTCGCCAAGAACTTATCCAAGATGGAAGTCAACCAGCTCGAATTGAGCGGCAATTACGGCTTCGACAGCGGATTTGTCGAGAGCATCGATTTCGGTGTGCAATTCACCGAGGTGGACAATCGCGCAGCGACCTCGGTCGTGCAGCGCGATGCCTGGGGCGGCGTGACGCAGCCCGGGGCCATTGCAGACCTCATGACTCCTGTGACGGCGGCAGGTTCGTTCGACGAAATCCCCGGCAGCGACGATTCTCGGTTGCAGCAGAGATTTTTCACCTACGACATGGCCGCTGTGATTGCACGGACCGAACAGTTGATCGCCAGCGGTGATGCAACGCTGTTCGTACCGGGCAACGGCGATCTCGGTCCCTGCGGTACGGCCCTTTGCCCGTCCGATAACTTCGCGGCAGACCGCCGAACGACGGAAGAGTCCGAGGCGATTTACGTGCAGGCCAACATGGCCACGGAATGGGGCGGCAAGCCGGTCGACATGCGACTCGGTCTGCGCTACGAGCAGACGGACGTACTGTCGAGCGCACTGTCACCGAACTACACCGGGCTCAATTGGGTAGCCGGCAACGAACTCGCCCTGGTCTCGGACGGCTCGGCGTTTTCTGAGGGCTCCGGCGACTACGATGCATTCCTGCCGAACTTCGATTTCAGTATCGACCTGACCGACAACGTGATCGGCCGATTCTCGGTCAGCAAGACCCTGTCACGACCAAACTTTGTCGAAATCGAGGGTGGATTGTCGCTGGCGTCGCCTGTGCGCGTTACCGGCGGCACCGGCAGCCGCGGCAACCCGGCGCTGCTGCCGTTCGAGTCGGAGAACATCGACCTGTCGGTAGAGTGGTACTACGGCGAGGACAGCTATGCCGCTGTGGGCTACTTCCAGAAAGACGTAGAGAACTTTATCGGCAGCGCGTCCGTGACTGAAACGCCGGCGGAACTCCCGCATCCGGCGCTCGGTCCACTCGGCGACGAGGCCCGCGCGGCGACTGGCTCCAGCGTGGGCGCCGACCTCTACACCTGGATTCTCGACAACCGGCCAAACGAGCCGGGGGTTGATGCCGCCAACGGCGTTATCGCCGGCATCGCCGGCCGTGATCCGTCGTCACCGTTCGATCTGACAATTCCTGTCAACATCGAGAAGGCGTCGGTAGATGGTTGGGAACTGGTGGTTCAGCACAACTTCGGTGATAGCGGATTTGGCGTAATCGCCAACGCAACCTTCGTCGATGCCGACGTGGGTTACGATAACCTGAGCCTGGCACAGCAGTTCGTCATCTTCGGGCTCAGCGACAGCGCAAACCTGATCGGGTTCTACGACAAGGACGGTATCGCGGTGCGGCTGGCCTACAACTGGCGCGACGAATTCCTGGCCGGTACCGGACAGACGAACGTCGGAGCCGGACCACCGACATACACCGGCGAATACAGTCAGTGGGATCTGAGTTCCAGTTACTGGTACAACGACAACCTGCAGATATACCTCGACGTGCTCAACCTCACGGACGAAACGACACACGTGTACGGTCGCTCCACGCTGCAGACGCTGTTCGCGGCGCAGCAGGGTACGCGATACAACGTCGGCATTCGATACAAATTCTGATAACGAATGCGCGAAAAGAAGCTGCCCTGACCCCCGGGGCAGCTTTTTTTTGTCTCGAATAAATGCACGAGCGGCAATTGCAACGACCCTGTCCTTGATCTACCTTGAGGTCAGAGGAGGCTGGCGCAATTGAACAGGGCAATCCGAAAAGTCGTCATTGTCGGTGGCGGAACCGCCGGTTGGATAACGGCCAGCCTCGTCGCTGCAGAGCATGGTGACGAGACCGGTCGCGCAATCGAGGTCGTGCTGATCGAATCGCCGACCATCCCGACGATCGGCGTCGGTGAAGGCACGTGGCCATCGATGCGTATGACGCTGCAGAAAATCGGCCTGTCCGAAAAAGCGCTGCTGTGCGAATGTGATGCCAGTTTCAAGCAAGGCACGGAGTTCCTGGAGTGGTCCGGGATCGGAGAGGGTCATCGGTACTACCATCCCTTCAGTTTTCCGGCGGAATATTCGAGCCTGAAGCTGGCCGATTACTGGCTGGATCAGGCGGGGTCGGTGCCTTACGCCGAATTCGTTACGCCTCAGGCCAGGGTGATCGCGGCCGGACTGGCACCGAAACAGGTTTCGACTCCCGAGTACGCGTTCAACGTCAATTACGGCTATCACTTCGACGCCGGCAAGTTCGCCGCTCTGCTTCATCGCCACGCGGTCGACCGGCTCGGCGTGCGCTACATTTCGGGCAACGTCGAGCATATCGATGCGGAATCGAGCGGCGATGTCTCTGCAGTCGTGCTCGACGGCGGCAGGCGCATCGAAGGCGACCTGTTTGTCGACTGTACCGGTCAGCGAAGCCTCATGATCGGGCAGCACTATGGGGCCGACGTGATTTCGGTCAAGGAGTTCCTGTTCAATGATGCAGCGATCGCGGTTCAAGTGCCGCATGCAACCGCGAGCGATCCGATCGCGTCGGTAACCCGCGCGACAGCGGCGTCGTCAGGCTGGATATGGGATATAGCGCTGCAATCGCGCCGCGGCATCGGCCACGTATATTCCGAGGCTCATGCTGACGAGTCCGTCGCGATGCGGGTGATCGAGGACTATGTCCGGCATACGTCGCCGGAGACGCGGCTCGACGACCTGCAGTTTCGGAAAATTCCATTCGAGCCCGGTTATCGAGAGACGTTCTGGGTGCGAAACTGTGTCGCGGTCGGTCTATCGGGAGGCTTCGTTGAGCCGCTTGAGGCGTCGGCTCTGGCGTTGATCGAGCAGGCGGCGTCGATCATCAGTCAGCAGCTACCCGTCGATCGGGATATCATGGATGTCGTCGCGAGGCGATTTAACGATAAAATGCACTATCACTGGCAGCGCGTCATCGAGTTCCTGAAACTGCACTATGTTTTGAGTGAGCGCGATGACAGTGCCTACTGGCAGGATTGCCGGCGGCCGGCCTCGTGTCCCGACGCGCTCCGCGATAAACTTGAGCTGTGGCAGCAGCAGTCGCCATGGCATGATGACGCGCCGCGCATCGACGAGCTTTTTCCCTCTGCCAGCTACCAGTACGTGCTCTACGGCATGAAATTCACGCCCAGGTATCGCTACAGCAGCAAGGCGGCACTGGACAAGGACAGGGGGCGAGTCGACAAGCTGCTGCACGAGAATAATGAAAAGGCCAGGCAGATGCTCAAGCTGCTGCCGACAAACCGCGAACTCGTCGCAGCGACGGCGTCGTTACGCGGAGTCGCCTGACCCACAGGACTGAATGTGACTAATCTAGCGCTACTGAACAACGTCGACCACCAGGACGTGCGGATCATTACCGAGAGATCCGCGGAGTACGGTGACAACGTCATGTTTACCGTGACGTTTCCCTATGAGTTTAGAGATATACAGGCAAACTATCCGATCCTGTTTCACCAGGATCCGACAGAGGGACTGGTACCGATAGCGTTGTTCGGTTTCCAGGATGGAGAAAACCTGTTTCTTGGCGACAACGGCTGGGATGCGCGTTATGTGCCCGCCATGATTCGTCGCCAGCCGTTCATGATCGGCTTCCAGAAATCATCGGCGCCGGGCAGCAGTGAAACGGCCCGCATGGTGTCGCTCGACATGGATCATCCACGCGTCAGCAAAGACGCAGGCGAACCGCTGTTCCAGCCGCTCGGTGGTCGAACTCCTTTTCTCGAAAGCATGGCCAACCTGCTGGAGGGGATCTATCACGGCGTCGAGCTCAACAAGCGTTTCGTCGCTGCCTTGCAGGAACACGGGCTTATCGAATCGGTCAGTATGGATATTGCACTGAACGATGGGTCACGAAATCAGCTGCTGGGCTTTCATGCAATCAATGAGGAGAAAATTCAGGATCTCGATGGGGAAACGCTGCGGAGGTTCAGCAAGGAAGGTTTCCTGATGCCGTTATTCATGATTCTCGCGTCGACGGTCAATATCCGTTCTTTGGTCGACCGGAAGAACGCCACTCTCGAGGCATGAATGATGGCGGCAATTCTGGACATCAATCCCGGGGAGGTAATTACAGGCTGCAAGCCGGATGCGCTGGACGAGCGTGTCTTCGAATCGGACACGCCGGTGCTGCTAAAGGGCGTAATTGCAGAATGGCCGGCGGTCGCGGCATGCAGCGAGTCGCTGACGGGCGCGGCACAATACCTGGCGAATTTCTGGACCAACGAACCGGTTGTCGTTTACGTGGGCGACAATATCGACGGCAAGTTTTTCTATGACGAGGATTTCACGGGATTCAACTTCCGCAGCGGTACCGCCCACCTGGGCCAGGTATTCGAGAAACTTCACGAACAAGACACGCGCGGAGCGCAGCAGTCGATATACGTGGGTTCGACGGCCGTCGATCGCTGGTTGCCGGGGTTTCGGCAACAGAATGATGTCCCCGTGCCCGCTCGAGATGCACTCGTCAGCTTCTGGCTCGGCAACAAAACGCGAATCTCCGCGCACTTCGACTTTCCCGACAACCTGGCTTGCGTCGTCGCGGGCAAGCGACGTTTCACGCTGTTTCCGCCGGAGCAGGTCGCCAACCTGTATGTCGGACCGCTGGACAAGACGCCGTCCGGTCAAGCGATCAGCCTCGTTGATTTCAGCAAGCCGGATTTCGAGCGTTTCCCGAAGTTTCGCGACGCGCTCGCTGCAGCATTGACGTTCGACCTGGAGCCGGGCGACGCGATATTCATCCCGAGCATGTGGTGGCACCATGTCGAGTCGATGGCGTCATTCAACCTGCTGGTCAACTACTGGTGGTGTAATTCGCCACAAGCGATGGGCGCGCCTACGACCGCCCTGATGCACGCCATCCTGGCATTGCGAGACCTGCCGGAGCGGCAGCGCAATGCGTGGAAATGCTTGTTCGACCACTACGTCTTCAATGCGGAAGAATCCGTGTATGCGCATATTCCGCCAGCCGGCCGGGGTTGCCTCGCGCCGCTGGACGACGCATCGGCGCGGAAACTGCGTGCCGAGCTGCTGAACCGTTTGAATCAGTAACTCGCCGCTCTGTCACAGAGGAACAGCAAGATGCAACATCGCAAGATACACAAGGTTGTCGTTGCCGGAGGCGGTACCGCCGGCTGGATGGCGGCTGCGTCTCTGTCCAAGCTGCTGGGCAAGACTCTGGATATTACCCTGGTCGAGTCCGACGAAATCGGCACGGTCGGTGTAGGCGAAGCGACGATTCCGACGCTGCTCACGTTTCACGACCTGATGAAGATCAAGGAGCAGGACTTCCTCGCGGCGGTGCAGGGTACGTTCAAGCTCGGTATCTCGTTCGAGAACTGGCGGGACGTCGGCGAGGACTACATACACTCCTTCGGCTGGACGGGACAGGATTGCTGGGCTGCGGGTTTCCAGCATTTCTGGCTGAAAGGCAAAAAGCTCGGGATCAGCAAGGAGTTCGGCGAATACTGTAACGAGTGGGCGGCCGCAAAGAAGAACCGGTTCGCCGTGCTGCCGAACCAGGGGCTGAATTACGCCTACCACATCGATGCATCGTTGTACGCAAAGTTTCTGCGAAAGATCGCAGAGGAGCACGGTGCCGTGCGCCAGGAAGGCAAGATCAAGAACGTCGAGGTCGATCCTGAAAGCGGCAACATCAATGCGCTGGAGCTGCATTCCGGCCAGCGTATCGAGGGCGACCTGTTCGTCGACTGCACTGGCTTTCGCGGCTTGCTGATCGAGCACACGCTGAATGTTGGATACGAGGACTGGACGCACTGGTTGCCGTGCAACAGCGCTGTGGCGGTACAGACAGAATCGGTGGGACCGCCCATTCCCTATACCCGAGCAATCGCTCGCGAGGCTGGATGGCAGTGGCGAATCCCGTTACAGCACCGCGTGGGTAACGGCGTCGTCTTCAGCAGCAAGCACTGGTCCGATGACGAAGCAATCGACAAATTGCTCAGCAATGTCGAGGGCAAGGTCCTGACGGAGCCGCGCGTCATAAAATTCAAAACCGGGCAGCGCCGCAAGCACTGGAACAAGAACTGCGTCGCGGTGGGACTGTCATCCGGCTTCATCGAGCCGCTGGAATCCACCAGTATCCACCTGATTCAGCGCAGCATGATTCGCCTGATGCAGATGTTCCCGTACGACGGGATCAGGCAGCCTGATGTCGACGAATTCAACAACCAGATGAATTTTGAAATCGAGAACGTCAGGGATTTCATCATTCTTCACTACCATGTCACGAATCGGACCGACACGGCATTCTGGCGTCAGTGCCGCAGCATGGAGATTCCCGATTCATTGAAACACCGAATAGAGCTGTTCAAGCAGGCCGGGCGGGTATTCAAGGTGCCGACGGAGCTGTTCGGTGAGAATTCGTGGATCCAGGTGATGCTCGGGCAGGGCCTGGAACCGGAGCAGTATCACCCGATCGTCAACATGATGGATGAAGATGAGCTGCAACGATTCCTGACAGGCATCCACTCGTCGGTCGGGCAGCTGGTCAACCAGCTACCGGAGCACCAGCGATTTATCGATCACTATTGCAAGGCGGCGCCTTGATGCAGGTTCCTGCCCGGCCGCAGACGCTCGCCGGTCTTGCGGTTGCAGGTGCACTGCTCGGCGCCTGTTCACAACCCGCGGGCGACGGCGGCGTGTTACCGGCGGGCACTCCGGAACCCGGCGGATCGGACGTCGTGTGGGCGGTCAACGTTGGCGGACCCGCCTATGCCGGTCTCGACGGCACGATCTACAGTGCCGAGATCTCTGTCACAGGCGGAACCGCCGGCAGCATCGCGGCTGTCAAAGGCACGCAGGATCCGCTCCTGTACCGGACCTACCGCAGCGGTGACGTCAGGATCGAGCACGCGCTCGCCAACGGCGTCTACGACCTGACCTTTCATTTTGCCGAACCCGACGACGTAACGCGCGGGGAGCGGGTTTTTGACGTTTATGCCGAAGAGCAACGAGTCATCGGGGAACTCGACGTCATGCTGTTTCGTGACGGCAAAACCCGTTCGGCACTGACCGTGACCGCCCCGGGAATCGTCGTCGACGACAATCGGCTCGATATACGGTTCGAGGCATCGGCCGGCGAACCGGTGCTTAGCGCCCTGGTCGTGCGTACCCGGTCGGAACGCCCGAGCGACTGGACACTGGTGTGGAGTGACGAATTCGACGGCGAAACGCTGGACACGACGAAATGGAGTCCGGACGTCTGGCCACCGGGCAAGGTCAACGACGAGGACCAGGCCTACACGGCGCGCGCCAGGAATTTGCGCGTCGAGAATGGCACGCTGGTCATCGAGGCACACAAGGAAGATTTTGACGGCGCCGCATACACGTCCGGTCGCATACACTCGAGCGGCAAAGGCGATTTCCTTTACGGACGATTCGAAGCACGAGCCCGGCTACCCTCGGGCCAGGGAACGTGGCCCGCGATCTGGATGTTGCCGAGCGATCCTTTCGCGTACGCAACCACCTGCTCCGAGGGGGAAGACTGGCAGGGCAGCAGCGACTGCGATGCCTGGCCGAATTCCGGCGAAATCGACATCATGGAACATGTCGGCTACCAGATGGGGCACGTGCATGGCACCGTGCACACGGAGGCGTATTACTGGGTGAAATGGGAGCAGCGTAAAGGCCGCGTAATCATTGACGACCTTGCCGAGGCCTTTCATGTTTACGCGCTCGAGTGGTCTCCGGAACGGATCGACGTTTATGTCGACGACATCCTGTACTTCACCTACATGAACGAGAACAAGGGCTGGCAGGAATGGCCGTTCGACCGGCCGTTCCACCTGATTCTAAATATCGCGGTTGGCGGAGCCTGGGGTCGCGCCGGCGGCCCGATTGACGACTCCATCTTCCCGCAGCAGATGCAGGTCGACTACGTGCGGGTTTATCGTCGCGACGACTAAGCGGCTGCCGTCAGGCCGAGCTTTTGCCATGCAACCGCCATCATCGCCACGGCCAGCACGACGAATAAAACACTGATCGCGCGCCGCATGACGTGCGGCGGCACGAGTCCCTGCAGTCGTGGCCCTATCTGGCCACCGATCAGCACGCCGGGAATGTCGTAACACAGCAGGTTCCACGGAACGGCCCGCCACCCGCCGTCGTGTATCAGCTGCGCAAACAGCGTGGTCGATGCGAAGACAATGGTGACAATCACGACCATGACAGACGTGGCTGCCGCGACAGCAATCGGAACGCCCTTGCGGCTCAGCTGTGAGATCGTCACCTCGCCGATTCCTACAGACACCATGCCGGTCATGAACGCCCCGGTCGCGGTAAGGGACATCTCCTTCGGCCCGATGTGCGGGTCGACGTAGGTGTAGTCATGACCACGGGAGTCGGTGATGATGCGCTGCCGCGCCGGGTCCGGGTTGGCGTGCGGTGTCGTATCTGCGAGGCGGCTGCGCCAGATCACCACCGAGAGCGCGGCGACCAGCACAGCGTAACTGGCGAGCAGCACGCTGTCGTGCAGCAGGTTTGCGGCCAGAGCCCCGGCAATGCCGACCGGCACGGAAACCCGCATGATCCGAAAAGCCAGCGCAAAGTCGATCAGCTTGCGACGGTAATATCCGACGAATCCTGACAGGAAACCGAAGGTCTGCGTAAACAGCGCGGTGCCGACAGCCGCGAGCGTGGATTCCAGTACGTACTCCGGTCCCAGCAACGGAAATACAAGTATGAAAATTGGCGTAAACAGCGCCGCCCCGCCGATGCCGCTGAGCATCGCGCACGTGGCAACCACGATTGATGCCGGAAACATGAACCAGTAAAGCGTGAAGTCCAATGGCGGCGCCAGGGATTAGTCGATAGACCAGGAATCCGGGTAGCTTACTTGAATGCGCTGGTTGGGGTCGACGTTCAGGCGCTCGGACTCGGTGCCGTCCGGCCAGACTACCCTGACCGAAGAAATAATGGCGGCATCGTTGAGACCGAAGTGCTGCTCGGCCGGGTTCTGCGACACGTAATTGTTACCGTTGGCGATCTCGCGCATCTGCGTAGCGCCGTTTGCAGACAGGTAAATACGAGCGCCGATCGCTGCCGTGTTCGGCGCGCTGTCACCAAGCTCGACATTTACCCAATTCAGCGCATTGCCGCCCTGGTTTTCGAACAGTGCGGGTGTGTTGCCGTTGTTCGCGACGAAAATGTCGATATCGCCGTCACGGTCGCCGTCGAAACAAACAACACCGCGGCCCTGTCGCTGGTCAGAGATGCCGAGTTCCTCCGAGTATTCCATGAAGCTGCCGTCACCGTTGGCGATGAACAGCCGCGACTTGTCGAAAACAAATTCCGAGGTTCCGGCCATTTCGCCGATGCCGTTGACATGAAATATGTCGAGCCAGCCGTCGTTATTGAAATCTGCGGCACAACTCGCCCAGCCCCAGAAGCCGGAACGCACACCGGTCGTATTCGTTGCGTCCACGAAAATGCCGTTACCTTCGTTTCGGTAGAAGCGATTGCCCGAGCGGTCGCGGTTGCCCTGTTCCTCGATGCTGCTGACGAACCAGTCTAGATCGCCGTCGTTGTCGAAATCGGCGACGGCAGACCCCATGCCGGCCTCGTCGGTGATTACGCTCTCGTCGGTGATGCGGCTGAACGTGTACAGTCCGCCGCCCTGGTTGCCGTTGTTGACGATGACCTGGCTCAAATTGTTATCGGACACCAGCAGCATGTCCGGGTCTCCGTCATTGTCGATGTCGGCAAACGTTGGCGTAAACGAGTAGTCGACGCCGAAGCTGATAACCGCTTCGCTCATCAGGGTTTCATCGCTGACATCGGTGAACGTGCCGTCACCATTGTTCTGCCAGAGAAATTGCGGGCTGCCGGCGGGCAATTCGTCGATCGTAAATGTCCAGTGGCCAATAAACAGGTCCAGGTCCTGGTCCAGGTCGTAGTCGCCAAACGCCAGGGATACGTTGTTTTCGCGAACCAGGCTCGACAGGCCGGAGGCAGCGGTAATGTCGTCGAACGTGCCGTCGCCGGCATTGCGAAATACGCGGAACTGACTGTATTCGATGCTGCCGACAAACAGGTCGTCGTCACCGTCGCCGTCGAAATCGACGAACGCCGGACCGCAGCTCTTGTCGGCGACAGCAATTGCAACGCCGGCCTCCATCGCCCGGTCCTCGAACAGGTAGTCGCCGCCCTGGCTCTGGTTGCGAAACAGGAGGTTCATGCCTGTGTCGCCCTGCGCGATATAAAGGTCCAGCCAGCCGTCGCCATCGTAATCGCCGACCGCGACACCGGCGACCGCTTCCGTGGACGTGCTCGGCGTGCTGAAGCCGTGCGTGTAATTGAGCCCCGCGGCCACGGCGACGTTCTGGAAGCTCAGGTGATCGACCGGTGCGGCCGGGCCTGTGGACACGGGCGGCGGCGGGGGTGGCGCCGGTGGCGGTGCGGATGACCCGCCAGAGCCACCGCCACAGGCTGATAACGCGACACACAGCAGGCTAAACGCCGTTGCCGAACGTCGGGCGGATGATGGGCGAGCGGTGAACACGGGTTGAATCAAGGGGTATACCGTCAGAATTGCCAGGGGTGGCGGATTTGCCGCGGCGCCGCCAGTCGCAGGAATGACAGCGTTGTCAATCAGCCGCTACTGTAGCGCAGGCCGCGCGGCTGCGCAATCCGTGGGCGTCGGTCGTGCGCCGCTGCGGCGCGTGTCGGGGCGCCCAAAACGGCCGTTAAGACTGGCACTTGCGGCAATAGTACGTCGTCCTCTGGCCCTGCACGATCGCGACGACCGCAGACCCGCAGCGGGTGCAGGCTTCATCCTCGCGGCCGTAAACGTCGAGGTGGTGCTGGAAGTAGCCGGCTTCCCCGTCGCTGCCGTAGAAATCCCGCAGAGTCGTGCCGCCTTCGAGGATCGCGCGTTGCAGGACTTCTCGAATCGCGTCCGCCAGTTTTTCATAACGCGGCAACGCAATGCGGCCGGCTGCGCGTTTAGGGTTGATGCCGGCGATGAACAGTGACTCACTTGCGTAAATGTTGCCGACGCCAACGACGACGCGCGCGTTCATGATGAACTGCTTGATTGCGACTCGCCGCCCGCGGGATTTTCGCCACAGATACTCGCCATCGAACTCGTCGCCGAAGGGCTCGGGGCCGAGGTTCCGCAGCAAGGGATGCTGCAGCGGTTCTGTCGACCAGTGTAGCGAGCCGAAGCGCCGCGGATCGGTCAGGCGCAGCGCCTTGCCGGACGCGAACTCGATGTCGACGTGATCGTGCACGCCGGCGGGCGTTCCGGTGTCGACGAGATACACGTGCCCGGACATGCCGAGGTGCAGAATCGCGGTGCCGCGGTCGGTGTTGATCAGCAGGTATTTTGCGCGGCGCCCGACATCGGTAACCCTCGCACCGGGCAGCTCCCGATCAAGCTCGCGGCTGATCGGCCAGCGCAGCCGCCGGTCCCGGACAACGACGTTCGTGACGGTGCCGTCCTCGACATGCGGTGCGATGCCGCGCCGGCTGGTTTCGACTTCGGGAAGTTCGGGCATGCCGCTATTGTCCACAAAAAAGCCCGCGAGGTAGCGGGCTTTCGTGTGTCTGTTGGTTGTAGGAGGGCCCTTAGGCCCGATCCAGCGGTGTGTCGCGGCTGAAGCCGCTCCTACTTGATCTTCGCTTCCTTGTACGTGACGTGCTTGCGTATCGTCGGGTCGTACTTCTTCGTCTCCATCTTTTCCGGATGCAGGCGCTTGTTCTTCGTCGTCGTGTAATAGTGACCGGTGCCGGCACTCGATACGAGACGGATTTTTTCGCGGTTGGTCTTCGCCATTCCTAAGTCCTCGGCCGCGCCTTAAACGCGCTGACCCTGGGCACGCAGGTCGCTGACGACCTTCTCGATGCCGTGCTTGTCGATGATCCGCATGCCCTTGTGCGAGACGCGCAGGCGCACCCAGCGGTTCTCGGTTTCCAGCCAGAAGCGCTTCGACTGCAGGTTCGGCAGGAAGCGACGGCGGGTCTTGTTGTGGGCATGGGAAACGTTATTGCCGCTCTGCGGGCGCTTCCCGGTGACCTGGCATACTCTGCTCATGACACGTAAATCTCTGATTTTGTTGATTTTGGCCGCCGAGCGGCGGGCAAAGAGCGCAACTTTATACCAGTCCGGGGGCCCCAATACAAGCGAGCAGAGAGCCTTTGGGCATGCCGTAGGGCAGCCGCTCAGATCAGTCCCCTAGCGGCCAGCGACGTCGTCTTGCCGCTGCCGACGATCAGGTGGTCCAGCAGGCGGATATCGACGAGCTCCAGGGCCGACTTCAGGCGCCTCGTGATGCGCTCGTCGGCCTGGCTCGGTTCGGCGACGCCGCTCGGATGGTTGTGGGCCAGGATGACGGCTGCGGCATTGATCGCGAGCGCCTCCTTGACGACTTCCCGCGGGTAAACCGAGGTACCGTCGATCGTGCCGCGGAACATTTCGTTAAATTGCAGCACGCGGTGACGGTTGTCGAGGTACAGGCAGCAGAACAGCTCGTGGTCGAGGTGGCGCATCTTCGCGAGCAAAAACGCCTCGGTATCGGCGGGGCTGCGGATCGGCTCGCCGACGGTGAGTTGCTCGGCAAAATACCGTCGTGCGAGCTCCGGCAAGGAACGGAGCAGCTCGGCCCGTGCACTGCCGATGCCACGCACGGCCGTCATTGCCTCGGGGCGAGCGTGCAGCAGGGCCCTGAGGCCGCCGAAGCGCTCGATCAGGCGGGCCGCCAGGTCGGCGGCGCGCGCATCGCCGTTGCCGCTCATCAGCACGGCCGCGATCAGTTCCGCATTGCTGCGGGGGTCCGGTTCGCTCGATCCCATCAACGCTCCCTGTCGTGGTGCACGAATGGCTGCAGCGTCGCGAATCGGGCATACGCTTACAAGCAAATAATCTGGACGGGACGGGCCGATTCATTGGAAACTGTTAACCTGAACAGTCGCACTATGCATGCAATAAATTGATGAACATTGTCCTCGGCATCAGCGGCGGCATCGCCGCCTACAAGACCCCGGAGCTGGTCCGGCGCCTGAAGGAGCGTGGTGCCGACGTGCAGATCGTCATGACCGCCTCCGCCGAGGAATTCGTTACCGAAACAGCGTTGCAGGCCGTGTCGGGACGGCCGATACGACGCAATCTCTGGGACAAGGAGGCGGAAGCGTCGATGGGGCACATCGAGCTGGCGCGCTGGGCCGACGTCGTGCTGATCGCGCCAGCGACGGCCGAGATCATGGCGCGCCTCGCCGGCGGCGGCGCACCAGACCTGCTGACTACCCTTTGTCTCGCAACCGAGGCGCCGATCGCGATCGCGCCGGCGATGAATCACGTCATGTGGTCGAATGCGGCAGTACAGGCAAACCGCAAGACGCTCGAAGACCGCGGCGTCATCGTCATCGGCCCTGATTCAGGTTCACAGGCCTGCGGCGAGACCGGCTCCGGCCGCATGACGGAGCCCGACGACATCGCCGCGATTGTCTGTGCGCCGGAGTTCGGCGGCAGCGCGGATCGCCGCGCACTAAGCGGCAAGACCGTCGTGGTCACCGCGGGCCCGACGCGCGAAGCGATCGACCCGGTGCGCTACATCACGAACCGGAGCTCCGGAAAAATGGGCTACGCGATGGCGCGTGCCGCGGCGGCGCGGGGCGCCAGGGTCATTCTCGTCAGCGGCCCGGTGAACCTGGTCGAGCCGGTCGGCGTGACCGTCGTTCCGGTGACTACGGCCGAAGAGATGTATACGGCGACGCACGAACACATCGCCGATGCCGACATCTTTATCGCTGCGGCAGCCGTGTCGGATTATCGACCGGCCAGCGTGACGAAAGAGAAAATGAAAAAGCACGACGAGACGATGTCGCTGGACCTCGTGCGATCGAAAGACATACTCGCGTCCGTTGCGGCGCTGCCGAAGGCGCCGTTCACGGTCGGCTTCGCGGCCGAAACCGACCACGTACGGGAGTATGCGCTCGGCAAGCTCGAAAACAAGAAGCTCCAAATGATCATAGCGAACCGCGTTGGTGATGACTGCGGTTTCGACTGCGACGAAAACACCGTCGACGTTTTTTGGCCCGGCGGCGAGCAATCGTTTCCGATGGCCGCAAAATCCGAACTTGCGAGCGAGCTGATGGATCTGGTCGCGCTACGATTCGAAACGGCGCGCGGGGACAGAGCGGAGCCGCGCCGGTCCGTCGTGTCGCTACGGCAAACAAAACAATAAGACCTATCCGATCGGGAAACCGCGTGCGAACAATTGACTTGAAAATACTCGACCCCAGGGTCGGCGACAGCATCCCGTTGCCGCACCATGCAACGGACGGCTCGGCCGGCCTCGACATGCGAGCCGTCATCGACGAGGCGCTGACCGTCGAGCCGGGGCAGACGGTGCTAATCCCGACGGGACTTGCGATTCACATCGGCGATCCATCGCTCGCGGCCGTGCTGCTGCCGAGGTCGGGCCTCGGCCACAAGCACGGCCTGGTGCTGGGCAACCTGACCGGCTTGATCGATTCGGATTACCAGGGGCAGGTATTCATTTCCTGCTGGAACCGCAGCCAAGCCGCCTACACCGTCGAGCCGGGCGAACGCATTGCGCAGATGGTGTTCGTGCCGGTCGAACAGGTCCGCTTCAATGTCGTCGACGATTTCGAGGACAGCGAGCGTGGTGCGGGCGGATTCGGGCACTCGGGCACCGGGTGAGTCCGGTGTCGTCGCTTACTCGAGGCCTGTCAGGGACTTGAAGCGATTGATGTCGCCCTCGAAGCGGGCGATGATGACCTGTTCTTCGCTCTGGAACTTCTCCAGGTTCTGCTGGTGGCGATTAATGGTCGCCTTGGTCTCGTTGATTTCGGCAATCAGGTCCGGGTCCACCAGCTCGGCGTCCGGATCGCTCGAATACGGCGCATAGCGTGACGCCTCGCGCTCCAGCTTGTCGAGACGGCGCTGCAGGTTGCGGAGGTACAGCTCGGTAACGCGGGACTGGGCCTGGAACAGTTCGATACGCCGATCGCGGTGCATGCGAATTTCGTCGACGGTCACGTAGGTCGCCAGCAGGGCCTTGTCGGCGCGTAATCGCAGCTGCTCCTGAATCCGGCGCTCTTCGGCCGCGCGCTCGGCCGCGAGCTCTTCTTCGCTCTTGCGGCCCTCGATGCGATCGATTGTTACCGCGTGGTCGTTGACGACCTCTTTTTCATAATCTGTCAGTTCCGGCGGAACGCTGTCGCCATAGAAAATCGTGCCGTCTTCCTCGACAACCTTGTAATGCTTGCTGTTGGCGTCGGCGAGGGCCGCCGGGCCTGCGAAAGCAAGAATCGTTATAAGGAGTGATCCAGTCCGCATTGTCCAAATATGCCACGAAATCAAGCGATCGGTGCACGACACAGTTCGCGATTTACAAGCTTAGTTCCTCGGCGATCAGCTTACAATCCCCGCTAATCCACAGAAATTCAATAATTTACGAAATTACACCGTACTTGCGCCGGTATTTTAGAAGCGGTTCAAGGTAGTCCGCATATTCGCTTGTTTCTTCGAGAGTCTCGATCAGGTCGGCCAGCCGGACGATGCTGACGACCGGAATGCCGAGCGAACTTCGGAGCTCCTGGACGGCCGACATCGAGCCCTGGCCCCGCTCTTCGCGGTCCAGCGAGATGACGAGCCCGGCAATTTCCGCACCGGTCGCGTTGATGATCCGGCAGGCCTCGCGCACCGCCGTGCCGGCCGTAATCACGTCATCGACAATCAGTACGCGGCCTTTCAATTCGCTGCCGACGATGCTGCCGCCCTCGCCATGCGCTTTTGCTTCCTTGCGATTGTAGGAATACGGCACATCGATGCCCTGGTGCTCGGCGAGCGCGGCGGCGGTCAGCGCCGCGAGCGGAATGCCCTTGTAGGCCGGGCCGAACAGCATGTCGAATTTCACGTCCGATGCCGCGATGGCGGCGGCGTAGTATCGGCCGAGCTTTGCCGCTGCGTAGCCGGTGGAAAAGAGTCCGGCATTGAAAAAGTAGGGACTGACGCGTCCGGATTTCAGCGTAAACTCGCCGAACCGCAGCACGTCCAGCTCCAGCGCGAGGTCGATGAATTCTCTCTGGTAGGCTTGCATGATCCCGATGTCGCCTGCGCGTCTTGTATGATGCCGGCTCGGCGGCGGGTGGAGAGTATGACAAACCCGCCGCGGTCTGGCGACCATCAATAGCGATTCCGGGAGACCTGTTTGTTCCGCATTATCAGCCTGAACGCCAACGGCATCCGCGCGGCGGCCCGCAAGGGTTTATTCGAATGGCTGCCCGGGCAGGACGCCGACGTCATTTGTATCCAGGAAACCAAGGCGCAGGAGCACCAGCTCGAGGACGCGTGTTTCCGGCCGCCCGGTTATCACGTGTTCTATGAAGACGCGGAGAAAAAGGGCTACAGCGGTACCGCAATCTATACGCGGCACGAACCGCGAAACGTCGTTCGAGGTTACGGCGACGCAGAGTTCGACAATGAAGGCCGCTATCTCGAGGTGCAGCTCGAAGGCATCAATGTCGTGTCGCTGTATTTGCCGTCAGGCTCGTCAAATGATGACCGCCAGCTGGCAAAGTACCGCTGCATGGAAACGTTCACCGAGCACCTGAAAAAATTGCGCCGCAAACGCTCGGAGTACGTCATCTGCGGTGACTGGAATATCGCGCACCAGGAAATCGACCTGAAGAACTGGAAGCAGAACCGGAAAAATTCGGGCTTCCTGCCCGAAGAGCGGGCGTGGATGGACGAGGTTTTCGGAACATTCGGGTTCGTCGATGCGTTTCGGGCCATCGACCAGCCGCCTGACCAGTACACGTGGTGGTCGAATCGTGGCCGCGCCTGGGACAACAACGTCGGGTGGCGCATCGACTACCACGTCGTTACTCCGGGCCTTGCCGATAAAGTGATGCGCACCGACATCTACAAGGACGAACGCTTTTCCGACCATGCGCCGTTGATCATCGACTACGATTGGCAGCATGCAGGCGGCTGAGAATAACGACGGCGCTTCCTCGTCACGGGGATGGCGTTTCTACCTGCAGGAAAAGATTCTCGTCATCTTCTTTCTCGGGTTTTCGGGCGGGCTCCCGTTCCCGCTCGTCTATTCGACGCTGACGGCCTGGCTGAATGACGCGGGGCTGCAGAAGAGCGTTATCTCCACGTTCGCGTGGATCGGCTTCGCCTACGTTTTCAAGTTCCTCTGGTCACCGCTGGTCGACCGGCTGAGGCTGCCGTTGTTGACGGCGATGCTCGGGCGGCGGCGGGCCTGGTTGCTGCTGTCGCAGCTGGCGATCGGCGCGAGCCTGTTCGCGCTGTCGTCAATCGACCCGTCGTCGGCCGTGCTGGCGTTCGCGATGACGGCCGTCGTCGTCGCCTTCTCGTCTGCGACCCAGGACATGGCGATCGATGCCTATCGTATCGAAATCGCGCCGCCGGAAATGCAGGCGTTGCTGGCCGCGGCCTACCAGTATGGTTACCGCATCTCGATGATTATCGGCGGTGCCATCGCGCTGTATATCGCGGACTTCGTGACCTGGGAGTTTGCATACAGATGCATGGCCGCGTGTATGGCGATTGGATTGGCGACGACGTTGCTGTGCCGTGAGCCCGAGATTCCTGCCGGTGCTGTCAGCAACCGCGAACTCTTCCGGCACGGATATGCGCGATGGTTCCTGGAGGCGATCGTCGGTCCGTTTGCCGATTTTTTCCGGCGATACGGCGCTTTCGCGCTGACAATGCTGGCATTCATCAGTCTCTATCGAATCAGTGACTACGTCCTCGGCATTCTCGCGAACCCTTTCTATCTCGATGTCGGGTTTTCGAAATCCGAAATCGCGAGCGTAGCAAAGCTCTACGGGCTCTGGGTCGCGCTGTTCGGCATCGCCGGCGGCGGCTGGGCGGCAATGAAGTTCGGGCTGGCCCGGTCGCTGATCGCGTCGGCGACGCTGATTGCCACGACCAACCTGTTTTTCGCCGGGCTGACCTACACCGGCCCCAGCATCTGGGCGCTGATCGTGACGATCAGTTTCGACAATTTTGCGCAGGGCTTTTCCGGAACTGTCTTTATTGCATACCTGTCCAGCCTGACCAATGTTTCGTTCACGGCAACGCAGTACGCCCTGTTCAGTGCTCTTTCGGTATTCCTCGGCAAGCTGCTGGCCGGGTACTCGGGAAACGTGCAGGAGGCGATCGGCTGGACGGGCTTCTTTGTCTATGCCGCGGCAATGGGCATTCCATCGATTATTCTGGCCATCGTCGTTGTCCGGCACACGCCGCTCGAGAGGAAGTCATGACGAAGGAGGTCGAAGTCGGGCCGCTGTCGGACATCGCTGATCCCGGTTGCAGGGAATTTTCCATTGGCGACGGTGACTGGCCGTTCACCGGTTTCGTCGTGCGCCAGGGCGACGATGTCTACGCCTACCAGAATTACTGTATGCACGTCGGCCATCCGCTGAACTGGCAGCCGAACAGCTTTCTGACCAAGGATCGCGGTGCCATCATCTGCGCATCCCATGGCGCGATGTATCGCATCGACACCGGCGAATGTTTCGCCGGCCCGTGCAAGGGAAAACGTCTGCGCGCCGTCGACGCAGATGTTAGAAACGGGATTATCTACGTACGCGGACCGGATGCGGTCGTGTAGGATCGGCTTGCAGGAAAAAGGGGTCGAACCGATTTTCCCTTTGTGAAAAATCGGTTCGACCCCTTTTCCGACCCCTCTTTCGTCAGACCTTGTCGAGAAACGCCAGCGGATCGTAGTAGCCGCTGGGAATCTCGCTCCTGCGGCGCCCCATGTAGTCTTCCGGGTCCATGTCCACCGAGCCGGACCAGTCCTCGGGCGCATCCACTTCGATCAGCAGCATGTCGGGCCAGGCCTCGAAGTCGATTTCGTCGATGGTGCCGTCGAACTGCTGGATCTCGATCGTGCCGGCGTCCTCGTCAACGGCAACCACTTCGAACAACGTACCGTTGGGGCGTCGGAACCAGTGGCCGATAACCGGGAAAAGGACTGCCATCGCGCTACCTCCGTCGACAAGAGTCGTGAAGCACTCTCTACTAGTTATAGATGACTGCGACGGTGGGTCAAGCGAAGCGCCGATTAATCGCAGAGTATCGCCCGCCAGTCCCAGATCCGGTGTCCGCGACGCATGCCTCGTCGCTCGAACTTGGTAACGGGACGCTGCAAAGGATTGTCGCCGCGATGTTCGCGACGCTCGTCGATCCGAAAAGTCTTACTGTCGCGCAACACCTCGTCGATATGCTGCGCGTAGTTTTCCCAGTCGGTTGCTATGTGCAGAGCGCCACGCGGCCGCAGCGCCCGGGCACACAGATCGAGAAACATTGGCTGTACGATTCGCCGCTTGTGATGCCGCTTTTTCGGCCAGGGGTCGGGAAAGTACAGATTGATGCGATCGATCGAGCCTGGCGCGAGATGGTCTCTCAACACTTCAACAGCATCGTGAACAAGCAGCCGCAAATTGCTGATTTCTGCATCGCGGATTTGCAACAGGCAGTGCCCGACGCCCGGTTCATGGACTTCGATGCCGATGAAGTCGGAATCTGGATTCCCTGCCGCCAGCTCGACCAGCGTGTCGCCGTTGCCGAAGCCGATCTCCAGCACGACCGGCGCGTCGCGACCGAAAAGCGCGGCGGGCAGCAGCGGCTCGCCCCCGAGCTCGACGCCGTAGCGCGGCCACAGCGTGGCCAGCGCGCGCTGCTGGGACGGCGTCAGGCGCCCGCTGCGCCGCACGTAGCTGCGGACGCTGCGGTGCCCCGGTTTGTCGGTCGCATCGGTCATCGCGGCATTCTAAAGGCTGCGAGCACTCGAATGAGTGCGGGTTGCCTCCGGTCCGGCAATTTCCTGCGACAGATCGACAGCGGCGTCCTTCCAGTCTGCTTCCCATTAAGGGCAGTGGCGGCACAAGGGGGGTGCGATCGAGTGGGGTTTCGAGTGAGCGGCCCCCTTGTGCCGCCACCACCCGTGATAGCAAGCCGGTTTATCAGGTCGACGCCTGAAACTGTCAGCGATCAGGCGGAAACTCGATGGGGCTGGCGTTCTGCGGATTCTTACCCTGTATTCCGAAATAGAACTCCCGAATCCGCCGCATATCCGCGTCGCGATCCCCGGTGATCTCGATGACCGGCCCAAACCCGACGCGCTTGTTGGCGAAGTCGAGGAAGCCCGGCAGCACCGGCACGCCAGCCTCTTCGGCGATGCGGTAGAAGCCGGTCTTCCAGTAGGGTTTGAGGCTTCTTGTTCCCTCCGGCGCGAGGCCGAAGTAGTAGGAGTCGTTCTGGCGGAATCCCTCGACCGCGGTCTGGATCGCAGCGCCCGGTTTGCTGCGGTCGAGCGGTATGCCGCCGAGAGCGCGCAACAGCGTTCCCAGCGGGAACCAGAACACCGTGTGCTTGCCGAAGAAGTGCACGTCGAGGCCGACGGCGACCTTGTAGACCAGCGCCCAGTACGCGTCCCAGTTCGACGTGTGCGGCGCGGCAATGATGACGGCTTTCGGCACCGGGGGCGTGCCACCGACGGCGGTCCAGCCTCCGAGCCGCAGCAGCGCCTTCGCGAGATATTTCAGCACGTCGGCATCAGCCGCTGAACGCGATCCAGGTCGCCATCGCCAGCGCTGCGCCGGCGGCGAAGGCAATCCACGCCAGCAGCCGGCGCTGCTTGCCGAGCTCCTCGCGCAGCTGTCGGTATTCGACCTCGAGTTGTCGCTCCCGGCCGTCGCCTCTCGATGCGCGCTCTGCAAGCATTCGAATCGCGTCCGGCAGTTCGCGCAATGCGTCGCGGAGTTGCGGCAAATTCTCGCGCAGGTCTTCGACTATGGCCTGCGGCCCGACGCGATCGGCCATCCACTGTTTTAGAACCGGGTGCGCCGTCGCCCACAGGTCGAGCTCCGGGTACAGCTCGCGGCCGAGACCCTCGATGTTGAACAGCGTCTTGTGCAACAGTATCAGCTGTGGTTGCACCTCGACGTTGAATCGCTGCGCGACGCGGAACAGGCGCATCAGCACCTGCGCGAACGAAATCTCGGACAGCGGCTTGTTGAAGATCGGTTCGCAGACGGTCCGTACGGCCGATTCAAGCTGGTCGATGCGCGCGTCGGCGGGAACCCAGCCCGAGTCGAGGTGCAGCTTCGCGATGCGATGGTAGTCGCGATCGAAGAATGCGAGAAAATTCTCGGCAAGATAGCGCTGGTCCTGGGGACTCAGCGTACCGACGATGCCGAAGTCGACGGCGGCGTACTTCGGATTTTCCGGATCCTCGATGATGACGAAAATATTCCCGGGATGCATGTCGGCGTGAAAGAAGTTGTGCTTGAACACCTGCGTGAAGAAAATCTCGACGCCGTTCTCCGCCAGTTTCCTGATATTCGTGCCGGCCGCGAGCAGCGTCTCCATGTCGGAGATCGGCGTGCCGTAGATGCGTTCCTGCACGAGGACTTCCGGGCGGCAGAAGTCCCAGTAGATTTCCGGGACGTAGAGCTGGTCTGAGCCTTCGAAGTTGCGCTTGAGCTGCGCGGTGTTGGCGGCCTCGCGCATCAGGTCGAGTTCGTCGAAGATCGTCTGTTCATATTCGGCAACGAGCTCGCGCGGTTTCACGCGTTTCGCGCCCGCCCAGTAGCGGTCGGTTAATGCCGCGATTTTGCGCATGACATCGAGGTCGCGTTCGATCAGCGCTTCGACGCCCGGGCGCAGCACCTTGACAATCACTTCGCCGTCGTCGCGCAGCTTCGCCGTATGCACCTGCGCGATCGACGCCGCGGCGAGCGGCTCACGGTCAAATCGTTCGAAGACGTCATCGACAGGCCGGCCGTATGCGGCCTCGATCATGGCCACGGCCTCGGAAGCGGGGAACGGCGGCACCGCGTCCTGCAGCTTCGCCAGTTCGTCGGCAACGTCGGGCGGAATCAGGTCGCGGCGCGTCGAGATGGCCTGGCCGAACTTGACGAAGATCGGGCCGAGTTCCTCGAGCGCCAGCCGGATGCGTTCGCCGAGCGGCGCCGAACTGTCGCGGCGCCGCGGGAACAGATAGAAAAGGAAACGCAGCGGCCGCAGCATGTGCGTCGCCGTGATGACGTCGTCGAGCCCGTACTTCACCAGTACGCGCTGGATGCCGATGATGCGCGCCAGCGTGCGGCGGTGGCTCATGATGACGCCCTGCGGGCCAGCCGGTCGATCCTCGCTGCAATTCGATCGACGTCGTCGCGCAGCTTGCCGACGTCGCGCGCGAAGCGCTCCACCTCGTAACGGCTCGGCACGTCGCGGCTTTCCTCCTGCAGGTATTCGCGAATGTTGTCGCCCATCGTCGAGCGTGCCTGGGTCGCCCAGTCCCGCACCCCACGCACGAACTGCCCCAGTCCGTGCGCCGCGGAATCGCCGATGACGCCGCTAAGCTCCTCTTCGATATCCGGTTGTGCGTATTGCAATAAGCGCTGGAACGCCTGCGCCTTGTGCGCGTCACCGATAAGTTCCAACGAGCCTTCACGAATCGCCTGTTCGTCGGCGCCGCCGGCAACACGCGCCAGCGTGACGATCGAACCGGTAATGGCGATGTCCGGGTCGGCTTCGGAATTTGTTGACAGCTCGACGCCGTCGTCACTGAACGTAAAGTACATGGCAAGCGACGTATTCTTGACGCGAATCGCTGCGACGCTGCCCGCCAGTTCGGCACACAGTTCGCGCGCCGGGGTCATTTCACGAATGTTGCGGTTAAGAACGCGCGTCGCTGGACGAAGCAGTGTCTCGAGTGGATTCATCGGCGATGGTCAGATGCAAAAGCCGACATGCAGCGCGACGATACCGCCGGCGAGGTTTGAATACCGGCAGCGCTCGAAGCCCGCGTCTTCCATCATGCTCTTCAAGGTTTCCTGGTCCGGGTGCATGCGTATCGATTCGGCGAGGTAACGGTAGCTCTCGGCGTCGTTCGCGACGAGCTTGCCGAGCGCGGGCAACACCTGGAACGAATACAGGTCGTAGGCCGGCTTGATGGCGGCCGAAGGCGTCGAGAACTCGAGAATCAGCGCCTTGCCGCCCGGCTTCAGCACGCGCCGCATTTCGGCAAGCGCCGCGGCCTTGTCAGTGACATTGCGCAGGCCGAAAGCGATCGTGATGCAGTCGAAACTGCCGTCAGTAAACGGCAGGTTCTCGGCGTCGACCTGGGCGATCGACAGATTACCGGCAACGCCGGCATCGACGAGGCGACGGCGTCCTTCTGCGAGCATCGAATAGTTGATGTCGGCAAGCACGATGTGGCCGTCGCGGCCGACGCGGTCGGCGAATTTCAGCGCGAGGTCACCGGTTCCGCCGGCAAGATCAAGCACGGCCTGGCCCGGACGCACCGCCGCCTGTTCGATGGTGAAGCGTTTCCACAGCCGATGCAGGCCGGCCGACATCAGGTCGTTCATGGTGTCGTATTTCGGCGCGACCGAGTCGAAGACGTCGCGCACGAGCGCCTTCTTCTCGTCGACGTCGACGGTCTGGTAGCCGAAGTGCGTTTTGCCGGCTGTCGGCGAGCTCGATTCTCGGGGATCAGTCATCGGGTTTGCGGAGCGCTTTTTGACGAGCATACCCTGCAGCCTGCAGGCGGTCGAGGTAACGCGCCCAGTTCTCCGTCATGTTTTCGCCGAGCTCGCGAAGATACACCCATGTGTAGAGCCCGGTATCGTGACCATCGCTGAAAACCAGCCGCACTGCGTAATGCCCGACCGGTTCGATCTTGCGGATCTCGACATCTTCCTTGCCCGTTTGCAGCGTCTCCTGGCCCGGGCCGTGCCCTTTGACCTCGGCACTTGGCGAATGCACGCGCAGGTATTCGTGCGTGTATTCGAAGGTTCGGCCATCATCGAAAGACACGACCAGCAGCCGTGAGCGTTGGCGAAGCTTAATTTCGGTCGGTGTCATATCGCGGTCCTGTACAGGGCTGGGTGCCTGTCACTTTTGATCGTTCTGCAGGAGGGCCTTGAGGCGCGATCGCGGCTATCCCCAAAGGGGAAACCCAAGCCGCTCCTACAAAATATATCTGGACAGGTCCTCGTCTTGTGCCAGTTCCGCAAGGTGCTCGTCGACGTAGCCTGCGTTGATCTGCAGATGCGAGCCGCTCTTGTCGGACGCTTCGAATGAAACGGTCTCCAGCAGCCGCTCCATAACCGTGTGCAGGCGGCGCGCGCCGATGTTTTCGGTATTCTCGTTAACCTGGAACGCGACCTCGGCGATACGCCGAACACCGCTCTCGCTGAACTCGAGATCGACCTCTTCGGTTGCGATCAGCGCCGAGTACTGGTCCGTCAATGAGGCATGCGTTTCCGTCAGGATACGCACGAAATCATCGGTCGTCAGCGACTTCAGTTCGACGCGGATCGGGAAGCGGCCCTGCAGCTCGGGAATCAGGTCCGAAGGCTTCGAGACATGAAATGCGCCGGACGCAATAAACAGGATGTGGTCGGTCTTCACCATCCCATACTTCGTGTTGACCGTCGAGCCTTCGACGAGCGGCAGCAGGTCGCGCTGCACGCCCTCGCGCGACACATCGGCACCCTGCGTTTCCCCGCGTCGCGCGACCTTGTCGAGCTCGTCGAGGAACACGATACCGTGCTGTTCGACGGCTTCGAGCGCCTGCGCTTTCAGTTCCTCCTCGTCGACCATCTTTGCCGCTTCCTCGTCGACGAGATGCTTCAGCGCCTCGCGAATTTTCAGCTTGCGCGTCTTCCTGCGGCTGCCGCCGAGGTTCTGGAACATGCCCTGCAGCTGGCTCGTCATTTCCTCCATGCCCGGAGGCGCCATGATCTCGATACCCATCGGGATCGCCGTGATGTCGATCTCGATCTCGCGATCGTCGAGCTTGCCTTCGCGCAGCATCTTGCGCATTTTCTGCCGGGTGTCGTTGTCGGCGCCCGTCTTCGTTTCCGACGTGAAGCCGACGCCCTGCGGCGACGACGGCAGCAGCACGTCGAGTATGCGTTCCTCGGCGGAGTCCTCCGCACGGTGCCGCACTTTCGTCATCGCGTCCTCGCGAATCATCTTGACGGCGACGTCCATCAGGTCGCGGATGATCGAATCGACCTCGCGTCCCACGTAACCGACCTCGGTGAACTTCGTCGCCTCGACCTTGATGAACGGCGCGTTCGCCAGTTTCGCGAGGCGTCTCGAGATCTCGGTCTTGCCGACACCGGTTGGACCGATCATCAATATATTTTTCGGCGTGATCTCGCTCCTGAGCGGTTCCTCGACCTGGACGCGCCGCCAGCGGTTGCGCAGCGCAATGGCGACCGCGCGCTTGGCGTCATCCTGGCCGATGATGTGCTTGTCCAGTTCCTGGACGATTTCACGGGGTGTCATGGTCGACATCGACTGTTTCCTGTTCTCGCAACTTGCCCTGGTTCTGTAGGAGGGGCTTGAGCCCCGATCGGCATCGGGCCTGAACGGCCTCTCCTACAGTTCCTCGATAACGATGTTCTGGTTCGTGTACACACAGATGTCGCCGGCGATATTCAGCGCCTGCTCGGCAATCTCGCGTGCGGACAGCTCGGTGTTGCGCAGCAGCGCCAACGCCGCGGCCTGAGCGTAGGGGCCACCGGAGCCGATGGCCATCAGGTTGTTTTCCGGCTCGATGACGTCGCCGTT
>JBFIQH010000009.1:0-35231 GCA_041609735.1 Woeseiaceae bacterium | reverse complement strand
TGAGCTGACCGGTATCACTGCCGCGCGCCTCGGGTTCCGCCACAAATCGGAGCCTGTCGTTCGCTCCAAGGACCCGCACGGCCGCACGATTTTCTGGGTCGGCCCCGCCGGCAAGGGGCAGGATGCCGGCGCCGGCACCGATTTTCACGTTGTCGAGAACGGCGCCGTCTCGGTCACGCCCCTCAAAGTCGACCTGACGCGCCACGATGTGCTGCCGCAGCTGAAAGCATGGCTGGCATCGTGAATAATGAAACGGCCGGCATCGGCATGACCAGCGCGCGGACCCGCGACCGCCTGGTCGAGCGCCTGAAAGCGCAGGGCATTCGCTCACCCGAGGTGTTGAACCAGATACGCAATGTGCCGCGCCATTTATTTGTCGACGAGGCACTGGCAAGCCGGGCATACGAGGATACGGCATTGCCGATCGGTCACGGTCAGACGATCAGCCAGCCGTATATCGTCGCGCGCATGACCGAAGCATTGCTGGCCGGGTTCGACGGTGAGTCGGTGCTGGAAATTGGTACCGGTTGTGGCTACCAGACGGCCGTGCTGGCGCCACTCGTAAAAAAGATTTATTCGGTCGAACGAATTCCGGACCTGTTGCGCAAGACGCGCCAGCGACTGCGCAACCTCGATATTTACAACGTCCAGTTCCGGCCCGGCGACGGCTGGCAGGGCTGGCCCAAATACGCACCCTACGACGGCATAATCGTCGCTGCCGCGGCGCCGGAGATCCCGGAAAAGCTGCTGGAGCAGCTGGCGCCCGGCGGCAGGCTCGTGATCCCGGTCGGGCCGCCCGGGCGACAGGACCTGATAATGGTCATACGCCGGGACGACCATTTCGAACAAGTCTCGCTCGGTGCCGTCAGTTTCGTGCCGCTGGTAGCGGGCCGCTAATGGCTATATTCGGCCCACTCTATGAGCGTGTCATGCGCTGGTCGCGTCATCGGCATGCGGAGTGGTACCTCGGCGCGATGAGCTTCGCCGAATCGTCGTTTTTCCCGATTCCGGTCGACGTCATGCTGGCGCCGATGTGTCTTGCCCAACCGCAGCGGGCCTGGCGTTTCGCAATGAACGCAACCGTGTTGTCAGTGCTGGGCGGCCTGGCCGGCTATGCGATCGGTTTGCTGACGTTCGAAGCCGTCGAGCCGTGGCTCAGGGAATCCCGTTACTGGGATCCGTACCTGACCGCGCGAGCGTGGTTTGATGACTACGGCATGTGGGCCGTGTTCGTCGCGGGCTTTTCGCCAATTCCCTACAAGGTGTTCACGATTGCGGCAGGCGTCGCTGCGCTGTCGCTGCCCGGATTTTTCATTGCATCGCTGATCGGGCGCGGGGCACGATTTTTTCTCGTTGCCGGATTCGTGCGTTACGCCGGGGTGCGCCTCGAAGCCAGGCTGATCCAGTACATCGAACGAATCGGCTGGGGTGTACTTGTGGCTGCCGTTATCATCATTGCGTGGTTCATGCTACGACATTGACGAAACCGGGATTACTGTGCGCCGCGATCATTCTCGCGTTGCTCGCGGGATGTGGCGGCAGCGGCTGGCAGCACAGTAGTGACCAGCACATCGTGCGGCGCGGCGAGACATTGTATTCGATCGCATTTCGCTACGGACTGACAACCGAGGATCTGGCGCGCTGGAACCGGCTGGGCGACGGCTCGCTGATCTATCCTGGGCAGGTAATCCGGCTGACGCCGCCGGCCGGGACCCGCACCGCGGCATCGCGGTCTGCAGCTCCGCGATCGTTGCCGCCGATTCCCGCCAATCCGCCGCCAGACTGGGCCTGGCCCGCGAGCGGCCGGATCAACGTCGAATTTGGCGGAAATCCGGGCCCGGGCACCGGGATCCTGATCGATGGCCGCGCCGGCCAGCCCGTATACGCCGCCGCGTCGGGCCGTGTCGTCTATGCGGGCAGTGGACTGATCGGATACGGGCAGCTTATTATCGTCAAGCATAACGACACCTACCTCAGTGCCTACGGGTACAACGCCTCTCTGCTGGTACGGGAAGGACACGAGGTCCAGAAGGGCCAGCAGATCGCGACGATGGGGGAGGGGCCGGAACGCAAGCCGCGGCTGCACTTCGAAATCAGGCAGAACGGCAAGCCGGTGAATCCGCGGAGGCATCTGCCCGCGAGATAGCTCGACTGAAATCTGCCGCCGAACAGGCCACCGCGTTGAGCAACGCACGATGAGGGGCGTGCGATGGGATCTGTGCGAAAAAGGCCAGCAGATCGCGCCGGGAAATTGCCGTCCGGAGGAAGGCGCGCGGCCGGCAGTCATGACCCGACGCGGCTGTACCTCAGCGAAATCGGTATTTCGCCGCTGCTGACCGCCGACGAAGAAAAGAAGTTTGCGCGCCGCGCCCAACGCGGCGACGAGTCCGCGCGACAGCGCATGATCGAGAGTAATCTGCGTCTCGTTGTCAAGATCGCACGTCGCTACATCAACCGGGGACTGCCGCTGCTCGATCTGATCGAGGAAGGCAATCTCGGACTCATCCACGCCGTCAAGAAGTTCGACCCGGAACGCGGATTCCGTTTCTCGACGTATGCGACCTGGTGGATTCGACAGAACATCGAGCGTGCCATCATGAATCAGTCTGGCGCCGTGCGTCTGCCGATACACGTTATCAAGGACATTAATTCCTGCCTGCGCGCGGCGCGTGTGATCCGCCAGGAACAGAATCGTGCGCCGACCGCACAGGAAATCGCGGACTACATGGACCGCGATGTCGCCGAAGTGGAACGCCTGCTGGGGCTGCATGAACGCGTCACGCTGCGTTCGGGCAATACCGATGATGACGCGAGCCCGGTCGATCGCTTGCGTGCGAAAAAGGATGCGGAACCCTCACGCTGCGCACAAAAGGCGATTGTAAACGCCATCGTCGATCGCTGGGTTTGCGCGCTGAACGACAAGCAGCGCGCCGTCGTCGAACGCCGCTTCGGATTACACGGCTATTCCCGCGCGACGTTGGAGCAGATCGGCGATGAGATCGGCGTTACGCGCGAGCGGGTCCGGCAGATTCAGCTGGATGCGCTGAAGAATCTCAAGAGCATGATGGAGGAGCACGGTATCTCCGGCGACGTGATCCTCGACTAGCTGTCGTCACAGATAAAGGATTGCCGCAACGTTGCGACCCTCACCGGCGAGCACGTTGAACGTGCGAGCGGCTGCCGCTGTATCCATGACTTCGAGCCCGATGCCGCGCCGCGCCAGCGCAAACATCACCTCGCGCGGTGCAAACAGGTTGCTCGATCCGGTGCCGAGCACGACAACTTCCGGCCCGGCATCGGTAATCGGTGCGAGATCCGCCGGCGTCAGGTCGGGTACCGGGGCCGGCTGCCAGTCCGTTACGACCTCGCTGGTCGTCAACGCCACCGTTTTGCGATAGATTTCACCGCCGATCCGGATCTGGCCGTCACTGACGCTCTGCACACTGATCGCGGTGTTTGATTCGCGAGTAAATCTCATAAAGCGGTTCCCAAGAGCTTCTAACAGGCAGTTTAAACTTCATTTGTGACTGAATCATCTGACAAACGGAAGGCCATCGTCGTTCTGCCGGCGGCCGGCAACGGCCGCATTTCGAGCCCGGCACTGCGGCGCTGGCTGGCCCGCGGTAACCTGGAACGGGTAGCGGAGTCGCGTTCGCTGCTGCACAGAATTCTCGCCGAGCTCGGCGCCGAGCTGCCGTCCGGCGGCCTGGCCGCGGTGCGTCTGTGGGGTCAGACCGGTGACCGTCCAGACGCCTGGGTCGCGGCGGCCGATCCGATACACCTCGAGCCCGAACTCGATCGGCTAAGACTTTACACGCTGACGCAGGACGAATTGCCGGTCCCCGAACTGCGACGGCTGGTCGATCACCTGCAGGCGACGCTGGGCGGCAGCGCGGCCGGATTCATGCGCGTCGATCGCTTTTGCTACCTGACGGCGGAAGCGCCGCTCGCGACGTCGAATCATCCGCCGCAATCAGTCGACCGGCGAATTCCGACGGGCTACCTGCCCGGTGGCGCCGGGTGCGGCAGCCACCGCCGGCTGCTGTCGGAAATCGAAATGGCACTGCACGACCATCCCGTCAATGCCGAGCGCGAGGCGGAGGGCCGTGCGGTGATCAATTCGCTGTGGATCTGGGGCGGTGGGCACGCGCCGCAGGCGGTCGACGGCGCGCTGCCGCCGCTGTACGCCGATGACCCGCTGCTCAGGGGCCATTGGCGTGCACAACGTTCCGAGGAAGCGGCATGGCCCGGCAGTATCGCCGGCTGCTTCGAAGCTGGCGCCGGCGCGGTCGTCGCCGTCGTGCCGGACCGACGACCGCTGGAACCCAGCCTTGATGAGCTCAAGGGCCTGCTGGCGGCCCGACGCATCGACGTACTCGTGATGCTGTTTGCAGACGACCTGCGGGCCACGATGACGCGTCTGCGGGCGATCCGGTTCTGGCGGCGGGACAATGACTGCCTGCGCGCAGGGGAAATCCAGTGACGACCGCAGAGCGGCCCATCGCCGAGCGGCGCGTACCGGACCCCGGCATTATCGAAACGCTGGGAATGGCGGACCCGGTGCTGGCGCGGCTGTTTGCATCGCGCGGCGTCTGCGACCCGGTCGAGCTCGATAACGGCCTGCAGCACCTTGCGCCTGTCGGCCTGCTTGAAAACGTCGACAGCGCCGTCGATCTGCTGCTCGCGAAGCGCGACGGCCGGATCATCATCGTTGGCGACTTCGATGTGGACGGCGCGACGAGCACCGCGCTGATGTTGCGTTGCCTGCGTGAATTCGGCTTTGGCGACATCGGCTACCTCGTGCCCAACCGTTTCGACTACGGCTATGGACTGACGCCTGAAATCGTCAACGTCGCCGCGGCAAGAAAGCCCGGACTTATTGTCACGGTGGACAACGGTATCTCGAGTCACGCCGGCGTCGCCGCGGCCGCTGCGGCAGGGATTGCCGTGCTGGTGACCGATCACCATCTTCCCGGCGACTCGTTGCCGGATGCCGATGTGATCGTCAACCCGAACCTCAAGGGCAGCCGCTTTCCGAGCAGGAATCTCGCCGGCGTCGGCGTTGCGTTTTACGTGCTTGCGGCGCTCGGCCGCCGGCTCGAGGCCGACGGTCGGCCGGGCGCATCGCGCATACCGGCACGATATCTCGATCTCGTCGCGCTCGGTACGGTCGCCGACGTCGTGCCGCTCGACCACAACAACCGTATCCTCGTCGAGCAGGGTATCCGACGCATACGCGCCGGGCAGACCGTTGCCGGCATCATTGCGCTGCTGCAGCAGTCGGGCCGAGTCGTCGCGCGCACCGTTAGCGCCGACCTCGGATTCGCTGTCGGGCCGCGGCTGAATGCCGCCGGCCGGCTCGAGGACATGTCGGTCGGCATCGAATGCCTGTTGACGAACGACCTTGATGTTGCGGGCCGCCACGCGAAAACGCTTGACGGCATCAACCGGGAGCGCCGCAGCATCGAAGCGACGATGCGTGACCAGGCGTTTGCCGTCGTCGACGCGATGGATGCGCGCCGCTTGCCGGAGTGTGTCTGCGTATACGACAAATCGTGGCACCAGGGCGTGGTCGGACTGATCGCGTCCCGAGTCAAAGAGCGCTGCTTTCGTCCGGTCATCGCGTTTGCCCGTGATAGCGACGGCGCGCTGAAAGGATCGGCGCGTTCCATCAGTGGCGTGCATGCCCGCGACTTACTCGAGAGCATCGCGACGGCCAGGCCGGGATTGATCGACAAGTTCGGAGGCCACGCGATGGCGGCCGGATTGACGATCGCGGAGGAAAATTTCGATGAGTTTTCGAAAATGGCATCGAAACAGCTCAAGACGCTGTACCCCGATGCCAATTTCTCCGGCACGCTGATGACCGACGGGTCGCTGCCGGCGGACGTAATCGGCCTCGGATTTGCGCGCACGCTGAGGGATGCGGGGCCCTGGGGCTCGGGATTTCCGGAACCCCTGTGGAAAGGCGATTTCGAGCTGCTCGAACAGCGCACGGTCGGCGACAATCACCTGAAATTGCGGGTACGGCCGGCCGGCGGGGGCAGCCCCGTCGATGCCATCGCATTCAACCAGGCCGGGCACGCATACCGCGGCGTCATAAGTCTCGTGTATCGCCTCGACGTCAACGAGTATCGCGGCATCGAGCGTGCGCAGCTCGTCGTCGAACAGGTCACCCCACTGCAAAGAGCCTGACCCGGACACGCCGCCCCGGATTGGCGTCTCACCCGGCCGATGCGCCGGTCGTTAGGCATGCGGGCGTGTTGACATTGGTGATACCATCCCGCGCTCGAAATTCTTAGGGCATCGCCCGCCAACGAATGACCGGACCAACCCAGCATGGAAACGAGCCAGATCAGGCAATCGATTGCCGACTTGACCGAACGCACCGCCGCGTTGAGGGGGTATCTTTGACTTCGACGGCAAAGCGGAGCGGCTGACCGAGGTCGAACGGGAACTCGAGCAGCCCGACGTCTGGAATAAACCGGAGCGCGCGCAGGCACTCGGCAAGGAGAGGGCGGCGCTGGAAGAGATCGTCGTCACGCTGCGCGACCTGACGAACGGACTTTCCGATGCCAGCGAACTGCTGGCCATGGCCGAAGACGAGGACGACGAGGCGACCGTCAATGAGGTCCGGCGGGATATCGATGCGTTCGAGACGCGTCTGGCCGGGCTCGAGTTCCGGCGCATGTTCTCGGGTGACATGGACGAGAACAACGCCTACGTGGATATACAGTCCGGTGCTGGCGGCACAGAGGCGCAGGATTGGGCCGAAATGCTGCTCCGCATGTACCTGCGCTGGGCGGAAGCGCACGAATTCAGCGCCGAAGTCATCGAAGCCTCGGCGGGAGAGGTTGCAGGTATCAAGAGTGCAACCGTGCACATCAAAGGCCCTTACGCGTACGGGTGGTTGCGCACCGAAACCGGTGTACACCGACTGGTCCGCAAGTCGCCGTTCGACTCGGGCAACCGGCGTCACACGTCCTTCGCATCGGTCTTTGTCTCGCCGGAAGTGGATGACGACATCGATATTGAAATCGATCCGTCGGATCTCCGCATCGACGTCTACAGGGCCAGCGGCGCGGGTGGCCAGCACGTCAACCGAACCGAGTCGGCCGTGCGCATCACGCACATGCCGACCAATATCGTCGTGCAGTGTCAGAACGATCGCTCGCAGCACAAGAACAAGGCGCAGGCGATGAAACAGCTGAAGGCCAAGCTGTACGAACTGGAGCTGCAGAAACGTCGCGCGGAAGCGTCGGCTGTCGAGGACACGAAGGCCGACGTCGGCTGGGGCAGCCAGATTCGTTCCTATGTGCTGGACCAGAGCCGCATCAAGGATTTGCGCACCGGTGTCGAAACCGGTAACACTCAGGCCGTACTCGACGGCGGTCTCGACTCATTTATTGAAGCGAGCCTGAAGCAGGGACTGTAGAAAACAAGTGACCGAGCAAAAAGACGAAAACAAGCTGATCGCCGAACGGCGCCGCAAGCTCGCCGAGCTGCGCGACTCCGGCAATGCGTTCCCCAACGATTTCCAGCGCAACGCGCTGGCCGACGAACTCCACCACATGTATGGGTCGCACGAGAACGAATCGCTCGAGCAACAGCCTGTCAACGTAGCGGTAGCGGGACGCATGATGGCGAAACGCGTCATGGGCAAGGCGAGCTTCATCAAACTGCAGGATCGTTCCGGCCAGATCCAGGTGCGGGTGGAACGTGACCGGCTGCGCGAGGGAGTTTATGCGGCTTTCAAGAAATGGGACGTTGGCGACATCGTCGCGGCTCGCGGCGCATTGTTTAAGACGAATACCGGGGAGCTGACGGTCCGCGCCGAGGAAATTCGCCTGTTGACGAAGTCGCTGCGTCCGCTGCCCGAGAAGTTTCACGGTCTTTCGGATCAGGAGATCCGTTACCGGCAGCGCTACGTCGACCTGATCATGAATGAGAAAAGCGGCGATGTATTTCGCAAGCGTTCGGCGATCGTGCAGTACATACGCGCATTTCTCGATGCGCAGAACTATCTCGAAGTCGAAACCCCGATGATGCAGTCGACACCGGGAGGCGCGATCGCGCGCCCGTTCAAGACCTACCACAATGCACTTGATATGGAGCTGTACCTGCGCATTGCGCCGGAGCTGAACCTGAAACGCTTGATTGTCGGTGGCTTCGAGCGTGTGTACGAAATTAACCGCAATTTTCGCAATGAAGGCGTGTCGACGCAGCACAATCCCGAGTTCACGATGCTCGAGCTGTATCGTGCGTACGCGGACTACGAGGACCTGATGGACATGGTCGAGGCACTGTTGCGCGGCATGTCCGACGCGATCATCGGCGACAGCGTCGTCAGCTACCAGGGCGAGTCTTTCGATTTTGGCAAGCCGTTCGAGCGCATGACGGTTGCGGACGTAATTCTGCGCTACAACCCCGACCTCGACGAAGCCGGGCTGCGCGACCGCGACTACCTGGCCGACGTCTGCGCGAAACTCGAGATCCCGGTGCAGGACACCTGGGGCGCCGGCAAGCTGCAGATCGAAATTTTTGAGAAGACCGGCGAGAGCAAGCTGCGCCAGCCGACTTTCGTCACGCAGTACCCGACCGAGGTATCGCCGCTGTCGCGCAAGAACGACGACGACCCGTTCCTGACCGATCGCTTCGAGTTCTTCATCGCGGGCCGGGAAATCGCCAACGGCTTTTCCGAGCTTAATGACCCGGAGGACCAGGTGGAGCGCTTTCGCGCGCAGGTCGAGAACCGTGCTGCCGGTGACGACGAGGCAATGGCCTTCGACCACGACTACATCCGTGCGCTCGAGTACGGCATGCCGCCGACAGCGGGCATCGGCGTCGGCATAGACCGGCTCGTCATGTTGTTCACGGACTCGCCGTCGATTCGGGATGTGCTGTTGTTTCCGCACATGCGGCCGGAGGTTTTCGAGGGGTAGGCCGGTTCGCGTCCGGCAGCGCACAGATCTGAGCGCGGTCGTCCGGCGGCCAGCCAGGTATCCTCCTCGCTCGGAACCCCACTCGTTCGTCGGACACCTGTCCGTCCGCCGGCCGACCCGAATCGGAGAGATTTGTCTCCTGCCGATCAGACCCTGATGTACGGCCTGCTCCTGAAAACTGGTGTTGTCGAACGGAGCGGCCGGCGCGGTGCCTGCATGGGTTCTGCGATCGAGTGAAGTTCCGAGTGAGCGGGACCCACGCAGGCGGCGCACCGGCAGGTTGTCAGGTCACCGCAGTTTGTCAGGCTGGCAGTTGTCCGGATTCGTAGGGCAGGGCGATGCGCTTCAGCGGGATGCCGTCGACCGACAGGTCGGCGTCCCTGCTATCGACCGGGATAACGGCCAGCAGGTCCCTGCCAATGACATTGACGACGTCGCCGATTTTGCGGTCGCCGGCGACGACGTCGGCATCTTCGGCAAGCGGCGCGTCGCTTTCGAACCGGAACATGCGGCGTTTGCTTGCGCCTCGGTATTGTGTGCGGGCGACGATCTCCTGGCCGGTGTAGCAGCCCTTGTCGAAACTGATCGCGTCGAGCAGGTCGAGGTTCAGCATGTGCGGCGTGAATCCTTCGGACTGCGGAGCCCGAATGTCCGGAATTCCGGCCCGCAGGTTCTCGAGGCGCCAGTCCGGGATGGTGCCGATGGCGCCGAGATCGTCGGGTGTCGCGTCGCGGTGATCAAACTCGACCTTCGCGCGGAAGCGAAACATCGTTAGCCGTTTCATTACGGACTCGACGAGCTCTGCGGGCAATGCCAGTGAGTAGCCCGCGTCGCTTTTCAACACGCGAAATAGGCAGATGACGCGACCTTTCGGGTTACACCACGCCGCGAGCATATGCGGCCCGTTTTGCAGCTGCGTCAGATCATTCGTCAGCTGTCCCTGGAGGAACGTCAATGCGTCATCGCCGCATGCGGTCAGGGTTGAATATGAAAGATTCTGCATCACGTCCTTTTGTATCAGTGTGCAACCATCGGAGCCCGTCGCTGCAGCGGCATGCCTCGTCTGGCATAATTCGATGATGATAACGCGTCAATCGAAACCTGAGGATGAATCCCGCGAAAGCAAGCCGACCGCCAGCGACGGCGATGCCGGTCGCCGCGAGCCGGAGTCATCCGACGATGTGTCGACCGCTACGCGGCAGAAGGAAGTCGGCGGCCGCCAGGGTCCCGATCCGACGCGCTACGGCGACTGGGAAAAAGGCGGTCGCTGTATCGATTTTTGAGGCGGCACGCGGCTTGTCTGGCGCGCGTCGATCACAGATACTCCCCTCGACCTGTAAAAGAAGAAGTCAATCATGAGCGAATCCGGCCGGCCGCTGTCGCCGCACCTGACTATCTACCGATGGCCGATAACGATGACGTTGTCGATCCTGCATCGGGCCACGGGGATTGCGCTGTCGTTCGGATTGCTGGTCCTCGTCGGCTGGCTGACCCAGGCGGCTGCGGGACCCGAGCAATACCAGGTTTTTCGTACCGCGATGTCGGGCCCGGTCGGGATCGTGCTGCTGATTGGCTGGACATTCGCGTTTTTCCTGCACCTCGCGAATGGCGTGCGCCATCTCGTCTGGGACGTCGGCTACGGTTTTGAAAAATCGCAGGCCAACGCATCGGCCTGGTTCGCGCTGGTATTCGCCGCTGTCCTGACCACAGCGTTCTGGGTCATCAAGCTATGAGCCTCCGGTCACCGCTCGGGCGGGTTCTCGGGCACGGGTCCGCGAAAGACGGTACCGAGCATTTCCTGAGCCAGCGTATCTCGGCAATCGCGCTGGCATTGCTCGGCTGCTGGTTTGTCGCGGAAATGCTGTTCATCGAAAGCATGGCGTATCTCGAGGTAGTCCGGTTCATCGCTGAGCCGATAAACACTGTCCTGCTGGCCTTGTTGTCGGTGACGGTCGCCTGGCACTCGTACCTCGGTGTGCAGGTCGTCATTGAAGACTACATTCATGCGCCGGGTATCAAGCACCTGACGCTGATCGCGTCGAAATTCGCACATGCACTGATTGCAGTCGCCGCCGTCTACGCGGTGCTGCGCATCGGCCTGACCTGAGAGCCCGCGCCTTGAAAGACTACGAGTTCATCGATCACAGCTACGACGTACTGGTTGTCGGTGCCGGCGGCGCCGGCCTGCGTGCGACTTTTGGCCTGGCACAGGCCGGGTTCAAGACGGCCTGCGTTAGCAAGGTTTTTCCGACGCGCAGCCACACCGTGGCGGCGCAGGGCGGCATCAGTGCGGCGCTCGGCAACATGGGTGAAGACGACTGGCGCTGGCACATGTACGACACGATCAAGGGCTCCGACTGGCTCGGTGACCAGGACGCCATTGAGTACATGTGCAAGGAAGCGCCCGATGCAGTCATCGAACTGGAGCACTACGGCGTGCCGTTCAGCCGCACCGAAGATGGCCGCATTTACCAGCGCCCGTTCGGCGGCATGACGACGCGCTACGGCGAGGGCACGGCGCAGCGTACCTGTGCCGCAGCCGACCGAACCGGCCACGCAATGCTGCATACGCTGTACCAGCAGTCGCTGGCGCACGACGCGGAGTTTTTTATCGAGTATTTCGCGATCGATCTGATTATGCAGGACGGTGCCTGCCGCGGCGTCGTCGCGATCGACATGGCGACGGGGCGCCTGCACCGGTTTCGCAGTCATCAGGTCATCCTGGCAACCGGCGGCTACGGCCGCGCGTATTTCTCGTGCACGTCGGCGCACACCTGTACCGGCGACGGCAATGCGATGGTGCTGCGCGCGGGTCTGCCGATGCAGGACATGGAATTCGTCCAGTTTCACCCGACCGGGATTTATGGCGCCGGCTGCCTGATCACCGAAGGCGTGCGCGGCGAGGGCGGTTACCTGACGAACTCCGAGGGCGAGCGCTTCATGGAACGCTACGCGCCCAACGCAAAAGATCTCGCATCGCGCGACGTCGTCAGCCGTTCGATGACGATCGAAATCCGGGAAGGCCGCGGCGTCGGCAGCGACAACGACCATATTTATCTGCACCTCGAACACCTCGGGCCCGAAGTCATCGAGGAGCGCCTGCCTGGCATCGCCGAGACCGCGAGAATTTTCGCCGGCGTCGACGTGACGAAGGAACCGATTCCGGTGTTGCCGACGGTGCACTACAACATGGGCGGCATTCCGGCCAACTACAAGGGCGAGGTCGTGACGCTGAAAGACGGTGACGCCGAGTCGGTCGTGCCGGGCCTGATGGCCGTCGGCGAAGCCGCATGCGTGTCGGTACACGGCGCCAACCGGCTCGGCTCGAATTCGTTGCTGGATCTCGTCGTATTCGGGCGTGCCGCCGCGAAGCACGTGGCCGATACGATGACGCCCGATGCCCGCCACCGTGATCTCGCGGACGATGCCGGCCAGGACAGTGTCGAGCGGCTCGACCGTCTGCGCAATGCGAAAGGCAGCCGACGCACCGCCGACATTCGCCTCGAAATGCAGCGCGTCATGCAGAATCACGCCGCCGTATTCCGCACCGGCGAGACGCTGGCCGAGGGCGCCAAGCTTTTGCAACAAACATTCGACTCGTTCGCGGACGTCAGCGTGTCGGACCGGTCGCTGGTCTGGAACACCGACCTGATCGAAACGATGGAGCTCGAAAACCTGCTGCTCAATGCAAAAGCCACGATCGAATCGGCGGCGAACCGCCTCGAGAGCCGTGGCGCGCACGCGCGCGAGGATTACCCGGATCGGGATGACGAGCGATGGATGAAACACACGTTGTCGTGGGTTGGCAGTGACGGCAAGGTGCAATTTAATTTCCGGCCCGTGCATGAGGATACGCTGACCGACGAGGTCGAGCGCGTGCCGCCAAAAGCCCGCGTGTACTAGGAGCAACGTTTTGGCCGAGTTCAGACTTCCCCCGAATTCCCGCATCACGAAGGGCCAGCATTTCGCCGCGCCTGACGGCACCGAACGCGTGCGTCGATTTGCCGTATACCGTTACGACCCGACCAACGGCGCCAAGCCGCGCATGGATACTTACGAGGTCGACCTCGACAACTGCGGTCCGATGGTTCTGGATGCACTGATCAAGATCAAGAACGAGATAGACCCGACGCTGACATTCCGGCGCTCGTGCCGCGAAGGCATCTGCGGATCGTGCGCGATGAACATCGACGGCACGAACACGCTGGCCTGCACCAAGTCGATCGACGACGTCCGCGGCGACGTCAAGATTTATCCGCTGCCACACATGCCGATCGTCAAGGACCTGGTGCCGGACCTGACAAACTTTTACGCGCAATACGCGTCGATCAAGCCCTGGCTGCAGGCACGTACGCCGCCGCCGCCGAATTCCGAACGGCTGCAAAGCAAGGAAGACCAGGAAAAGATCGACGAGCCGTCAGCCTGCATACTGTGCGCGTGCTGCTCGACCAGCTGCCCGAGCTACTGGTGGAACAGCGACCGGTATCTCGGTCCAGCGGCGTTGCTGGCCGCCTATCGCTGGCTCGTCGACAGTCGCGACGAGGCGACCGGCGAACGTCTCGATTTCCTCGAGGACCCGTTCCGGCTGTATCGTTGTCATACGATCATGAACTGTACACAGGCCTGCCCGAAGGACCTGAACCCGGCAAAGGCGATCGCGGAAACCAAGAAAATGCTGGCGGAGCGCCGGCACTGATCGATCCCCGGGCTGGGGCAATGACGAGCTTGCGGCAAATTCGGCTGGCCGGGCGACAACATCGGCGGCGCGGCCGCTCGCCAGGATCGGGACATGTCTGACGGAAAACTCCGGTGGCAATGCCGACGCGGCATGCGCGAGCTCGACGAACTGCTGATGACCTGGCTCGACGAACGCTACGCGGCGGCCGACGCGGCCCAAAAACAGGCATTCGAAGCACTTCTGGCACTTCCGGACCCGGAGATTGCCGCGTATCTGTTGAAGAAAGAATCACCGGGATCCCGGTCCATTGGCCTCATCGTCAACGAGATATTGCGCACGAATTCACGCTGACGCCGCTGCCCGACGATGCGTGATGGCGTCGGGTGTGCTACTGGCGTCGGCGGCCGCTGTGCTGCTGGCAAATCTGCCTGTTGCCTGGCCGTTGCGCATGCTTGCCGAGTTGCTGTGGTGGAGCGGGTCCGGGTTCGAATTATGGCGCGTTTGGCGACGATACCAGGGCGTTGCGGCACTTCGCCTCCATGCCGATGGCAGCGTCGACATCGAGGCGCCGGACGGCGCCCGTTCGAGCGGAATCATGGCGAACGGCACGGTGTCGCTCTCGACGCTTGCCTGGTTCCGTTACCGCGGCGCTGACGGCCGCGTCTACGCCGAACCGATGTCGCGAAACACGCAGGATTGCGACGATTGGCGTCGATTCCGGGTCATTTGCCGGCACGTTGCGGCATGCTAACATGCGGCCGTCCGGGGCTCCTGGCGGGGCCTGTTGCGGGCCCGCAGTCCGGCCACGTCGACGACGTCACAAAAAATCAATGAAAACGGCCAGAATTACAGAACTTTCAGCAGCATGCCCGGTCTATCTGGGCAGCGAGCGGCTGTGCCGTTGGATTCGTCGGACGTGTCCGGATGTCGAATGAATCGACGGATACAAAACTGGTCAAGCGAGTCCAGAAGGGCGACAAAGGCGCGTTTGATCTGCTGGTACTCAAATACCAGCACAAGATCGTCAACCTGGTGATGCGATATGTTCGTGACCCGGAACAAGCACTGGACATTACACAGGAAGCCTTCATCAAGGCCTACCGTGCGTTGCCGCGATTTCGCGGTGACAGCGCCTTTTACACCTGGCTGTACAGGATCGCCGTGAATACGGCGAAGAATCACCTGGCGGCGCAACGGCGGCGGCCGATGGACGTCGAACTCGACCTGCAGGATCCGGAGCAGTACGACCTGCACGCGCGCTTGAAGGACACCGATACGCCCGAGGGCGTAACGATGGGCAACGAGCTGCGCGAAACCGTCGAGCGGGCGATCCAGGGGCTGCCGGATGATCTGCGGACCGCGATCATCCTGCGGGAGCTGGACGGCATGAGTTATGAAGAGATCGCACAGACGATGGAGTGTCCGGTCGGGACGGTGCGATCGAGGATTTTCAGGGCGCGCGACGCAATCGCGAAAAAGGTCGGCACCCTTATTCGGTAAACAGTTACAGAGTGATTTGTCGGGCGTGGCCCGGTCGTGGTGAATTATGAATGAAGCAATAAGAATGCAGCTGTCCGCGTTTGTCGACGGGGAATTACCGGAGAACGAGCAGGAGTTGCTGTTGCGCAGGCTGAGTCAGGATGCCTCGTTGCGCAAACAGGTCGCCGAGTACCTCGCAATCGGCCACGCGATGCGCGGGGAGGTCCAGATTGGCGGGGTCAGCGGTATCCGCGACCGCGTACAACGCACACTGGACGCAAAGCCGATGCAGGAAGCCGAGGCGGAATCCGAGCCTGTAGGCAGTCGTTACCTCCGTCCCATGGCCGGTTTTGCGATCGCAGCGACCGTAGCACTGGTCGCCATTTTCGGATTGCAGCAGATGACTGCTGTTGATGGCGTCGACGCGGATATCAGGGACGTCGTTGCGGAAACGATTGCGTTCCCGACGCAACCCGATGCCAACGATCTGCTGCGCCAGTACGAGCTGATGCACGGTGCGATCGCGTCGGAAAACGGCGCGAATAATATCCGGGCGCGACTCACGTCGCTCGAGCTGTTACAGGAAAATGCCGAGGAATCCAGTCCGGATCCGGCTGCCGAGCCGGATGACGACGAGAGCGCGTCGAGCCCGGACACAAGCACCGCCGAATGAGACCCCGCGGTCAATCCCGCACCGCAATAATGCTGCTGGCATTGTGCGGCGCCGGATGCCTGTGCGCCGGTGTCGCGCTCGCTGCAGATGGTCCGCACGAGTTGCTTGATCGCATGTCGTCGGCCGTGCAGACGACAAACTATGAAGGTACCGTCCTCAGAATTTCCGACGGTCACGCCGAAGCGCTGAAAGTTATACATACCGTCGCCGACGGCGTTATTCGTGAAAAAGTCATTGCGCAGGAAGGCAATGGGCTGGAGATCATCAGGAACGGCAACGAAGTGCATTGCATCCTGCCGGAGCAGAAGTCCGTGCTTGTCGAGGAATGGAACGACCAGAGCACGCTTTTTTCGACGCTGCCGTCGAGCAACCTGCGTCTCGGTAACGAGTATGACGTGAAGATTGTCGATGAGCAGCGCATCGCAGGCCGCACTGCGGTACAGATCGCAATCAAGCCGCATGATGAGTTTCGGTACGAGCACCGAGTCTGGCTCGATACCGAAACCGGATTTCCGCTGCAAACCCAGTTGATCGGCACCGACGGGGCGCCGCTGGAACAAATCAAGTTTGCCGACATCCGGCTGGATCCCGAAATCGTCGGAACGACGCTGACGTCGACGTACAGCACCGAGAACTTCAAGTGGTACAACCAGCCGAAGCGCCAGGTCGCGAAGGTGGTCGACCATCGCTGGCAAAACTCGTCGCTGCCGCTCGGTTTTCGACTCGTTTCGTCGCAGGCCGAAATTATGCCGGGTAGCGAAGAACTCGTAACACACTTGTTGTACTCGGACGGGCTGGCAAGCGTGTCTGTTTTCATCGCGGCGCACGCCGATGAACGCCTGTCGAAACGCAGTCGGGCCGGTGCGTCGAATTCCTACAGCACGATTGTCGGCGACCACCGCATCACGGCAGTTGGCGAGGTCCCTGCAGCGACGGTCGAACGTATCGCAAACTCGATGGAAATCAGCGGCGAACCCTGAGCCATCCCGGCCTGATTCCCGGTCATGAACACCACCATCGGCAAAGTCTTGAGCGTCAGCGGCGACGGCAGTCGACGCAATGCACTGGTCGAGGTCAGTGCGGATGTCGTGTGCCCGCGCTGCGCTGCCGGCAAAGGCTGCGGCGCGGGCCTGTTCGGCAAGCGGGAAACGATGCGGCAGATCGCGGTGCGCGTACCGGAGCGTGCCAGCATCCACGAGGGAGATTCGGTCAAGCTCGTCATGCAATCCCGTGACCTGCTGGTTGCGTCGGCAATCGTTTATGGCTGGCCGCTCGCGGGTGGCGTACTCGGCGCCTTGATTGCCTGGTGGCTCGGCGGCAGCGATGCGCAGGCAGCCGTCGCGGCGCTAGCCGGGATCGGCACCGGCGGCTGGCTCGCCCGGCGGCGGATTCAGGACACTGCCTGCCTGCAGCGATTTACGCCGCGGATCGTGATCTGAATGCCGGTATTCGACGTTTACTCCCGCCGCGGCTGTCATTTATGTGAAGTGCTGATTGAGGAACTGGCGGACATCGTCTCCGGGCGCGCCGAGATTCGCGTTCACGATGTCGACACGCGGGACGACTGGCGCCGGGCATTTGGCCTGCGGGTTCCCGTCGTCAAATTCGATGGCAGGAAAGTTTGCGAATACACGCTCGATCGCGACGTGATCAGCAGCTTACTCGCAGACCAGGCATAAACCGGTATACTTCGCCGGTTCCCGGCCCTGCAGACAGCATGAAGAACATCCGCAATTTCTCGATTATCGCGCATATCGACCATGGCAAATCGACGCTCGCCGACCGTTTCATCCATCATTGCGGCGGCCTGACCGACCGCGAAATGGCGGAGCAGGTACTCGACTCGATGGACATCGAGCGCGAACGAGGCATCACGATCAAGGCCCAGAGTGTTTCGCTGCAGTACCAGGCCGTGAACGGCGAGACTTATGAGCTGAACTTCATCGACACGCCGGGCCACGTCGACTTTTCGTACGAGGTGTCACGGTCGCTGGCCGCGTGCGAGGGCGCGCTGCTGGTCGTCGACGCCGCGCAGGGCGTCGAAGCGCAAAGCGTGGCGAACTGCAATACGGCTATCGACCAGGGTCTCGAGGTGCTGCCTGTGCTGAACAAGATCGATTTGCCGGCGGCAGACCCGGATCGCGTCATCGCCGAAATCGAGGACGTCATTGGTATCGAAGCGCATGATGCCGTGCGGGTCAGCGCGAAGACAGGTGCTGGGGTTCCCGAACTGCTGGAAACGCTGGTGCGCCGGATTCCGCCGCCGTCTGGCGATCCGGACGCACCGCTGCAGGCACTTATCATCGACTCCTGGTTCGACAACTACGTCGGTGTCGTATCCCTGGTGCGCGTCGTCAACGGTTCGCTGAGAAAAGGCGATAAGTTTACGGTCATGTCGACGGGCGATGCCTACATTGCCGATCGCGTCGGCAGTTTCACGCCAAAGATGACGGATCGAGCTCACCTGGAAACCGGCGAAGTCGGATTCGTCATTGCTGCGATAAAGGACATCTACGGTGCCCCGGTCGGTGACACGCTGACATCGACACGCAATCCCTGTTCGACGCCGCTGCCCGGCTTCAAGCAGGTACAGCCGCGGGTCTTCGCGGGGCTGTTCCCTATTCAGTCCGACGACTACGAGAACTTTCGCGAGGCGCTGCAGAAATTGCGCCTTAATGACGCAGCATTGCACTTCGAACCGGAAACGTCGGCGGCGCTCGGCTTCGGCTTCCGCTGCGGATTTCTCGGAATGCTGCACATGGAGATCGTCCAGGAACGCCTCGAGCGCGAGTACGATCTCGAACTGATCACGACCGCACCGACCGTCATTTACCAGGTCGTGCATGTGAACGGCGAGGTGCTGATGGTCGACAACCCATCGAAACTCCCGCCGGTCAACGAGATATCCGAGTTACGCGAACCGATCATCACCGCGAATATCCTCCTGCCCGATACGCATGTCGGCAGCGTCATGAAGCTTTGCATCGAGAAGCGCGGAGTGCAGAAGCATATTCGCTACCTCGGCAGCCAGGTCTCTCTGGAGTACGAGATGCCGCTGGCCGAAGTGGTTCTCGATTTTTTTGACCGGCTGAAGTCGGTCAGCCGGGGTTTTGCGTCGTTCGACTATCATTTCGAGCGTTTCGAGCCAGCGCAGCTGGTTCGGCTCGACGTGCTGATCAACAAGGAGCGCGTCGATGCGTTGTCGATCATCGTCCACCGGGCAAACGCGCAGCATCGGGGCCGTGAACTCGTCGACAGAATGCGCGAGCTTATTCCGAGGCAGATGTTCGACGTAGCCATCCAGGCGGCGATCGGCGGGCAGATCATCTCGCGCAGCACGGTGAAGGCGCTGCGCAAGAACGTGACGGCCAAGTGTTATGGTGGCGACGTCACCCGCAAGCGCAAGCTCCTCGAAAAGCAAAAGGCCGGCAAGCGCCGGATGAAGCAGGTAGGGTCGGTAGAAATCCCGCAGGAGGCGTTCCTGGCCGTCCTGCGCGCAGAAAAGTGAGGATGGTTTGAGTTTTAACCTGGCATTGATTCTGACGGTGCTGACCGCGTTTACCGGCGTTGTCGTCGCCGTCAACAAATTTTATTGGGAGCGTGCAGATCGATGGAAGTCGGCATCGCCGGCCCGGGTGACGCTGGTCGACTACTGCCGTTCTTTTTTCCCGGTGCTGCTCTTCGTGCTCATTATCCGCTCGTTCGTGTTCGAGCCGTTTCGCATTCCGTCAGGGTCAATGGAGCCGACGCTGCTGCAGGGCGACTTCATCTTTGTCAAGAAGTATGCCTACGGCCTGCGGCTGCCGGTCAGCGAGACGAAATTCTTGGAGACCGGTTCGCCGGAGCGTGGCGACGTCGTCGTGTTCCGCTTGCCGCGTGAGCCGAGCATTAATTATATCAAGCGGGTCGTTGGGCTGCCCGGCGACGTTATTCGCTACGATCGCCATCGACTGACGATCAATGGCGAAACGATGATGCTGGAGCCACCGGTGACGGCAGCGAGTGGCGGTGGGTCGGTGCACGAGGAACAGCTGTACACCCGCGACCACCTGATCAAGATCCTGTTTCCGGGGTCGCGCGAGAATGGTGTCTACGAGGTGCCGGCAGGCCACTATTTCATGATGGGCGACAACCGCGACAACAGCACAGACAGCCGATTTCCGGAGGTTGGCGTGATCGCCGAGCAATTCCTCGTCGGCGAGGCCGTGCTGGTCTGGATGCACATGGATGGCCTCACCTGGCCTGATTGGGGCCGCATCGGCACGTCGATCCGCTAGTGCGCCCGCTGCGGCGGCGAATTATGTGGTGTCAGTCACGATTTGGCCGCTAAAATTGCTCTACAGTGAGCAGATCAGAGCCCGCTGTCCGCAGGTACGACCGGAGTGAGAAGGATGATCAAGAGCGCCAAAACACCCCTGAGAGCCCGCCAGGCGGGCATGACGACGCTGGGCATCATAATCCTGGTCGTGTTCGTGGGCCTGTTCGCGTTCGCCGGGATTCGCCTGACGCCTGTCTACCTGAACTACATGAAGATCGTCGGCGTCATCGATGGAGTCAAAGAAGAATTCGACGGCCAGGGGCCGTCGCGCGCAGCGATCCGCAACTCGATCGTGCGTCGCTTTGACGTCGAAAGCGTGTCGCAGATTACTGCGCGCGATATCGAGATCACGACCGTCGAAGGCGGGTTTGAAGTCACGGCGGCCTACGAGCACAAGGCACCATTTATCGCCAACGTCTCGTTTACCGTGGATTTTCGCAAATCGACGAAAGTGCGACGCTGATCAAATGTAGCCGCTGACGATAACAGCGGCGTTCACCCGCTGCCGGGCTCGCCTGCCGCGCCCTCAATGGCTAGAGTCCGGCCCGTTAAGTCCATACAATTGCGTCGTTAGCAATTCGGCGCATCCCGCCGTCAACTGGACCCCGGCTTGGAAAAAGCGCAAACCTGGCTGCAACGAACGCTCGACTACACGTTTCGGGACGCCGGCCTGTTCGAGCAGGCGCTGACGCACCGAAGCGCCAGCGGCGAAAGCAATGAAAGGCTCGAATTTCTCGGTGACGCCGTGCTCGATACCGTGGTGTCGGAAATTGTGTTCCGAGCATTCCCGAATGCACCGGAGGGTGATCTCAGCCGATTGCGGTCGTCGCTCGTCAAGGACACGGCCCTGGCGCGCCTCGCCGTCGAAATCGGTCTAGGCGACTGGCTGATTCTCGGCAGCGGCGAACGCAAGACGGGCGGTCACCGGCGCGCCTCGATACTTGCCGACGCCATCGAAGCATTATTCGGTGCCGTGTATCTCGATGCAGGCTTCGAAGCCAGCCGTCAGCTGATCGAGAAGGCGTTCGGCGACAAATTCTACAATCTGCCCGATCCGGGGGAGCTGCGTGATCCGAAGACCCGGCTGCAGGAATGGTTGCAGGCGCGCCAGCTCAATCTGCCGAACTACAGTCTCGTCGATGTCAGCGGCCAGGCGCACGCGCAGACCTTCGAGGTGCAATGTTCGATCGACGGCATCGAGACGACGACGCGCGGCTGCGGCTCGTCCCGACGGCAGGCCGAGCAGAAATCGGCGCGCGCGATGCTCGAGACTCTGCAGCAGCAGTCATGACGAACGATGCCGAATTTCGCGCTGGATTCGTCGCCGTCGTCGGCCGACCCAACGTCGGCAAGTCGACGCTGATCAACGCGCTGGTCGGCAGCAAGGTGTCGATCGTCACAGCGAAACCGCAGACGACACGGCACAGGATTCTTGGCGTTTTGTCAACGGCGTCTGCGCAGGTCATTCTCGTCGATACACCCGGTATGCATCGTAGTGACGGCAAAGCAATGAATCGGGTAATGAATCGTGCAGCCGCGAACGCGCTGCTCGATGCCGATCTCGTGCTGTTCGTCATCGAAGCGAACCGATGGACCGAAGAGGACGCCGATGTGCTGGCGCGCGTTCGCAAATCGGGCCGACCCGCATTTGCCGTGCTGAACAAGGTTGATAGCGTGCACCCGAAGGACGCAATCCTCACCGCGCTAAAGAGCCTGTCGGAAAAGTTCGAATTCGAGGAGATGATCCCGCTGTCGGCAAAGGACGGCTCGAACCTCGACGTCTTGCTCAGGCAGATGCCGCGCTATCTGCCGCTGTCGCCGCCGCTGTTTCCGGACGATATGCGCACCGACAAAAGCCGCGAGTTCCAGGCCGCTGAAGTGATCCGCGAAAAACTGACGCTGATGCTGCACCAGGAGCTGCCCTATGGCCTGACGGTGCAGGTCGAGCGTTTCGAGGAGGCCGACGGCTGCTTCACAATTGATGCGGTGATCTGGGTCGAGCGCGACAGCCAGAAGGGTATCGTCGTCGGTAAAGGCGGAAGTCGGCTGAAAATGATCGGCCGCGAAGCAAGGCTCGAGCTCAAGAGCGCCCTCGGCGCGCCAGTGCACCTGGAGATGTGGGTCAAGGTCAAGCAGAACTGGGCGGATAACGAGAAGGATCTCCAGGCTCTCGGTATCGATCCCGGCACATGACGGTCGAGCGCCGCGTCAACGGGCAGCCAGCGTTCCTGCTGCATTACCGGCCGTTTCGCGATTCGAGCCTGTTGCTCGATGTATTCAGCCGTGACAATGGCAAGGTTGCGCTGGTCGCCCGCGGCGCGCGCTCGGCAAAATCTCGCCTGAAAGGGATCCTGCGTCCATTCATGCCGCTGTCGCTGTCCTGGGTCATGCGGTCCGATCTCGGCACGCTGACCGGCGCCGAGCTCAGCGGCAAACCGGTGACGCTGTCCGGTGACGGATTGCTCTCGGGGTATTACCTGAACGAGCTAATCCTCCATTTCCTGCACCGGCACGATGCCCAGCCGGAGGTATTTGCCGCCTACCACGAGACCGTCATGGACCTGGCGTCACAGGGCAGCCCGGCTCCGGTATTGCGGAACTTCGAAATGGAATTGCTGCGGCTGATCGGCTATGCGCTGAATTTCGAACACGATGCGTCAAGCCGTGCAGATATCGAGCGCGATGCGTCGTACGAATATCGCTATGACCAGGGTCCGGTCAAGGTCAGCCGCGATTCGGGCGACATGGTTTTCAGCGGCGACATGCTGATCGCGATTCGCGAACACCGGTTCAGCGAGCCCGAGGTGCTGCGCGCGGCCAACCGGCTGTTCAGAGGCGTTATTGCGCATCACCTGGGCGGCCGCGAGCTCAAGAGCCGCAAAGTTCTGGTCGACCTGTATCGCGGTCGCGCTAAAATGACCGGCCCCAAATGAGCAACGACAAGGCCAACATGGCTGACCTGTACCTCGGCGTCAATATCGACCATATCGCGACGATCCGCAAAGCGCGCGGCACCGACTATCCGCGGCCGGCGGACGGTGTCGCCATCGCGGAGAAAGCAGGCGCCGACAGCATCACCGTGCACCTGCGCGAGGATCGCCGCCATATCCAGGATCGCGATCTTGATGAGATCCAGGCCGTCATGACGACGCATATGAACCTCGAATGTGCGGTCACGAAGGAAATGCTTGCAATTGCCGTCAGGACGAAGCCACAGGACTGTTGCCTGGTGCCCGAAAAACGCGAGGAATTAACGACCGAGGGCGGGCTCGATGTTGCTGCCAATCTCGACCGGGTGCGCGGTGCCTGTCGCCAGTTGTCCGAAGCCGGAATTCGCGTTTCGCTGTTCATCGATCCCGAGCGGTCGCAGCTCGACGCGGCCATCGCCGTTGGTGCCCCGGTCGTCGAACTTCACACCGGCGCCTATGCGGAAGCCGACGCTGCGCCCGCGGAACTCGCACGCATCAGGGACGCGGCGAGCTATGGCAAGTCGCTCGGCCTCGTTGTCAATGCCGGGCACGGGCTGCACTACGACAACGTGCAGGCCGTCGCGGCGATTCCGGGAATCACCGAGCTGAATATCGGCCACTCGATTATTTCGCGTGCCGTGTTCGACGGCCTCGGCAAGGCCGTCAGTGACATGAAGCGGCTGATGATCGAGGCTCGGCGCGGATGATATTCGGTGTCGGCACCGATATCGTCGAACTGTCACGTATCCAGGCGACCTGGGAGCGTTTTGGCGAGCACTTCGTCAATCGGCTGCTAATGCCCGAGGAGCTGCAGCTGTTTCGGCGCTCCAAGACGCCGGTCCGTTTTCTGGCGATGCGCTTTGCCGGTAAAGAGGCGACAGCCAAGGCGATGGGAACCGGGTTTGCGCACGGCATCTGGCTGCGCGACGTCGGTATCACCGCCAACGACTGGGGTCGTCCACTGGTTATTTTTTCGGAGCGCGGGCGACGCGTTTGCGATCGTCTCGGCATCGGTCATGGTCACGTCAGCTTGACCGACGACGCCGGCCTCGTCATCGCGTTCGCCATCGTGGAAACAAGGACCCCGTAACGATATGCACTGTTTTTCTTTCGATATCGAAACCATCCCCGACGTTGAATTCGGCCGCAAGCACCTGGGGCTCGATGGTCTCGATGACGCTGACGTCGCAACAGCGATGATGTTCAAGCGCCAGCAGGCCACCGGCAGTGAGTTCCTGCCGCTGCACCAGCACCGCATCGTCGCGATATCGGTCGCGTTGCGCAGCGCCGACAGCTTCCGTGTCTGGACGCTTGGTGACGAGGATGCCGCCGAGGATGAGATCGTACGGCGTTTTTTCGACGGCATCGAACGCTACACGCCGGATCTCGTCAGCTGGAACGGCAGCGGGTTCGACCTGCCGGTTCTGCATTACCGAGCCCTCAAGCATCGCGTGCAGGCACCGCGTTACTGGGAGGTCGGCGACAACGATCGTGACTTCCGGTGGAACAACTATCAGAGCCGATATCACTGGCGGCACGTCGATCTCATGGACGTGCTGGCCGGCTTCAATCCGCGTGCAAACGCAAAACTCGAGGAGATCGCCAGTATGCTCGGTTTTCCCGGCAAGCTTGGGATGAGCGGCGACAAGGTATGGGATACGTGGCTCGACGGTGGTCTCAGGCAGATTCGTGACTACTGCGAAACGGACGTGCTCAATACCTGGCTCGTTTATCTGCGCTTCGAACACATGCGCGGTAATCTCGATGATACCGGCCTTGCGCAGGAACTGGCGCTGGTCCGATCGACGCTCGAAAACATGGATCGGCCGCATCTCGAGGAGTTCCTGGCAGCCTGGCCCGAATCCTGATGGCCCGTCATAAGCGCGGCCCGGAAACCGGCCACATCGCTGCGGTAACCCACGACGGCCGCGGCATCGTCGCGACCGATGGCAAGAAAGTATTCGTTGCCGGCGCGCTCAAGGGCGAGAAGGTGCAATTCCAGCGGCGCAAGCGACGCAGGAACTTCGATGAGGCCGAGCTGCTTGAAATCATCGAGCCGTCGCCGCAGCGCGTCGACGCAAAATGCGCGGTTTTCGGCCGCTGCGGCGGCTGCGCGATGCAGCACATCAACATCGGCGAACAGCGAGAGATCAAGGCCCAGACGCTGAAGGACTCGCTGGCCCGCATCGGCAAGGTCGAGCCCGCAACCTGGCTGGCGCCGTTGACCGGCGACGAGTGGAGCTACCGGCGGCGCGCACGCCTGGCCGTCAAGGACGTGCCGGCGAAGGGCAGGGTGCTCGTCGGGTTTCGTGAACGCCATGCGCCGTTCATCACCGATATGCAGCGTTGCGAGGTACTGGTCGCTCCGGTGGATGCGCTGATCGCGGATCTCTCCGAGCTCATTGGCACGCTGTCGATTCGCGCCCGACTGCCGCAAATCGAGGTTGCCGTCGCCGACAATGCCGTTGCGCTCGTTTTCCGGGTCCTCGATCCTCCGAGCCCGGAGGATCGACAACGTCTCGAGGCGTTCGGCCGGCGCTTCGACCTGCAGGTGTGGCTGCAGTCGGGCGGTCTCGACTCGATAGCACCGCTCTGGCCTTCGGACGAGCCACCGCCGCTCCGCTACGCATTGCCCGAGTTCGACGTCGAGATAGTGTTCCTGCCGACCGATTTCGTGCAGGTCAATGGCGAGGTCAACCGACGCATGGTGCACGCAGCGATCGACTATCTCGCCGCTGAACCGGGTGACCGTGTGCTCGACCTCTATTGCGGCATCGGCAATTTTTCGCTGCCGCTCGCACGCCGGACGAAAGCGGTGCTTGGCGTCGAAGGTGAGGCGTCGCTGGTCCGGCGTGCGCAGGCGAACGCCGAGCACAATTCGATCGGTAACGCGGACTTCCGCGTTGCCGACCTGGCCGCGATTGACGGTACCGAGGGCTGGCTGACTTCCGGGTGGGACCGGGTCCTGCTGGACCCGGCGCGCAGCGGCGCTGCCGAGGTCGTGGGCCACATGCGAACGATCGGCGCTCGGCGTATCGTGTACGTGTCCTGCCACCCCGGCACGCTTGCTCGCGATGCGGGCCTGCTGGTCCATGAGCAGGGCTACACGCTCGAGGCGGCCGGTATCATCGACATGTTTCCACACACGGCCCATGTCGAATCTGTCGCAGTTTTTTCATTTTAAACAGTTATTTATTGTGTTTTCTTAATAAAGTTTTTATCGTCTGCCAATGTCCCTCGGCCCGGTTATGCTCGATATCGACGGTCAGCGCCTGACGCCGGCCGACCGTGAGTTGCTGCGCGAACCGGCCGTCGGCGGCGTCATCCTGTTTGCGCGCAATTACGCGAGTCCCGAGCAGTTGATCGACCTCGTTGCCGACATCCGTGCGCTGCGCAGCCCGCCGCTGATCGTCGCCGTGGATCACGAGGGCGGCCGCGTGCAGCGCTTTCGGGACGGGTTCACGGCGATTCCGCCAATGCGCCTGATCGGCAACGAGTACCGGCGCGATCGCGCTAACGCGGAGCGCCTCGCACGGCGAGCCGGCTGGCTGATAGCTTCAGAGCTCCGGGCTGCCGGCATCGACCTCGCATTCGCGCCGTGCGTCGATCTCGACTGGGGGGTCAGCGAGATTATCGGCGATCGCTCGTTTCATCGGCGTCCCGACGTCGTCGGCGACCTCGCAGCCGCGTTCGCTCGCGGTCTGCGCAGCGCCGGCATGGCAGCCGTCGCCAAGCACTTCCCGGGCCATGGCGCCGTGGTCGCCGACTCCCACGTCAAGCTACCGGTGGACCGCCGCGACTACAGCGACATCCTCGACGACATGCAGCCCTACGAGCGACTGGTCTCGAATTCTTTGATCGCTGGCGTGATGACGGCCCACGTCGTCTACCACGAAGTCGACGATATGCCCGCCAGCTTTTCGAGTTTCTGGATACAGCGAGAACTGCGTACACGACTGGGCTTCACCGGCGCCGTATTCTGTGACGACCTCTGCATGAAAGCGACGCGAGGCTACGGAACGATGGTGGTGCGTGCAAAAAGGGCACTCGAGGCCGGCTGCGACATGGTGCTGGTCTGTAACGACCGGCCGGCGGCCCGGCAGACGGTGACCGCCCTGAATGACTACTCGAATCCGCTGTCGCTCGTGCGGCTGGCGCGCCTGCACGGTACCGGCCACCCGTTACGCGAAACACTGCTGGCCAGCGACGAGTGGCAGGAAGCGAGCACCGAGCTGTCGGGCTGGACCGATCCGCCGGAGCTGACGCTGGATGCCTGATCACGGACCCACGATCGGGCTCGTGCTGGGGTCCGGCTGCAGCGACGCAGTCGATGGCCTGCCGGCCGCTAAGGTCGATACCGATTACGGAGCGCCATCGTCTCGCCTGTATCGCCGGGACGTCAACGGCACGAGCGTGGCTATACTGCTGCGTCACGGCGAGGATCACGACATTCCGCCGCATGCGATCAACTACCGGGCCAACATCGCGGCGCTGCACGCGAGCGGGGCATCATCGATCATCGCGTTGAATACGGTCGGCGTAATTACCGGCATCGCGGCGTGCGGCACGATAGCCTTGCCGCGCCAACTTATCGACTACACGTGGGGTCGTGAGCACACGTTCGCGACCGGTCGTGCCGCGGGCGTCAGGCACCTCGAATTTACCGATCCCTTCTCGGCAACGCTGCGGCAGGCACTGGTCCGGGCAGCTCTAGCAGCCGAGGTCGACTGTATCGACGGCGGCGTTTACGCAGTGACACAAGGACCACGACTGGAAACGGCGGCCGAAATCGATCGACTCGAACGGGACGGTGCCGACTATGTCGGCATGACGGCGATGCCGGAGGCGGCACTGGCGGCGGAACTCGATATCGACTATGCGGTGCTCGCGCTTGTCGTCAATCCCGCGGCGGGCCGTGGCTCGGGCTCGATTCATGCCGATGTCGCCATCAACTCTGCGGCCGCGCGAGCGGCGGCGATGCGCGTTGTCGAGGCTTATGTCGAGGTGTCGGCGTGAAAGCGATCGATCGCCAAATACTGGAGCAAGTCGTCGACGCTGCATCGGAACCGACGATGATCATTCGGCTGGACGACAACGACTGGCCGGTTGTGCTGGCGAACAAGGCCTGCAGTGATATCGGCAGCAAGGATGCGATGGAGCGGCCTTTCGCCGACGTTATCGAAGCGCTGGTTGGCCGTGACCTTGCCCTCGAAATCAGCGAGTCAGTCCGTGCGCGACAGGAGACCAGCTTTCCGGTCGAGACCGGTGGCCGCGAATACCTGCTGCTGCTGAAACCACTGAGCCTGCCCGACGAGGACAGTGCGCGATTTCATGCCGTGATCTTTCGCGGTGGCGCCTCGCGCGCGTCTCTCGGTTCGGCGGCACGACAGGAACTGATCAAGGCGAAACGGCGCATCCGGGATCTGACGCGCGAGGACCCGGTGACCGGGCTGCTCAACGACCGCGCGTTCCGCGAGGTTCTCGACCACGACTGGGCCGTGGCATCTCGCGAGAAAAGCACGCTCGCGCTGGTGCTGTTTTCCCTCGACGATTTCAGCGCCTACGTCGACGTCTTCGGACGCCACGCATCGGATTCGTGTGTGCGGCGCGTGGGCCAGGCTGTACGGCGTTGCTTGCGCCGCGCCAGCGACGTTGTCGGTGCCCTCGACGGTTCGCGCCTTATCGTGCTGTCGCACGCGTCGGATGAGGACGGCGTCAGGGAGTTTGCAAAAAAAATCGCGATATCGGTGCGCGACCTCGGGCTGCACCATCCGCGTTCGTCGAAGGGCAGGTTCGTAACGGTTTCGCACTACGTCAGCGTTACGACAGCCGGCCAGGACCACGACGATGCAGGCAGCTTCCTCGAATCGGTGCGCCGGATGGAATCAGAATCCGGTTGACGCTGCCTCGTCAGCATTTTCCACGCGAGTGACCTTTGCAATGACGCCGAATTTCGGATGGTCGTAGTATCGCGTCTCGCCGTTTTTCATGATGCGATCCTCACTGATGCGGTAGCGTAGCGGCTCGTAGTCCAGGGCGAAGTCACCGTCAAACGTCGTGCGTTCCGTAGCGTTGTCGAAACGTCCGCCGGCCGGGTCGATCGTCGGGCGATTCGTCCGCACCTGCGCTGCGCCGTCCGGCGCGAGTTTGGCGATATTGACCACGAGATGCAGGAAACGGTTCAGGTACAGCTTCAGAGTGCCGTCGAGTCCCGGGGGCGGCGTTCCAAAACGTGCAAGCGGCAGCTCCGGCGAAAGGCCTTCTGCAACCGTCCCCTGAGACCAGCCGAAATGCATCAGCGGCCGGTACGCATCGAGACGCTCGAGGCGCGCGAGCGTTTCGTGCATCGTCAATTCGGCGCGCGGCAGGGTCTGCACGCCCAGGTCGACAACGACCGCTTCGTTGTCGATGGTGTCGACGTCCGGTTCCGCGTCAACGGGGCCTTCAGGCTCGATGTCTGCCATCTCGAGATCTTGTCCGAGCCGTTTCGCTACAAAGATTTCGGATCCCAGCCCGACGTCTTCGGCATACTCGAAGATGATCATTTCGACGATGTAGCGACGCGGCTGTTCAGCGTCACCGGTTTCATCGGGCCCGGTCGGAAATTGTGCGTGCGCGATGCCGCTGGCGGCGATCAGGGCAATGCCGAGCCGACGCGCGATTGTCTGAGTCAGTTTCATGGCCGCAATTGTAACCTGTCCAGCAGCGATTCAACCGCCTCGAAGCGGCGATCGGGCGTCGTGAGCTGCGCTTTGAAGCGCAGCCGGTGCGAGCCCTGCAGGCGATAGACGTCGCCCTGCGTCTGCACCAGCTGGACGAGCGCGACCGGGTCTATGTGGCTTTCATCCCCGAACAGCAGGAAACCGCCGCTGTCCGACGCGTCAATCTTTTCGATGCCGAGCGCCGTTGCGCGCTGCTTGATGCCGGCGATGCGGACGAGATTACGAGCGGCGTGCGGCATCAGCCCGAACCGGTCGATCAGCTCGACCTGCAGTTCGCGAAGTTCCTCGTCGGATTTCGCCGCGGCGATGCGCTTGTAGAGGATCAGGCGCAGATGTACATCGGGGACGTAGTCATCGGGCAGCAGGGCAGGCAGGTGCAGATTTATATCGATACCGGCATTGAGCGGTGCCTCGAGGTCCGGCTCGCGTCCGGCGCGCAGTGACTCGACGGCTCGCGACAGCATGTCCATGTACAGCGAGAAACCGATCTCCTGGATCTGGCCGCTCTGCTCGTCGCCGAGCAACTCGCCGGCGCCGCGGATTTCGAGATCGTGCGTCGCGAGCGTGAAACCCGCGCCAAGGTCCTCCAGCGAGTCGATGGCTTCCAGTCGCTTGATCGCGTCGGGCGTCATGACGGCTTTCGGCGGCGCGATCAAGTATGCATAGGCCCGGTGGTGTGAACGGCCGACGCGGCCACGAAGCTGGTGCAACTGTGCGAGCCCGAAACGGTCGGCGCGATTGATGATGATGGTATTCGCTGTCGGAATGTCGATGCCGCTCTCGACGATCGTCGTGCAAAGCAATACGTTGAAGCGACGGTGATAAAAGTCGAACATGACCTGCTCGAGCTCGCGTTCCGGCATTTGCCCGTGACCGATGCGAATCGACGCTTCCGGCACGAGTTTTTTCAATCGCTCCTCGACGCGGCCGATATCCTCGACACGATTGTGAATGAAGAAGACCTGACCGCCACGCTTGATCTCACGCAGGCACGCCTCACGAATGATGACGTCGTTCCATTCGCTGACGAAGGTCTTGACCGCCAGGCGCTCCGCGGGCGGCGTCGTGATCAGCGACATGTCACGCAGGCCGCCGAGCGTCATGTTCAGCGTTCGCGGTATCGGGGTCGCGGTCAGCGTCAAGACATCGATCTCGCTTTTCAGCGACTTAATCGCTTCCTTGTGGCGAACGCCGAAGCGATGCTCCTCGTCGATGATGACCAATCCGACGTCCGCGAAGTCCTTCGTGTGCTGCAGCAATCGGTGGGTGCCGATAACGATATCGACGGCGCCGGATTTCATGCCGGTGACGATCTCCCGGACTTGTTTGGCCGTTTGGAAACGCGACAACACTTCGACGCGAACCGGCCAGTCTGCGAATCGATCGCGGAAGTTGTCGCCGTGTTGCTGTGCCAACAGCGTCGTCGGCACGAGAATTGCGACCTGCTTGCCACCATGCACCGCGGCGAATGCGGCGCGCAGCGCGACTTCCGTCTTGCCGAAACCGACGTCGCCGCAAACCACTCGGTCCATCGGCTGTTCCGATGCGAGATCTTTCAGCACGTCGTCGATCGTATTCGCCTGGTCGTCCGTCGGTTCGAAAGGAAAGCCGCTCTCAAAAGCCCGATAGTCCGACTCCGACCAGCGGAACCGGTGGCCGGGACGGGCAGCACGGCGTGCGTATACGTCCAGCAGCTCTGCAGCCACATCGCGTACCCGTTTGGCGGCGCGCTGCCGCGCTTTCTGCCACTGGTCGCTGCCGAGCCGGTGCAGCGGAGCATTTTCCGGCGATGCGCCCGTATAGCGGCTGATCAACTCCAGCGCATGCACTGGCACGTAGAGCTTGTCGCCATCCGCGTACTCGAGGTGCAGGAACTCGCCGACGATGCCGCCAGCCTCGAGTGTCTTCAGGCCGAGATAGCGGCCGACTCCGTACTCGGCGTGCACGATGGGCGCGCCTGGCTGCAGGTCGTTAAGCTGCCGTATGATCGATTCAGGATCGCGGTCGGTCGGGCGGCGGCGCTTGCGGCCGCGGGCGCGCTCGCCGTACAGCTGCTGTTCGGAAATGATGGCGATGCGGGCGTCCGGGAGCACGACGCCGGCGGCGAGCGGCGCGATCGTGACGCACAGTTCGGCATCGCTGTCGACGAATGATCCCCAGCCTTCGACTCTGCGCGGTTCACGCTTGCGGCCGCGCAACAGGTCGAGGGTCTGTTCGCGGCGGCCGGCGGTTTCGGCGGTCAACAAGACGCGCCCGCCGAACTCGTCAACAAAAGTCATCAGCGCGCTGGCCGGATCCTCGAATCGTGCCTCGATGCGTATTGCCGGCGGCATGCGCGTCGGCAGGTTAGTGGCGTTCCGTCCCTGCACACTCTGAGCTGAATAGCTTATCCGCGCTGGCCCGGACAACAGGCTGGCGACTTGGTCCGGGTTATAGAAAGTTTCTTCCGGTGTCAGCACCGGCCGTTCACTGTCGAGCCGACAGAGTTCGTAGCGCTCGGCGATCTCCGACCAGGCCGCATCCAGCATCGATTCGATCGCTTCGGGCAGATAAAGCGTCGCGTTCTGCGGCAGGTAGTCGAGCAGGTTCGCCGTCGATTCGAAGAACAGCGGCAGGTAGTACTCGATGCCGCCGTGCGCGATGCCGTCCGATATCTCGCGGTACACGCGCGATTTTCCCGGTTGTCCCTCGAAGCGCTCGCGGTAGCGGTGCCGGAAGTCGCGGATGTCGTCGGCATCGAGCGGAATCTCGCGGGCGGGCAACAGGCGGATGGATTCGACGGCAGCGCCGGACAGTTGGGTGTCCGGCGAGAAATGCCGCAGCGTTTCGATCTCGGCGTCGAACAGGTCGATGCGCACCGGTTCTTCGGCGCCCATCGGGAAAACGTCGATAAGCGATCCGCGCACGGCGAATTCGCCATGCTCTGCAACCTGGGGCACGCGGTAATAGCCGCTGGACACGAGCGAGGCGACGAACGCGTCGCGGTCCAATTCCTGGCCCGCGGTGAGCGACATCGACCGCGCACGCACGTAGTCGGTCGGGGGCAGGCGCTGCAGTAACTCCTGCGCCGACGCGATGACGACACCGCGCCCGAATCCCGGCAATATCGACAGCACCGCGAGGCGCCGCGAAATAATGTCCTGGTGCGGCGAGAAACTGTCCCAGGGCAGTGTTTCCCACTCGACAAAATGCAGCACGTCGAAATCGCCGCTGGCGAAAAAGCGAATTTCGGCCTCGAGCTGGTCCGCGTGGCGCGCGTCTTCCGCGAGTACCAGCACCGGTCCGTCGGACTGGCGCGCATATTCGGCGGCCGCGAGGGCGGTACCGGCACCGATCAGCCGGCCCCAGGTTTGCGGGTTTGAGGGGGTTGCGGGCGATCGGCGCTGGTCGAGCAGGGCGAAGTAATCGGGCACGGGTCGGGCCGGTGGAAAATGGCACGCGATTATACGTAAAACGCCCGGCCGGGATGCCCGGCCGGGCGTTTTCCTTACGAAATCGTGGTCGTGCCGCCTAGCGTTTCATGACGGCATGAATGACGCGGTCGTACTCGAAATACACGATCATGTTCGGGTATTCCCAGCGCGAGATCGGCGGATCGCCGACGGCTGCCCGCTTCGCCGCAGGTGAGCCGTATTTCGCCTCGACACGGGTCTGGGTCATGCCGCGCGTTGGCCGTCCGTCATCGGCGGCCGGTTGTGTGCCGCTCATGTCCAGCGTGTCGGCGCCGGCTGTGGACAGGAAGCCGCCCAGTACCGCCAGCAGGGCAAGTCTCGTCGAGGTGTTACGCAGGAATGACATTGCTGTTCTCCGGTTACGTCCCGACGACTATAGCACTGCTGGCCGGGGCAAAAAACACGCGTACAAACAGGTTTTTACACTGTTCTGTACTGCGGCGCGCGTGAACCCTGTCACAGTTTCTTAGGGCCGGTACCCGGCCAGGGGTTCTGTGGTTTAATGCGAGCCGATGATCAATCCCCACGAACTCTTTATCGGCCTGCGCTACCTGCGCGCCAAGCGCCGAACGCGATTCGTGTCCTTCATTACGCTGATATCGCTGCTCGGTATCGCGCTCGGCGTCGCGGCGCTGATCGTCATCCTGTCCGTCATGAACGGCTTCGAGGGCGAATTGCGCGCACGCCTGCTCAGCATGTCGGCGCACGGATACGTCACCGGCGAGAATGGCCGCACGGACGACTGGCGGGCGCTCGTCGAACGGGTGCGCGAGGAGCCGGGCGTTGCCGCGGCGGCCCCGCTGGTTGCGATGGAGGGCATGATCCAGTCCGGCCCGGACCTCGAGCCGGTTCTGATCGAGGGGATCGATCCGCACGCCGAGCAGTCATTGTCGGGCGCAGAGATCAACCTGCTCGAAGGCAGCCTCGGCGCGCTCAGCGAAGGCTCGCGCGGCATCGTTCTCGGGCGGCTGCTGGCCTATGATATTGGCGCGAGAATCGGTGACGGCGTCATCGTGCTGATTCCGCGCCCGGTCGGCGACGGCACGCTCGAGCCTGTGCTCGAGCGATTCGTCATGCGCGGTGTCTTCGAAGCGGGACTCGCGGAGCACGATGCGCGCCTCGCGCTCGTCAACCTGCGTGATGCGGCAGCAATCCTTGCGCTGGGTGACGAAGTTACCGCTGTGCGCTTTCGCGCCGACGATGTCATGGCGGCGCCGGCAATTGCGGCGCGGCTGCAGCAGAAAATCGACGGCGCGCGCGTCAGCGACTGGACCGTGGAAAACGCGAGTTATTTCCGCGCCATCGGTATTGAAAAGATGATGATGTCGCTGTTGCTGTCGCTGATCATCGGTGTCGCGGCATTCAATATCGTCGCCAGCCTCGTCATGGTCGTCACTGACAAGACGACCGACATCGCCGTACTGCGCACACTCGGCATGGAGCCGAATGGCGTCGTGCGGGTCTTCTTCGTACAGGGCGCCGTGATCGGCTGGGCCGGCGTTTTGATCGGCGTCACGCTCGGCGTCGTGCTGGCGATTTATGCCCCGGTTATCGTACCGGTGCTCGAGCGCGCGCTCGGTTTCCAGATCATGCCGGGCGATGTCTATTACGTCAGCCAGATACCGTCCGAATTGCGCTGGATCAACGTACTGACGATCGGGCTCGCCGCGCTGCTGCTGACATCGCTGGCGACGCTGTACCCTGCGCGCCGAGCGGCGCTGGTCAATCCAGCAGCGGCGTTGAGGTACGAATAGCTTGGCCGGTTACGAGTACTGGATCGGCAACCGTTACGTGCGCTCGCGCTCGAGCAATCGCTTCGTGTCGCTGATTTCCGCGATCTCGATGCTCGGCATCGCGATTGCCGTATTCGTGCTGATCCTCGTGCTGTCCGTCGTCAACGGTTTCGAGCGCGAGCTCCGCGAGCGGTTGCTGACCATGACGTCGCACGCCGATATCGAAGGCATGGATGGCCGCCTGCGAAATGCCGATGCCTACATT
>JBFIQH010000008.1:0-36438 GCA_041609735.1 Woeseiaceae bacterium | reverse complement strand
GAACGACGTGGCCATGTCCGGATAGAAGTTGCGGTTGTTCGCCCGGAAGTCGAAGCTGCCGGATTTGAAGCCGCGCGCCCAGCTCAGGTACATCATCGTGTCGTCGGTGGCATCCCATACCAGCTTGACGTCGGGTGAGAACTTGGTTTTGTCGCGCGTGCCCGACACCGGCAGCGCGCCGAGTTCGCCGATAAAAAAGGCGCCCGTCGGACCGAGGCTGGCGAGGTTGGTCGACGTGATGCCGAATCCGGCCGCATACACAATCGGCGCGCCTACTTGCGCCGGCGGTAGCGGACTACCGTCGATCGACACGACGGTCAGCGTACGTTGACCGTCGCGTTCGTCGCTCGTGATTCGGCCGCCGGCCTGCAGCGTCCAGGCATCGCTCATCCGCCAGTTCACTTGCGCGAACGCCGACAGTACGTCATTTTCAACCGACGCGACGCGCGACGCCTGCGTGTCGGCGATGAGTAGACCATTGGCTCCGTTTGCGGGCACCAGCACAGAATTCGCCGGCACGATGATCTGGTCGGCGTAATCGTGGTCACTGGTCTGGTAATAGACGCCGAGAATGTAATCGTAATTGTCGAAGACCGGCGACGACAGGCGGAATTCCTGGCTGAACTGGTCGTAGCTCTCCTGCAGGGCCGCACCGAATACATTGGCGCCGGTGAAGTCGCAGTCACAAAATTCGTCGTATTCGAACGTGGATGTCGCGGTAATGGATTTCAGTTCATAGTCGCCGAACGCCCAGTCCAGCGTCAGCGAATAGGTCTCGGAATCGTTGAAGCTGAAATCGCCGTTCGACGAACGAATATCGTCCTGCGTAACGTTGCTGACGCTCGGATCCTGGCCAAACACCAATCTGAGAATCTCATTGTATCGAAGCCCGGTAAACGGACCGGCAACTGCAGGCTGCTCGTTGATGATCTCGATGTGCCGGCCCTTAACGTCGAATTCGCCGACCTCGGCTCTCAGCGTCGCGAGGAGGTCCGGCGTCAGGTCAATCTCCAGCGTGCCGCGCACCGTCCAGTCTTCACGCTCGGGCTCCTCGGTGCGCAGCGTCGCATTCCATATGTAGCCGCCGAGATCCCGCGAGCGCGCCGCGATTCGTCCGCGTACCGTGTCCGAGAACGGTCCCGACAGCACGCCCTCGATAACGGATTCCTTGTCCTCGAGTTCGAACGATGCCATCAGGCTGCCTTCGAGCTCGTCCGTCGGTTTGGCCGTCGTGATATTCAGCGCACCCGCCACCGAGTTCTTGCCGAACAGGATCGACTGCGGTCCGCGCAGTACCTCGACACGTTCGAGGTCCAGGAACGGCGATCGAATCTGTTGCGCGCGCCCGTAATGGATACCGTCGATATAGGTGCCGACCGATTGCTCGAAGCCCTGGTTGATGCCGGAACCGATGCCGCGAATGAAAATATTGGTCGCGATACCGGTTTCGGTAATCGAGAAGTTCGGCACGAGGAACTGTATGTCCTCGGCTTTCTGGATGCCGACAGCGGCGATCGTGTCACCCGTGACGGCAGACACCGATACCGGCACGTCCTGCAGGCCGGCGGCGCGGTACGCGGCGGTGACGATGACCTCGTCGAGGACCAGCTGCTCGTTGTCCTGTGCCTGGGCGGTCGCCGCCAACAGCAGCGTGGAGACCAGAACTCTCTTGTTTATACCTGACGACATTGTCGCTCCCCCTAGAACTCGTATGGCTTACTGGTAGAGACTAGCCCCACCGACGTCGCGCTCGCAACTGTTTCGGGGCTTCAGTACAGTAGAAAGTCGGAGGTAGAACCCATGGCAGCCTGCAATCATTCGGTATCGACCAAATCGAGTCGTTTCTCCATGGGGCTCAATGCCGCCGTGTTGCTCGTGGCCGTTTTCGCCGCCGGCTGTGATAAGACTCCGGAGGGCCCGGCAGAGTCTCCGCGCCTCGTGACATACACCGAAGAGCGCGAACCTTGCCGCGACTACACGCCGGAGCGCGTCGCACTGTTCGGCGACCTGCACGTCCACAGTGCTTACTCCTTCGATGCCGCAGCGAACAGCCTGGAAACCTACCCGGACCACGCGCATCGCTTCGCGAAAGGAGAGGCAATCCCGTTTTTCCCACTAGATAACGACGGCAATCCTGTCGGTGAAATTCGTCTCGAGCAACCGCTCGACTTCGTGTCGGTTACCGACCACAGCGAGTTTCTCGGTGAGCGTGCACTTTGCCGGACCAAGGGCTCGCCGAAATACGACACGCCGTTCTGTGCCGAGTATCGCTCCAGCGAGCGCCAGGGCATGCTGATGCTGGGCACAATCGTCAATCTCGAGGAGCCGCAGCGTTTTCCAGCCCTGTGCGGCGATGACGGCGCGCTGTGCCAGGAATGGTCGCGCGGGCCGTGGCGCGAAATGATCTCGGCAGCGGAAGACGCTTACGACCGCAGTGCGGACTGCAGTTTCACCAGCTTCGTCGGCTACGAGTACACGGGTACGCCAGGACTCTCGAACATCCACCGCAACGTCATTTTCAGGAACAGCGTCGTGCCGGCGGAACCGGTCAGCTACATCGAGGCGCCGACGGATCGTTCTTTGTGGTCGCAGCTTGCGGACGCCTGCCCGGAATCCGGCGGATGCCGCTGGCTCACGATTCCGCACAACAGCAATCTCGCGAACGGGCGCATGTTCGAGCCCCTCGGCGGTCATCACGATCACGGGGAAGCATCGGTCGAGCACCAGCGTGCCCATGCCGAAGAACGGCTCGAACACGAACCCGTCATCGAGATATTCCAGCACAAGGGGAACTCCGAGTGCATCAACGGGCTTGCCGCGATCTACGGCGAGCCCGATGCGTTCTGCGGCTTCGAGGCGGTGCGCCGGTTGGGACAAACCCGAGCGACGACACGCATCAGCATGGAAGACGGACAGCTGCAGGCAGACGCTGTGCTCGTCTCAACGGTTGAATGTAGCGACGCCACCGGGCGCGACGGCATGCTGGGCGGCGGCTGCGTTGACGAGACGGATTTCCTGCGCTCGAACCTTTTGTCCGGCCTCGAAGACGAACGCGAACTCGGCGTCAATTCCGCCAGGCTCGGCGTCATCGCATCCACGGATACGCACACGTCGACACCCGGCGCGACCGATGAACAGAACTGGCGCGGCCACGTGTCAAAGGAGGCAACGCCGGCGGAACGGCTGCAGCCCGGCCTGCTGACGAGCGGCATCGAGGGCAATCCTGGTGGCCTCGCCGGGGTATGGGCGGTCGAGAATTCGCGCGACGCGATCTTCGAAGCGCTCGAGCGGCGCGAGGTGTTCGGCACCAGCGGTCCGCGCATCGAGCCGCGGCTGTTCGGTGGCTGGGGATTTGACAAGGGACTGTGCACGGCAGAGGACAGGGTGCGGCGCGGCTATGCTGCCGGCGTACCGATGGGGGCTGATCTGCCGGCGCCGGAAGCCGACGCAGGACCGCGTTTTCTCGCAATTGCCCGCGCCGATAAAACCGGCTCCGCGCCACTGCAACAACTGCAGATCGTCAAGGGCTGGCTCGATGCCGATGGGCGCAAACGCTACCGGGTGCACACCGTGGACGGCACGCCCGACAACGGCGCGGGTGTCGACCTCGAAACCGGCGAGCGACACGGCGACGGTCATGAAGAACTGTGTGCCGTCTTCGAGGATCCCGATTTCGATCCGGCGGAGCCTGCCTACTATTACCTGAGGGCGATTGAGAATCCGAGCCCGCGTTGGAGCCTGCTGGATTGCCTGCGCATCGACGCCGACGAACGTCCCGACGTCTGCAGCGAAGACTCCGACGTACCGAAGGTCATCCAGGAAATGGCCTGGTCGTCACCGATCTGGTACCGCCCAGTTCGTTAGGCGGCGGCGCTACCTGCAAGCACCCGTAACACCGGACACGGCATTAGTATCTGTCGGCAATGACTTGCCGGACAGCCATGTTGACACTCGATTCGCCGAAAAGCCCGCCATCCTGACGCCTTGGGCGTTGAATTCTTTACGCCCTGTTCGCTGCCGGCGTCAGTGACTCGCGGCGCCAGTCGAGCGCCGTTACCGTTAGCGCAGGCAGCATCGTCAGCGAGACGATCGCGGCGCCGATAATGCCGAACAGCACGATGACGCCGACGCCGCGATAGAGCTCTGTGCCCTCGCCCGGCATGAACACCAGCGGCGACAGCCCGCAGATCGTCGTCAGTGTCGACATCGCAATCGGGCGCAACCTGACTTCGACAGCATGATTGACCGCCTCCAGTGTCGTAGCGCCGGATTCCCTCGCGTAGCGGATCGCCCGGTCGACGATCAGGATCGGGTTGTTGACGACCGTCCCCATCAGTATCAGGAAGCCGAGCATCGAGATCATGTCGAAGGACTGGTGCACCGGGTTCAGCCCGACCAGCGGCAACAGTGCACCGACGCCGTTCAGCAGGGCGAGTCCGACGATGCCGCAGGCGATGCCGAGCGGAATCGTCGTCATGATCAGCAGCGGGTAACCCCAGTGGCGGAAGATCGCGACGAGCAGCAGGAATACGATGACCAGCGCGACCGGGTAGTTCGCGGCAAGCGCCGCTTTCGTTGCGTCGAGCTGGTCGCTGGCGCCGGAAATGTCGATGTTGATCGTTTGCGGCACGCTGCCGCTGTCCCGCAGATAACCGACGACGTCGGCGCGCACGATGTCGACGCCGGTTTCCAGCGGGATCGTTGGCGGCGGAATAATGTTAAGCGTCACCGTGCGCCGGCCGTTGACGCGACGGACCGTGCTCGTGTCGACCGTTTCCTCGATCGTCGCCAGCGCCGACAGCGGCAGTACCGTGCCCTGCGGCGTGTACACCGGCACCTCACCCAGTTCGTCGAGATCGGTGCTGCCGCCAGAGCGCCCGTAAAGGTAAATGTCGATCTTGTCGTCGGCCTGGAAAAACTCGTCGACGAACGCGCCGTCCGTCAGTGCCGCAACCGTATAGCCGACATCGCCCGCGTCCATGCCCAGTTCAGCCACACGATTCCAGTCCGGCCGGATCTCGACCAGCGGCTGCGCCAGCGACAGCGACGACGGGTTCGACTGGATCCGCGGGTTATCGAACACCTCCTGCGCACGCCGGTAGGCCGCCAGCGCCGTGTCATAAATGACGGCGAGGTTCGGGCCGGAGATGTCGAGGTTGATGCTGCGCGTGCCGCCGTCGTTGCTGCTGATGATCGAGCCGCGGGCGGCGAACGCACGCATGCCCGGATACGTCCTGTACTTCGCCGTGATCGCGTCCATCAGCGCGTTGATGTGCGCTGGATTGACGGGCTCGGAAATGATGCGCATGCCGCCGGGATCGATACGGAGGTTCATGTATTTCATCGCCGGCACCGCTGACTCGCCGTCGTCGAACCTGTCGGGATCCGCACCGACGTGCGGCAGGAAGTAATCCTGTACGTCGAGCCCGATGCCCGCCATCGTCTCGATGTTGTAACCCGGCGGCGCATTCATCGCCGCGAAGACTTTCGGCTCCTCGCCCTCCGGCAGGTATTCGGCCGGCGGCGTCAGCAGGAATATGACCGCGGCGCTGAGGCCGACGGTGGCGCCGATCGTCATCCAGCGCGCGCGTGAAGTACTGATGACGGTATTGACGTGCGAGAGTATCCAATTGCGAATCGATTCCGCCGTTGCGGACGGCTTCAGGTTCTCGGTGCCGAACTCGAGCCGCGCGCTGGCCGTCGGTATCAGCGTGATCGCGACGAGCATCGACGCCAGGTTCTTTGACGATATCGCGATCGCGATGTCGGAATACAGCTGCCCGGCCTCCTCGCGGATGAACAGCACCGGCGTGAAGACCAGTATCGTCGTCAGCGTCGACGCCAGCACGGCCGACCAGACATTGCTGACGCCCTCGACCGCCGCCCGGATGCGATCCAGCCCGCGCCGCCTGGCCAGTTCGATGCTCTCGATGACGACGATGCTGTTGTCGAGCGTCATGCCGATCGCGAACGCGACGCCGGCGAGCGAAATCACGTTGATCGTGCGGCCGGTGACCAACAGCCCGATGAATGCGGCGATCGTACACAGCGGCACGCCGATGACGCCGACGGCCGTCGCCCGCGCCGAGCGCAGGAACAGGTACATAACGAGCGTCGCGAGGATCGCGCCGAGCCCGAGATTGATCCAGACGTTTCGCACCGACGCCTCGACGTAGCCGGCATCCTCGGCCATCAGCGAGATGCGCATGCCGGCCGGTGCAAGCAATTCACGCTGCACCGCCTCGACCTCGTCGAAGACGGCGTACTTGATATCGATGACGTTCGAGCCGGGTTCGCGATTGACGGCAAGCGTAATTTGCGGCTCGCCGTTGAAGTACGCCAGGTTGCTGATCTCGAAGTGGTCGAACTCGACCTCTGCGATGTCTTCCAGCCGTATCAGCACGTCGCCGCGGCGGTCGACGATCGTTTCCCGGAGCGTCTGCAGGTCATCGTAACGCCCGACCGTTCGCAGCAGGTAGCGCCGCTTGCCGCTCTCGATCTCGCCGCCGGACACGTCCTGGTTGCGGCTTCGTATCGCATCGCGCACGTCGCCTACGGTCAGGCGCCGGTCCGCCAGCCTGGCTGCATCAACGAGAATCTTCACCTGCCGCTCGGCACCACCCCAGACGTTGATCTCCGACACACCGGGCACGCCCGACAGGCGGGTCCGCACATTGTCCTCGATGTAGTCCCGCATCATGTCCATGTCGAGACCGCGCGGGTTGCCCTCTTCGGGAAAGATCGCGTAGTACATGAACGAGTTGGCGGAGAACGAACTCGCGAACACGCGTGGCTCGTCGACGTTGACCGGGTACGACGGCACCTGGTTCAGCGCGTTGTTGACGCGAATCAGCGTCTCGGTAATGTCGACGCCGAAGGGAAAGTCGAGCTCGATGGTCGCGCGGCCGGTCGACGCGGTCGCTTCGAGTCGCTGCAGGTTGGGGATATTGCGCAGGTACTCTTCCTGCTCGATCAGGATCTCTTTCTCGACGTCCTGCGGGGTTGCCCCGGGCCACGACGTCTGCACCGAGATCGTCCGCACCTCGAGATCCGGGATCATCTGCACCGGGACCCGGAACGCCGCCAGCACGCCGAGCACGCCGATGATCAGCGCGGCGACCGTCATCAGGATTCCGTTGCGTACGATGGCTTCAAACACTGTGCGAGGCTCCCGGCCCGTTATTGGATCGTGACTTGCTGCCCTTCCTGCAGGGTTTCGTTACCGCGCGTCACGACGATGTCGCCGGCCCGAATTCCGGTACGAATCTCGACGAGGCCATCGAACATCAGCCCGGTCTCCACCGGCCGCTCGCGTACGACCGGGATCTCTTGTGACCCGTCGACGATCCAGACGACATGCCGGCCATCCGGGTATCGAAGCAGCGCATCGCGTGACACGACGACGCCAGTGCGTTTCGCGTCTACCTTCAGGATACCGCGCGCCGACATGCCGGGCGTTACCGCGGGATGATTATTGCTTACCGCTGCGACGCGAACGAGGAAAGTACGCGAGCCGGCGTCTTTCACGGGTACAACGGCCATGATACGTCCTTCGGCGCGGAAGCCCGGCGCCGCGTCCGACGCCAGGTCCACGGCCGTCTGCAGTGAAATCTCTTCGTAATACTCCTGCGGCACCCGGAAATCGAAGCGCAGGTTGTCCGTCTCGATCAGCTCGACCAGCGCGTCGCCAGGATTGACCCATTCGCCGACAGCCGCAAGCCGCTGGTTGATGACGCCGACGAACGGCGCTTTCACCGACAGGCGTCCGACGATGGAGCGCTGCTGTTGAACAGCTGCCTGCGCCGCCGCCAGTGCCGCAGCGTCCCGCTCTACCGTCGCGCGGCGAGTCTCGATTTCGCTCTCGGCGATGGCGTTCGAGCTGCGCACGCGCTCGGCTTCATCCAGCCGGCGGCGCGAATCGGCCAGCGCTGCTTCAATCTGCCTCAGTTCGGCCTCCCGACGCCGCAGTTCGAGCGTCTGCAGTTCGGCATCCAGCTCGACGAGAACTTCCCCGGCCGCAACCCGATCGCCGGCATCGACGTTAAATTTCGCGACGAGGCCGCCGACCGATGGCGACAGCATCGCGGCATTCGGCGACGTGACCGTGCCACTCACGCGCACCGTGCGAACGATCGGCCGTTCTTCGGCCGTGCCGACGTTGACCGGCGGCGCGTCGAGGGCGAACACCGAGCCGGTAATGAGCGACACAGCGAGAATCAGGAAGCGGATCATCGGACGGGGGCCTGGGGTTTTGAAAGGTCAGTCAGCAAGTGTCGTTGCACCGCAGTCGGACTGCAAGCGGGATCGATCAGGAGAAACCAAAGGATACAATGTGGCACGGCCACGGCTAGAATGGGGTCAGAGTCAATTTCTCACGAGGAAATCGACTCTTCAAGGGATCGACAGGCAGCAGGCCTCACAGCGCTTCGGGGCAGAGCGCTTATTGATTTTCATGAATTCTTTTCGACCCTGCTTTTTTTTAAGAGGTCCGCAATAAATGCACGAACTAGAAAAAAACCCGAGTCAGAATTCTGCCGCGACGGCGGACGCACACTATATGCCCGCCCTCACCGGTATTCGATTTTTCGCGATCTTTCACATTTTCCTGTTCCACCTTTTTTCGCTCTATGGCAGCGAGAAGCCTGAAGGCACGGAAAACATGCTGTCCGGCTTCGATGAAGCGCCGCAAACTTTTGTAGTTTTTGCGTCGAACGGCTGGGTATCGACCAGCCTTTTCTTTCTCCTATCCGGTTTCATCCTGGCGTATCTCTACTGGGGCGAGGATGGACAATTAGTGATGAGCAGGCGCCGTTTCTGGCTGTTGCGCATTGCCCGCATTTACCCTGTCCATTTGATCGTAATGGCCATCCTCCTGCTAATGATGGTGCCTCTATATCTCGGCCAGGGCATGCCGCTCGGTACGCTTGTACCAAGCGCTCTCGCGACGCTGGCGCTGGTCCAGGCCTGGGTTCCTCCCTGGATTCCGTTGTGGAGCTGGCCCACCTGGACCATCTCGGCGCTCGTCTTTCTTTACCTGATCACGCCATGGCTCATGAGTGTCCTCAGCCGTCTTACTCACCGGCAATCGGTCATTGCCCTGATCGCGATGCCGTTCATCTCAGTCATCCCGACAGTGGGCTATGCCATTCGGCAAGCTGCAGGGGCGCCCTGGAGCATGAACGTCGACATGTTCGTCGCCAACACGCCGATTTTCTGGGTGCCCTACTTTGCGGCGGGTATGCTCATGACACGGATATTTTCACTCAGCCGCTTCAAGGCGCGCCCCATGAGCTCTTCGTGGTTCGCCTTGGGCGATGTCGCCTTTATCGTCGTTATCGTCATTGCGTGTACGCCGGGAATCGAGCAACCACTGAAATTTTTTATCCGCCAGGGACTGTTGATGCCACTCTTCGTGGTGATCGTTCTGGACCTGGCACGGGGCAGAGGTGTAATGGCCAGATTTTTTTCGCTGCCCGGCACCGGCTTCCTCGGCGAAACCGGTTACTCCATTTTCATCTGGCAGATCATCGTGCTCATAGCCATGCACGTCAGCATCATGATTAATCCGGTGATAGGTCCTTATCAGATCTGGATTGCTATCGCGATGATTATGGCGCTCGCAATTCCGAGCACCTACCTGATCGAGAAGCCTCTCGCCCGGTTCATTCGCAAGAAATATATCGATCAAGCCGACCAGTGAATTTCCGCGCTTTCCAAACCGCATTCGCTATAAAGTCGACCTAAAGCCCTCATCACGGCGGCAACGACGCCAACGCCAACAAACGGGGACATTCTGCTTTTTCGCAAAAAAACAGAAAGTCCCCTTTTTACGCCCTGTAACCTGCGTTTCGGCACTTGATCAACAGGTCTGTTGAATATATTATCGGCTTGGACGAGTGGAGCTTGGCAGCTGATGCCCGGGAACACATTTCTGGCCTTTCACTCAATCAGCGGAACAAGGAAAACCATCAGATGACAGATGCAGTCATTGTCGCGACAGCGAGAACACCCATCGGCCGCGCCTTTCGCGGCGCGTTCAACAACACAAAGTCACCGACACTGGCGGCGCATGCGATAAAACATGCGGTCGAGCGCGCCGGAGTCGATGGCGCAGAAATCGATGACGTCATTATCGGCACGGTACTCACGGCCGGTAGTGCCGGTTCGAATATCGCCCGAAACAGCCTGCTCGCGGCCGGCTTGCCGTTCACGGTGCCGGGCCAGACGATCGATCGTCAGTGCTCGTCCGGCCTGATGGCGATCGCAATCGCGGCGCGGCAGATCATGGTCGAGGGTATGCAGGTTGTCGTCGCCGGAGGCCAGGACAACATCTCGGAAATCCAGCATCAATACTATGACTGGGTCGGCAAGAGCCAGGACGAAAATGTCCTGAAGCATGCGGAGCATGCGTATATGCCGATGCTGCAGACGGCCGAATTCATCTCCGCAAAATATGAGATCTCCCGTGACGCACAGGACGAGTACGCGCTGTCGTCGCAGCAGCGAACAGCCGCCGGCCAGGAGGCCGGGCGATTCGACGACGAGATCGTTCCGCTGACGGCGACCAAGTTGGTGAAAGACAAAGAGTCCGGCGAAGTGTCCGAAGAAACGGTGACGCTCGACAAGGACGAGGGCAATCGCCCTTCGACAACCTTCGAAGGGCTGCAGGCACTGCAGCCGGTCATCGAAGGCGGCACGGTAACAGCCGGCAACGCGAGTCAGCTGTCCGACGGTGCTTCGGCCTGCGTGGTCATGGACAGTCGACTGGCAGAAAAACGCGGGCTGGAGCCGCTCGGCATCTACCGTGGCATGGCGGTCGCGGGAAACGCACCCGAGGAAATGGGTATCGGGCCGATTTACGCGGTCCCGAAACTCCTCGAGAAGCACGGATTGAAAATCAGTGACATCGGTCTATGGGAGCTCAACGAAGCATTTGCGTGCCAGGCACTGTACTGCCGCGACGAAATGGGCATCGACCCGGAACTCTATAACGTCAACGGCGGCAGCATCGCCATAGGCCACCCCTACGGGATGACCGGTTCGCGGCTCGTCGGTCACGCGCTGATCGAAGGTAAGCGCCGTGGCGTCAAATACGTCGTAATCACGATGTGCGTCGGCGGAGGCATGGGCGCTGCCGGATTGTTCGAGGTCGCCTGACCTGCAACCCGGCACGCCGCTGCCGGGATCCTACCGTTCGCGATAAAGCGGCCGTCTCTTCCGAGACGGCCGCTCGTAATGGGTTCGCGGTCGCCCGTCAGTATGCCAGCGGATCCGGGCGCAGCTGTACGTGACCCACGTAGCCGTGTCCCGATTCCGACATGAAGACCGGATCCAGGCCGTTCGTGTACCACAGGCCACGACCTTTCCAGCCGGCATCCTCGTCGTCGATGCGTCCGTCCAGTCCGCGCGTGTAGGTGATCAGCGGGTACGGAATACGTATTACCGTGAACTCTTCCGTATCCGGTCGAAACGCAATCAGTGAATCGGAATTGGTACCGTTGAAGATCACGGTGTCAACACCCATTCCGAGCGTGTCGAAACGATCCACCCAGACGTAATAGTGCATGTCGTTCGAGCCGTCGTTCTTGCTCAGGTCGGCGCCCTCGAACGTCGGCCCCGGCGTTTTCCACAGCGTCCAGCCTTCCGGGCACTGGTCGCCGGTCCCCCAGGTCTGCTTGCACTTGCTGCGGTCGAAGCGCGCCAGGTGACCGCTGCCAGCCAGCGGCGACCAGATCATTCCCTTGCTGTCGACCTCGACACCGCGCGGCCCGTATCCGGGTGCCGGCGGCTGATACGCCTCGTGCTTATCGGTCTCCGGATCGTAACGCAGCAAGTATCCGGGACCGTCGGCCGGGTACAGGCCGCCCGTAGTCATGCCGATCCACACCGAGCCATCGCTGTCGTTCGGAATCAAGCCGTATCGAAAACCGACGATCGTCTTGTCGCCCTCGCCGTCGCCATCGGTGTCGACCTTGCCCTCGGACCATCCCTGGGCAGCTTCTAAACTTGCCGGGTCTTCCGGATCGTAAATATTCGTGTCCAGCCAGCCGATGACGTGGCTGTCGCCACTGGTCCACAGCACCCCTTTGTCATCGAACTGCAGGTGATGCGTACCGAAGCAGGTATCGACCTGAACGGTTTCGCCCGTCTTCGTGTCGTAATAGCCGAGTTGGCGGTGATGGAAATTCTCGGCGATGACCGGCGAATCCTTGCAGAACTCCGGCAGATCCTCACCCCACTGGCGGCGCACCTGCATCGTCATCCACACCTTGCCGGTGTCGTCCAGCATCGGGTTGTGAGGATTGACCGGATTCTGGTACGCGCCGAGGTGCTGCGTGTGAATGCCCTCGTTAGGGCAGCCCAGCAATTTCGCGGCATACGGGTAGATTTCGTCGCTGCCGAGTGGCTTGTAGTCCTGCTTGCACCAGGCTACGGCATGCTCGTAGGTCGGCAGGTCTACCTGGTCTGCCGTGTGCGTAACCGGGTCCAGGATCAGCAAGTGATCGTTGCCGATGTCGACGCCGTAGATGGGGCCATCCGGGTAGAGATGCGGATTTCTTCGATCGGTGGCGATTTCATCGTGCGAATAAGAATATTTCTCGCCCCAGTTCCACTGTGTAATGACAAAATTACGCTCGATACCCTGCGGGCGCGGCGGACTGACTTTCGGCGTTTCACCGGCAGCCATCTTTTTCGCCCAGTTGTCGAGCACGCCCATCAGGATGTCGCGATCCAGCTGCACGGCAACGTCGTCCATCGTGCCGGCTTTTTGCAGGCCGTAATCGTAGAGCGCTAGTGCCGGCAAGCGAGTCGGCGCGCTGCCGAACTGATGACAGTAAATGCAGTTCAGCTTGAACTGGCCCAGCCAGACTTCCTTCGACGGATACGGGTAGTCCGACGCTACGACGTCTTCCGTGGGCGGCCCCTCGAGCATCGTCATCCAATAGGTTGCCGGGTAGATTCGTGCCGCTTCCATCGCGTCTTTTGCGTCGCGTACTTCGATCGACAGCGAGTCTCCGACTTCGGCCGGCTGCTTTTGCGAATCGGCGAGCCCGTAGCCGCGAGCCCAGACAGAGTACGTCGCCTGTGGCATCTCCGGAAGCACGAACTCCCCATCGTCATTGGTTACGACCATCTTGCGATACTCGGTCGGCAGGTCCGCGGTCTGAGCAATAACCCAGACGCCCGCCTCCGGCTGGCCGTCAACGTTGACCACTTTGCCGCGAATGTAATCGGCCGCTGGATCGTCGGACTTCGAGCAGGCCGACAGCAGCGAGGCACAGACAATGAAAAATAAGATCTTGTTTGACATGGCTTTACCTGTTTCGTCTTTAGTCAGTGTTATACGTCAACCGCAAATGTGTTCCGTCCCTGCAGCCTGCTGGTAGGTCTTGCGGCGCGGCATGTTTGTGCCCGCGTCGTTACCAGCGAATGGCCCCGCCGTCGACGACGAGGTCGACGCCGGTGCAGTACGAACTCGCATCGCTGAGCAGGAACACAGCGGGGCCAATCAATTCGTCCACTTCGCACATTCTCGCGAGCGGAATGTCGTTTATATAGTGTTTGACATGCTCCCAGACTTCGGGCGATTTCGCCATTGGCGTCGCGGTGTAGCCCGGGCTGATCACATTGACCCGAATATTCTGTTCCGCCCACTCGAGAGCCAGCGATCGCGACAGGTGTGCAACACCCGCTTTCGCTGCATTGTAGTGCGCCTGCTTCAAACCGCGATTCGCGATGTGGGCGGAAATCGAACCGATGTTCACGATGCTGCCGCCGCCGTTCCTGATGATCGCCCGCCCCTCAACCTGGCAACAGTTAAAAACACCGGTCAGATTGACGTCGAGGAGCCGCTGCCATTGGGCGCGGGGCATTTCTTCCGCGGCCGCGTTGTCGTGAACGCCGGCGCAGTTGAGTGCGCCCGTCAGCGGCCCGAATTCCGATTCCAGTTTCTCAACGGCTTCGGTTACGCCCGACTCGTCCCTGACGTCGGCAGCCAACGCGATGGCCTTGCCGCCGTTCTCGGAAATCTCGGCGACGGTCGCATGCAGGCCGTCGCCCTCGAGGTCCAGGCAGCCTACCGACGCGCCAAAGTGCGCAAGCCCGCGTGCAATACCGGCGCCGATGCCGCTTGCCGCTCCCGTGACCAGTAACGTTCGACCGTCGAGCCTGAATGTCGGCATAGCCATGATAAAGACTTCCCCTTATTTAACGAGCCGCGCCTGGCGCGGAAATATCAACACGATTCACGGGCGCCGGACTCATTGTGCCGCCCCATCCATAATTGCAACTGCCCGTGTCCATCCGGCTGAGGCACCTCGAATTTTTACCGGAAAACAAGCAATGCGGAAACCATCGGACGGCAGCGCTTCAAGGTTGTGCAGCTTTTCCAGGTGACAGTAGCCGATGTCGCGGCCAGCCTTGTGCCCTTCCCAGATAATCGATGCATCTCCGGTCTCGGCATACTTCTTTGCCGTGTGCGAAAACGGTGCGTCCCACGACCATGCATCCGTGCCGGTCAGGCGAACGCCTTGCTGCAGCAGGTAGAGCGTTGCCTCGCGGCCTATGCCACACCCCGACTCGACGTAATGATCGGTGCCATAAGCACTGCCGGCACGGGTATTCACGACGACGATGTCGAGCGGCTCGATCGTGTGGCCGATTCTTTTTAATTCGTTTTCGACGTCGTCGGCGGTGACGACGTAACCGTTCTCGAATTGCCGGAAGTCGAGCTTCACTCCGGGTTGAAAGCACCACTCGAGCGGTACTTCGTCGATCGTGATCGCCCGCTCGCCCTCGTTCATCGTCGAGTGAAAATGATACGGCGCATCCAGGTGGGTGCCGTTGTGCGTGATCAGCTCGACCTTTTCGTAGGCCCAACCTTCCTGGTCAGGCAGCTCGTCTTCGGTCAGGCCGGGGAAAAACGAGGCAATCTGGCCAACGGTGTCCCGGTGCCGCAGGTAGGTGATGCGCGGCCGGAATGCCTCCGGGTCGCTGACGATGTCATTCTCGAGTGGCATCGAAATGTCGATAATCTGCTGCACGGCCGCCGATCCGATTACCTCTATTTTTATTGCGTTTGTGCTGAAGCGGCCAGCGCAGGTTAGTGCCCTGGCCGCTTCGACCCATCAGAAGCTGTATCTCGCTTCGAGCATGTACGTACGCGGCGGTCCCGGGATCACGGTGTTGACCGCAAACAGGCTCTTGAATCCGATGCCACCCACGTAGTAGGTCTCATCAAACGCATTCTTGAAGTACGCGGCCAGAGACCAGCCGTTATCTGGATGCTCGATGCCCAGCCGGAAATCCGTCACCGAGTACCCGGGAATTCGGGTACCGGGATTCAGCGTGGCGTCGGTCGAGCTGAAATAGGTCTCGGTCTGGTGGTAGACGTCGGTGCGGAAAAAGACGTTGAGACCGTTCTGCAGCGGGAACGACATGTCGGCATAAATCGAGCCGGAGAATTCCGGCGTGTCCGGATACGGACCGAATTCGACGGATGGATTTCCCAGAACCGAAACTCTGTTCTTCGTAAACTCGGCGTCCGTATAATTCAGCGCGGCTCCGAGGCTCAGCCACTCGGTCGGAAGAATCTCTGCGTCAATCTCGATGCCCTTGATCTGTGCCTCCGGAACGTTGACGGTTATACCGGCCAGGCTGCCGAAAACCGAAACGTAGTTGGATCGCTGGATATCGTCGATCCACATCTGGTAGATCGCGGTGTTGAGTCGGAACGGGGTATCGCCAAGCGCACCCTGGTACTTTATGCCGAACTCGATGTCGGTGGCACGCTCCTCCATGTACTCGGCGCCGGTTTCACTACCGAAGCCGGGCACCGGCGGTGCGAAAAAGTTGAAGCCGCCGCTGCGATAACTGCGTCGTGAAAACAGGTACACCAGCAGTTCGTCATTGACCTGCTTCTCGAGGCCCGCCGTCCAGCTGAACTGGTTGAACGTGTCATTGAGCGGATCGACGTAAGTCGCTCCGGGCGGCACCGGGCTCGTTATGAAGAAATCCGCGTCTGTGCGATCGAACGTTACCTCTTCTTCGGAGAAGCGCCCCCCCAGCGTCAACGCGAGTCCCTCGGAACCGGTCAGGTCCGACAGGTCCAGCGTGCCCTGAGCATAAACAGCAATCGTATCGTTGGTAATAACACCAGCATTGATCTGTTCCACGGCTGGCGCTGCAGGCAGCAGGTCGAACAGCACGCTCAGCGAATACACATCGTCCTCTTCGTCCGAGTAGTAGATGCCGGTCACGTACTCGAGCTGAGTATCGAACGCGGTGCCCTGGAGCTGCAGTTCGGCCGAGAACTGTTCCAGTTCGCCGCCGCGACCGACCTCGCCATTATCGTCCGAAGGATACGGCGTACCGTCGAATTCCGAGGCGTTCCAGTTTTCGATGTCGGTGTAGCCGAGGATGCTGCGCAGCTGCAAGGTGTCGCTGAGTTCGATCGTCGTGATATTGGAGACGATGATGTTTTCGGACAGGTGAAAGTTCGGCGCGTCGACGTCGATGTCGAACGGCCCACGCTGGTTCTGCTTGTCGACGAACGCGTTCCATCCGTCGGGATCGGCGCCCGGATGTGCGGCGAGGAAGGCGTCCCACGCACCTGCCCCGAATGCCAAGTCCACCAGCGGTGAGTATAGAAAGTTGGATGGTACGAACGGCGCGCCCTCGCCGATGGCAAAGGCATTGTAGGCAACGCTGCTGATGTTCGTGCCCTCTGCGTTGGCATAATCGAACACGAACTCGTTGGTAATCCTGTCTGTCGGGTTGAACGTGAGGCTTAATCGGGCGTTCTGGCGCTCCATGTCGCCGAGGCTCGAGTTCGTGAAGCGATTGTGCTGATAACCCTCCTGGTCTCGATAGAACGCCGAGATACGCATAAGCAACTTGTCTTCCACCAGTGGAATATTCAGCGCACCCTCGATTTTCGTGTCGCTATAGTCCCCTGCCCATCCTGCAACATAGCCGCCGAGCTCGTTGGTCGGCTTGGCGGACGTGAACAGCACCGCACCGCCGGTCGAGTTGCGTCCGAACAGCGTGCCTTGCGGACCTTTGAGGACCTGCACGGATCCGAGGTCGTAGAACGAGGTGGAAGCGGATCCGCCGACCTGCAATTCGTTGAAGTAAGGCAGTACGGCCGGCCTCGAGCTGCTGAAGGAATCGATTGTCTGCCCGCGGATCGCATAGTTGAGCTGGTTTGCGGTTTGTCCGGCTTTAACCGTAAGCCCGGGCAAGCTCGTCTGCAGGTCGAGTTCGGAAGCGATTGCGCGCTCGGCCAGCGCCTCGCTCGTGAGCACGCGTATCGATACCGGCGTCTGCTGCAGGCTTTCCTCGCGTCGCTGTGCCGTTACGATAACTTCCTCGAGAACAGCGCCTGAGGTAACGCTCTGTGCGCTTGCCGCAGCCGGCAAACCAGCAGCTGCAGCTGCAGCCGTGATCACGCACCGTGAGAAGAAATTGGTCATTGTGAATCCCCGTTAAGTTGGCCGTAGTTTTATCAACTGGCCTGTTGATTGTATGAATTTGCAGATTTTTGTCAACAGCAATGGTGATTTTTGTGTGGCTGTTACCTTAATGTGTTGTTTTTATTGGACTATTTCCTTGCACGGCTGAAACATACGCTGCCCCTCGCGGTCCACCGCAGCAACGCATCGCCGGAATCTGCGGCAGTGTTGACCCGCGCCGCAGGGTGGACCTATTGACGCGGCAACAACTCTGTTGATAGATTCAGGGCCGGCGTCAACAACCATGTAGATTGCAGATCGCGCCTGACAATACGACAGCCATGGGCCGGCGCAGGGCGCACTGCTCCTCTTTGCACGCTTGGAGTCACTTGATGGTGCATTTCAGAATTCTTGCGATCGCTATGTCTGTGCCGGCACTTTTCTTCCATGCCGAGGCCCGGGCGATCGACATCGACGGCCGCGTTCTCGACGCGTCCGGAAGTCCGCTACCCTACGTGCGTATCCGGTTGTCGGACTCCTCGACCGCGCCATATTCGACCACCGTTTTTACGACCGCGGACGGCACATTCCGGGCGGAAGACGTTGCGGCCAGCGTCGACGAGCTCGAAGTGGACGCGTTTCGAATCGGCTGGAAGGAGATCGAGCGATTCATCGACAGCAATGCACGAGGCGCGTCGATTCGGCTGCGGATGGAAGCGATCGAGAACGTCGCCGAGCAGCTGCCCGCCTCGGCATGGCTCGGCGGCGATCCGGAATCGATGGCCTATCACATGAGCACGCTGCACTGTTCCAATTGCCATCAGCTCGGATCACCGCGGGTCCGGGCGTTTTCAGGTCGCCTGGCGGCCTTACCAGTGGAAGCTCGTGCGGAAGCTTGGTTGAAACGCGCCGCCGAAGATCTCGCCTACGACGGCACCGCAAAGCCCTGGGAAAGCGACGGCGATAACGGCGAGGAGAAGTTGTCGCATGCACGCGTAGAAGCGTGGGAAGGCATGGTGCAGTACATGCGCTGGGTAACGATGCGCCTCGGCGAGCACAACGAACTTCGCTGGGGACTCGAAGAAGGCAGTGCGTTCTACGATGCCTTGCTGCAGCCCGAGACCAGCCTGTTCGCGCCGCGCGACATGGCGGTCATCGTACCGAATCTCGCACACAACTTCCCGGTCGAATTCGATTCGTTTACTGGCTACGACGACGTCGAGCGACTCGGCGACTACGGCGTCAACGCGCAGACCCGCATTGACGAATTCGTCCTGCCGACCTTCGGCTGGACGCGCGAAGTCGCGATCGCTCCGGGCTCGCCGTACATCTGGTTCGTCGAAACTGACAAGGACAGGCTCGGCGCGCTCGACCCGGACACCGGATCGGTCGAGTGGTACGACATTCCTGCCGAAGGTTCGCAGGGCCCTCACACGATGAATGCGGACGCCGATGGCAACCTGTGGGTCGCGCTCGAAAACAGTTTTTACATCGGTCGCTTCGATACCGATACGAAAAAATGGCGGCTGTATCCGCCGCCCGAGGGGACGCTTTTCGGCGTCACGCACGATTTCGCATTCAATTCCGATCGCCACGTTGCACAGGATTCAAAGGGCCGCATCTGGATTACCGATCTCGGCAAGAACGAACTGTGGGGCATCAACGTCGAAACCGGCGACATCAAGACCTACCGAATGCCGATGACGGGCGGCGAAACATCCTTCCATTCTTTATTGTACGGCGCGGCGATCGACACGACCCGCGACCGCGTCTGGTGGGCACAGCTTTACGGTCTGGTCGGCTCCTTCGATACCGAGATCGAGGCCGCCGATCGTATCGTGCCGTTTGCTCGGGGAGCCGGCCCGCGCCGCCTCGCAATCCAGGAAGAAGAGGGCGTCTTATGGGTGCCGCTGTTCGGCAGCAGCGAGCTGGCAAAAATCGATACGGAAACCGGCCTCGAAATCGCCCGTTACCGTATTCCGGATCGGGGCGCCGCTCCGTACGGCGTCACGCTGGATAAAAAGCGCAACGCGATCTGGGCGGCTACGTCGAATTCGGACCGAATTTATCGATTCGACATCGATGAAGAAACCTGGCGCCACTATCCGATGCCAAGGCACGAAACTTTTATTCGTATGATTGAAGTGGATCCGGTAAGCGGCGACGTCTGGACGACGTACGCAAGCCTGCCGGTCGGCAAGCGCGATCCGGACGAATTCGGAACGGAAAGTGCCAACAACATGATCGTCCGCTTACGTCCGGGCGACTAGAGAAACGAGGAAACTGATATGGCAGGCAGACTCGACGGCAAGGTCGCGGTCGTTACCGGTGCCGGGTCCGGTATGGGGAGGGCAATTTGCGAGCGTTTCTGCCGTGAAGGTGCGCGTGTAGTCGCCGCTGACATTTCGGGCGGCCAGGACTCGACTGCCGAATCGGCGGGGCCGAACTGTATTGCGGTTCGGGCCGACGTATCCAGCCCCGACGACGTTCAGGCGATGCTGCAAACTGCGAAAACGGAATTCGGCGGTCTTCATGTACTGTGCAACAACGCCGGGACACAAGGACAGATGGCGCTGACGGCCGACTACGACCTGGAACAATTCGAGCGCATCATGGCGATCAATGCGCGCGGCGTTTTTCTCGGCATGAAGTACGGCATCCCGCTGCTCCTCGAGAGCGGCGGCGGCGCGATTGTCAACACGGCATCGATGGCCAGCCTGGTCGCGTTTCCTCAGATGATCGCGTACTGCGCGTCGAAAGGCGCGGTGCTGATGATGACCAAGACTGCGGCCGTCGAATACGCGGACCAGGGCATACGGGTCAATTGCTTCTGTCCGGGGTCGATCAAGACCAACATGCTCGACAGCCTGCCGAAGGAATACATCGATGCCGTTATTGACGCGAACCCCGTCAAGCGTGTCGGTACCGCAGATGAGATAGCCGATCTTGCTTTGTTCCTGGCAAGTGACGAATCGTCATTCATAACCGGAACGGAGATTGTCATCGACGGCGGATACACGGCACTCTAGGACAACCAACCGTATCGTCCCCTGAGACGCGGCGACAGAAAAACGAGATCATTATGATGAAACTCATCAACAACCAGCCAAGCCCGTTCGGTCGGAAAGTCATTATTTCCCTGTCCGAAAAAAACATTCCGTTCGAAATCGAGTGGGACATTCCGTGGCACGCCGACACCCGCGTACCGCAACACAACCCGCTCGAGCAGCTGCCCATCCTGATTACGGACACCGGCGAAACGGTGTACGAATCGTCGTACATACTCGAATGGCTCGAGCATCATTATCCGGAGCCTTCACTGTTGCCGGACACCGCCGACGACCGGCTGCTCATGAAACTGTTTCAGGTCCTGAGCGTGGGAGTCATGGATGCCATCGTCAGGATCAATTTTGAGCTCGCGCGTGACGAAAAGTGCCAGAGCAAGGCCTGGATCGGCCGCCAGAAGCGCAAGATCGTCGGCGGCATTCGTGAAATCGGCCGCCTGATCGATGGCAAGGCCTACGCCGTCGGCGGGAGTTTCTCACTCGCGGATATCGAGATAGGCGCCGTACTCGGGCACCTCGATTTCCTGATCGACAAGATTCCCCCGCTCGGCGAAGTCCTCGCGAAGGACGTCGACTGGCGAAGTTTGCATCCGTGCCTGGAGGCCTACGTCAACGGGCTCGAGCAGCGTGCGTCGTTCCGTGCCGCGCCCCCGCAAATGGTCCAGATAGATTTCCAGTCTGTCATTGCCTGACGCTAGCGATGAGTCCCGAAAACGGCGGAGTCAGGGTGCCCGACTGTGCGCATCCGGATGTGGTGCGTCTCGTCCGGCGGTTCGAAGCCAACAACATTGCGCCCTACGAGAAAATGACTTTGGGCGATGCTCGCGCCGCACTCGAGGAAGTGACGCGCCTGCAATCTCCGCCGGTGCATGTCGAGGAAGTCCGGGACCTTGAAATCGCCGGCGCGTCGGCAACTGTCAGCGCGCGGCTTTATAACCCAACGCCCGGTGAATCGCTGCCTCTCGTGATTTACCTGCACGGCGGCGGCTGGGTACTCGGCAGCATAGCCGCGGCCGACCGGCCGTGCCGGCGCCTTTCTGTCGCCGGCAACTGTATCGTCGTATCCGTCGAATATCGGCTCGCGCCCGAAACAAAGTTCCCGGGCCCACTGCAGGATTGTGTTCAGGCCGTGCGCTGGATAGCCGACCATGCACGGGACTTTGGCGGCCGGCCGGACTGCCTGATCCTGATGGGGGACAGTGCGGGGGGTAATCTTGCCGCTGCGACGACGCTGGTGTTACGTGACGAGGGTGGGCCGGCCATCGCCGCGCAGATCCTGCTGTATCCGGTCCTGTACCCGTCCGCTGACAGTCCGTTCGAGTCTTACACGGAGAATGCGAATGCGCCACTTTTGGGGCGCGCAACAATGGACTGGTTCTGGGGTCATTATTTGCCGTCGCCCGCCGATGGCGACAATCCGCTGGCGGCACCGCTAAAGGCCCCCGATGTGTCCGGTTTACCGGCGGCGACGATCATCGTCGCCGAGCTGGATCCGCTGCGCGACGAGGGCCTCGCCTATGCCGAACGGCTGGAAGACGCCGGCGTTCCGGTCGTCACGACCCTCTATCCCGGTGCCGCGCATGGTTTCTGGTGGATGGATGCAGCGCTCAGCCAGGCGGCCGACCTGGACGAGCAACTGGGAAACGCGATTCGCGCCTGCGGTAAGCACTAGCGCCAGTTGGCGCCTGCCATCCCGTTAGCCAGGCGCGGGACTTTGCGACGTCGAGCCCGGGAGCGACCAATCGCCATGGCGAAACTCAAACCCTTCGTATCCCTGTTCGACAATTCTTTCCATGATGCGCCGGTATCCCCTGACGCCGCCCGAATACGGCATGAATACGCGGGGCTTTCCAGGCACCTCGTCTCCCATGTAATAGGACCGTGCCAACGGGTACAGCGTCGTCTGGGCTTTCTCGTTGACATGCTCGATCCACTTCGCCTCCGCTTCCGGCGTCACTTCGACGCGATTCAGACCATGCGCTCTCATATGCGCAAACAGATCCGCAATCCAGTCAACATGCTGTTCGATGGAAAGCAGCACGTTGCTCAACAGCGACGGGCTGCCCGGGCCGGCAATGATGAGGAGGTTCGGAAATCCGGCCGTACCGATTCCCAGGTGGGTAACCGGACCCGCCGACCACTTCTGTTTGAGCGTCATGCCGTCCTGGCCGACGATGGTCGGTCGCAACAGCGATCCGGTCAAAGCATCGAATCCCGTCGCAAACGCGATGATATCGAGATCATGATGACCGACGGTCGTGCGTATGCCGGTTGCCGTGATTTCCTGGATCGGGTGCTCGCCGATATCGACCAGCGAGACGTTGTCGCGGTTGAAGGTTTCGAAGTAGCCACTATCAACTGACGGTCGCTTAGAGGCGAACGGAAATCCGTATGGAGTGAGCTTCTCCCGCGTTTCCGGATCGCGGACCTTTTCAGCAATCTTGCGTCGAATGAAATCAGCCGCCGTTTTGTTGGCACCTTCATCAAGCAGGATGTCATAAAACGTCAGCGCAAAGCCGAAACCCAGCCTTTGCCAGGCGGCCTCGTAGGTCGCTTCGCGTTCTTCGTCCGGCACCTCCAGTGCGGACTTCTTGTTCGGCACGAAACCCAACCCGCTGGGCGAATTGAGCGCGCGTAGCCGTCGTTGCCGGTAGTTGGCCTTGACGGCCGCGTCCTCGGCGTCGCTGATCACCGCATTGCATGCCGGAACACTGAAATTGGCGGTGCGCTGGAACACCGAGAGATGCTTTGCCTGTTCCGCGACAACGGGCGTCATCTGCACACCGGAGGAGCCGGTACCGATGATGCCGACCCGCTTGCCGGAAAAGTCGACCGGTTCGTGCGGCCATTCAGCACTGTGATAGATGTCGCCTTTGAACGCGCTTTGTCCGGGATACCCGGGGAATTTCGTCGTCGACAACTGGCCGACGGCCAGCACCAGAAAGCGCGCATCCCACTTTCGCCCGTCCTCGGTACCGACCGTCCACCGAACCGCCGATTCGTCGTACTCGGCCTGCGTCACCCTGGCGTTGAGCTCGATGTCCCGGCGCAGGTCGAATCGATCGGCGACATGATGCGCGTAGCGCAACACCTCCGGCTGTGTTGCATAGCGCTCGCTCCAGCGCCATTCCTGCTCGAGTTCTTCCGAGAACATGTAGGAGTAGTCGTAGCTTTCGACGTCGCATCGTGCGCCGGGATACTGGTTGTGGTACCAGACGCCGCCGACGTCATCGCTCGCCTCCAGGACAACCGCGGACATACCCATGTTGCGAAAGGTATGGAGTGCCCGAAGACCGGCAAATCCCGCACCGACGACGACGACGTCGACCTTTCGTCGACGCGGCGCCGAACTGCTTGTTCGCTCATTCATGCGCCGAGTTTACTCAGCCCTCAAGTACTTTTCAACGTTATTGTTGATTTTACTCGAGGTGCAGCATGGCCCGATACAGACCTTGCTAATTATCAACGCATATGTTGAAATATGCCCGCGGAGCCCTGTGGTTCTGCTGTTCTTGCGCCTGCCGGTTGGAGATTCCACATGAAGCTAGAGACGTTGATTTACGAAAAACAGGACCGCATCGCCACGGTTACGTTGAACCGCCCGGAGAAAGGCAATGCCCTGTCCCGGAAGTTGCGCGACGAACTCGACCTGGTGATGGACGACCTCGACGAGGACGACGATACCCGCGTGCTCATCGTCAAGGCGAACGGCAATCACTTCAGCACCGGCTACGATCTGAACGAGTTTTCCTACTTGTGGGATGCGGACAGCGCGATTAACGATATTCAGCGCCGGCCTCATCGCCGTCACCCGGTCTGGTCGCGGCGCGAATTTCACCTGTCCCGCGAGCGCTGGATGCGCTTGTTCCGGCTGCGCCAGGCCACGATCGGTGTCGTCCATGGACACTGTGTCGCCGGCGGTCTCGACCTGATCGGCGTGCTCGACGTCGTTTTTTGCGCCGATGACGCACGTCTGGGCCAGCCCGAAGCACGCGCGATGGGTGAACTGCACGTATTTGCGTTCTGGCCGATCCACATGGGGATGCGGAAAACCAAGGAGTGGTTGTTCACCGGCGACAACATGACCGGTACCGAAGCGGCGGAACTCGGTCTCGTCAACCGTGCCGTGCCGCGCGACGAAGTGGAAGCCGTCGCACAAGCGTACGCGGAACGCGTTGCGAACGTCCCACTCGATGCGATCTACTCGCACAAGGAAGTCACGAACCGCTGGTATGAAGCCACCGGCATGGCGGCGGCAATGGCAGCCGCCAACGACCTCGACGCGCTGGGAATTTCCAGCCCGAGCATGGACGACTTCACCAAAGTATGGCGCGAGGGCGGCGTGCGCCCGGCGGTGCGTGCGCGGGACAAACCGTTCAGCGAGCATCGCACTTACTGGGAAGCCTACCTGGCCTCCCGCGACAAGGATTCAAACGACTAAACTGATAATCAATGCCAGGCCGGGCAGTCGTTGCTTGTTGTCTGCGTCTGGCAGCGACGCGCAAGGTGGCGGTCCGAAACCGATGTTGAAACCACTCGCAGAACGCCAGGCCGAGCTTGAATCGCGGTTCCCGCGCTGGGAGCCTCGAACGCTCGACCAGATGCTGGACTTCGTTGCGGAGCGGTTCCCGGACAGGCCGTACGTCATCACGGACGACCGCAGCTACAGCTACCGTGACGTCAAGCGCTGGTCCCAGCGACTTGCCGCGGGTCTCGCTGGCGCCGGCGTTCGTCCTGGCGACCATGTCGCTGTCGTCATGGCCAACTATCCCGAGTTTGTCGCGTTGAGCTACGCGATATCACGATGCGGGGCTGTCTCGGTACCCGTGAATTACCTGAATCGGCGTGATGAACTCGGCTACGTTCTCGATCAATCCGATGCCGCGATGCTGGTCACGATGGACAGGTTTCGTGATCTCGATTACCTGCGTGCGCTGGACGAACTCGTGCCCGGATGGGAACGCGAGGGCGGCGGCAGACATTTGCCGAACTTGAAGCGCGTCGTGGTTTTCCCCGTTTCCAAAGAGCCGCTGCGCGACGACGTGCAGTCGCTTGACGAGCTGAGTGCCGGCGCCGAAACCTGGCGGCCGCTCGAGGACCGCGATCCGGCGGCAACCGCCGACATCGTTTATACGTCCGGCACCACCGGCGGACCGAAGGGCGTGCTGCTGACCCACGACATGCTGCTCAGGACCGCGTACGGCAGCGCCTACGCCCGCGGCTTCCAGGACGCGCGACGCATCCTTTTCTCGCTGCCGATGTACCACGTTTATGGCTACGTCGAGGGCATGCTGTCGGTGCTGTTCGTCGGCGGCGCAATCATCCCGCAGGTACTGTTCGATGTCGTCGGCACACTGCAGGCGATCGAAAAGCACCGTGCCGATGACGTGCTTCTGATACCGACGATGACGCTCGCGCTGCTGGATGAGCTGCGAGAGAATGACTACGACCTCAGTTCCCTGACTGCGGTAATTTCGTCGGGTGGCAAAGCGCCGCCCGAGATCTGGCAGGATATTTTCGACCTGATGCAGCCGGAAGAACTGACCGCCGGGTACGGCATGAGTGAAACGACGGCGTCGACGACCGTTACGCGCCCCGACGACCCGATCGAGAAACTGCGTGACACCAACGGACGTCTGCGCGACGTTGGCGTCGCCGGCGACCCGGACCTCGGTGGAAAAATCGCCGTCTACAAGGTCGTCGACCCTGAAACCGGCAAGGAGTTGCCGCGAGGTTCGGTCGGCGAACTGATGGTCAAGGGACCGGGCGTAACCGCCGGCTACTACAACAAACCCGAGGCAACGGCCGCCGCGTTCGACGACGACGGATGGCTACATTCCGGCGACCTCGGTGTGCTTGACGAGGACGACTACATCACGTTGAGGGGCCGCAAGAAAGAATGCTACCGTTGCGGCGGCGAGCAGGTCTACCCGCTCGAAATCGAGGAGGTTCTGTCGACCCACCCCACCGTTGAACAGGCACATGTCGTGCCACTGGCGCATCGACGCATGGGCGAGGTCGGTGTGGCCTACGTAATACTCGAAAAGGGCGCGACGGCACAGGCGGAAGAATTGATCGAGTACTGTTCGCAGCGCCTCGCACGCTTCAAGGTTCCGAAACACGTCGTGTTCATCGGCGTTAATGAATTGCCCGTCACGCCGACCGGTCGCCCGCGAAAATTCCTGCTTGCCGAGCGCGCCGCAACCGAGCTCGCCCAAGCGTGAGCAACTCGTCGAGGCCAAAGCATCCTGTTGCGATCGTCACCGGCGCGGCGCGCGGAATCGGCGCCGCCATCGCAGTGCGGCTCGCTGAGGACGGCCACGACATCGCCGTAATTGACCTGGACGAAAGCGACTGCGAAAAAACCGTGCAGTCTGTAGGCGCTGCCGGTCGCCGTGCATTCGCCGTCGCCGCAGACGTCAGCGACGAACAATCGGTTATCGCCGCGGTCGAGCGAATCGCCGCGAACCTCGGTCCACCGCTCGTACTCGTAAACAATGCGGGGGTCATACGCGACCGGGTCATGCAGAAAACCACGATTGCAGACTGGGACGCGGTACTGAACGTCAACCTGCGCGGCACGTTCCTGATGAGCCGCGAGGTCTGCCAATTCATGCGCACCGCCCACTGGGGGCGCATCGTGAACCTGTCCAGTACCGGGGCGCTGGGGCATCTCGGCCAGGCCAATTACTCGGCAGCAAAGGCCGGCATCCAGGGGTTTACGAAGACGACCGCGATCGAGCTGGGCCGTTACGGCATTACGGTCAATGCCGTCGCGCCGGGTTTCACCGTCACGGACATGACCGAGTCGCTCGCCGAGCGCCTGAACATACCGTTCGACGACATGGTTGCCGAAGCCATCCGCGAAATTCCGGTCGGGCGCGCGGGACATCCCGATGACATTGCGAATGCCGTGGCATTTTTTGTGGATGTTCGATCGAGCTTCGTCAACGGCCAGGTACTTTACGTAGCGGGAGGCCCGCACGGCTGACGCAAGGCCTTATCTTGCGCTTGCGTCCGGACTTTGCTGCAAGCTGAAATACAGCCCCAGCCGGTCACTCGTTACTCGAGCCGCAACGACCTTGCGATTCTGCACCGTCAACAGGCCCGCCGCGTGCAGTAGCACCGGGCTCCCGGCGACGCTCTCTGCGATATCGTCGAATCCGCCGGCGTAAGCGCCGCGTTGCGTGACGTGGAACGCAACCCGGGTGCCGGCGCTGAAAAGTTCGTTGATGACCGTTTCGCTAACCCAGATCAGGTCACCAGGGCCGGGACCGGTGCTGTCTTTGGATTCGTCGATACCCATCGTCGCGACGGGCTCACCGCGGGTAAGCCAGGCGCGCGCCGCGTCCTCGGCGCCAGGATCCCCGTCGGCAGGTGTCGTGTCCCAGGGAGCGACATGCGGCGGCCGCAGCCTGCCGCAACGACCCGTGCTCAGCTGTTGCCTGCGCGAAAAATAATCCTCTTCTGCCCAGCAGCACGCCAGTCGCCCGTCCCGGACGCGAAATACGGCCACGCCATCCCAGCTGCAGGTCTGGCCATCATGTCGCAGCGACGCTCCGTGCTCGGTAAAGTCAAACGCGGCGGCCTCGTCTGTGATGACGATGTCGTGCACGGTCACACACAACCCGGGAAAGCGTTCGAGCTGCGTTGCCGTCGCGGGCAGGTAAGCGTCGTCTCTGCCGTCCAGGACATGGCCGCCGATCGTCAACCGGTAATCGGGTGCCATGATACGTGCGGGCACACCGAGGTCATGCCCGGTCAGGAAGTCGACCGCGAAGCCACGCAGCAGCGCGGCCGTAGGGTGAATGGATGCGCTGCCTGCGATATTCACTCGATTACTCATAAGGATTTGCCGCAGGAATTCCTCGAAACAGTTTCAAAAATAGTGGTAGGAGCGCATTTATGCGCGATTTCTCGCGGCTAAAGCCGCTCCTGCAGATATTTTAAGACCGCTTCTAGTAGCTCTTCTCCAGCCCCATGCTGTGCTGTGACACGAAATTCAAGATCATTTCCTTGCTGACGGGTGCCGTCTTGTGCAGGCGGGCAATGAACCACAAGTCCGCGAGCCCATACTCGTACGACAGTCCGTTACCGCCGTGCACCTGGATTGCCTGGTCGAGTGCCTTCAGCGAGGATTCGGCCGCGCAATATTTGGCCATGTTGGCCGCCTCGCCTGCCTCGAGTCCCAGGTCGTACAATTGCGCCGCCCGCGCCGTCATCAGCCGGGCTGCCTGGACCCCGATGTAGGCGTCGGCCAGCGGATGGGCGACGCCCTGGTGCGAACCGATCGTTACATCCCATACCTTGCGTTCCTGCGCATACTCGGCCGCACGAACGAGCGCATAGCGGGCGATGCCGTTGTTTACCGCCGCAGCTGACACGCGTTCCGGGTTCAGCCCGGAAAAGACCTGCTTCAATCCCTGGCCGCGAACCCCGATCAGCGCGTTTTCATCGAGTTTGACGTCATCGAAGAAGACGGAGAACTGTCGCTCCGGGCACATCAACGCTGCAGGGATCTGTGTCTTCGAAATGCCGGCAGCATCGGTGGGAACAATAAACAATGACAGCGACGACCGCCCCGACGTATCGGCCTCGGTATCGCGGGCGACGACCAGCACCGCATCCGATACATCGATCGCGGATGTCCAATACTTGCCGCCATTGAGCAACCAGCCGTCGCTGGTTTTTTTCACACTGGTCTTTATTCGGTGGGTGTTCGATCCGGCGGCCGGCTCGGTAATCGCGAAGCACATTTTTCGTTTGCCGGCCGCGAGCGCCGGTAGCCACGATTGCTTCAGATCGTCGGAACCGAATTTCTCGATGATCGGCGCGCAGATCGACTGGATTACCAAAGACAGCATGGGACAGCCTTGTGCGGCGGATTCCTCGATGATGATATTGAGGTCGGCGAGCCCGCCGCCGCTGCCGCCGTACTGCTCGCTGATGTGGGCACCGAGAAAGCCCGCATCCGCCAGCGCCTGCCACAGTTCCGTCGTGTCCTCCCCGCTGGCCACCTTGTCCTGGAAATAGCTGCGGCCGAAATCGCCGACGATGCTGGCGACACTGTCGCGAATGTCGGCATGATGCTCGGCCGTATCAACCAGCGGCGATGAAAAAAGGGTTTGACTACTCATAATCTCGATCCTTGCATCTTGAATCCTGTGCGATTGTCAAAAAGTGCCGCAGACGGCTGATTTAACTCCCGTTACGAATTCCATTCGAAGAAGCCGCGGCCTGATTTTTGCCCGAGATCGCCGCGGGCCACCATATCGATAAGAATTTTCGGCGGTGCGAATCGCTCACCGTGCGCCTGCTCCAGTGTGCGCGCAATATCGAGACGAACGTCCAGGCCGACGATGTCGCTCAGCCTTAACGGGCCAACCGGGTGCCTGTAGGCAAGCACGGCAGCACGATCGATATCCTCGGCGCTGGCAACGCCACTTTCGAGCATGCGCATCGCCTCGAGACTCGCGATCAGGTCGAGCCTGCTGGTCGCAAACCCGGGAATATTCCGAACGGTGAGTGATTCCTTGCCGAGCATCGTCACGAACTCACGTGCGCGCTGCAGCGTGTCTTCAGACGTAAGCGCACCGCGAATCAGCTCAACCAGCCTGATAGACCAGACTGGATTGAAGAAATGCATACCGAGAAATCGGTCGGGCGCACTGACTGACACAGCGAGCTCGTCAATAGACATTGCGCTGGTGTTCGTCGCGATGATGCGCGGATTCTTCGCGTCGATTTGGCGCAGTACCTCGTGTTTCAACTCAAGCTGTTCGGAGACGGTTTCAATGACAAGGTCCAGTTCACCGGCAAGTGACTGGATATCTGATGAACAGCAAATCCGATCGACAAGACGGCCCGCCTCAGCATCGTCGAGCTTGCCGCGCTTTACCCCGTTCTGTGCTGCTGTGCGTATCGACGACAGCAATGTCGCTGTGCGCTGTTCGTCCGGCTCAACCACGCTGACGGACGCACCCGCCTGGGCAGCAACATAGGCAATGCCGGTTCCCATGGTCCCGCCACCCACAACGGCTACCTTCCAGTTCATCGCGCTACCCGTTTGCGCGGCACCGATTGTGGTTCGCTCATCGTCCACGCCACTCCGGCTCGCGTTTTTCTGCGAACGCTGTTGCGCCCTCCCGGGCATCGTCGGTCGCGAGAATTGACTCGACCAGTGGTCGCTGTCGGTCCCAGGTTTCGTCTGCTGGCCAGGCTGCCGACTCGAGTATTATTCGCTTCGACATTTCGACGGCCAGCGGGCCATTTGCAGTGATACGCCGAGCGAGCGCCAGCGCAGCATCGAGCGCACCGCCCGCGGCCGTCAGCTGGTTGACCAGTCCGTGGTCGAACGCTGACCTCGCATCCAGCCGATCACCGGTCAACGCGTATTGCATCGCGATATTCGGCGGTATGCGACGTGGCAACCGGACCAGCCCACCGGAGCCCGCCACCAGACCGCGCGTCACCTCTGGCAAGCCGAAAAATGCGTTTTCGGCCGCGACGATCAGATCGCAGGCCAGCGCCATCTCGCATCCGCCAGCAAGCGCAAAACCTTCGACCGCCGCGATCAATGGTTTTCGGGGAGGCGTCTCGGTAAGACCGCCGAACCCGCGCCCTTCGATTTCCGGCCGCTCTCCTTCGAGAAAGGCACGCAAATCCATGCCCGCGCAGAAACAGCCTCCCCGCCCCGTAAGAATCCCTACGCGCAGGTCCGCGTCGTCATCAAGACGATCGAGTCCGGCAGCAATTTGCAGCGCGACCGCCTGGTCGACAGCATTGCGCCGCGCCGGACGATTGATCGCAATCACCAGCGTCGCGCCATCCTTTTCCACGTCGACCGTATCCGCCATTAGTCCAGCTCTCCAATGCACATCATGGCGATACTCGCTCATCGCCTGTGTTCGGTGTTGCCGCAATCGACCAGTCATAATCTGCAGGGTCCACGTCGTCGGTCATTTCCCAGAACTCGATGACGCGGAACGGATTGCAGACGACCACCCGTCCCTTGGAGTTGCGGTAATAAGTACTCATCCCCTGGTGTGTCCAGATCATATTCTGGTGCTTGCGATCGACTTCGCTGGTATACGCATCGTGCGGCTCCTTCCGTACCTCTACCAGGCGCCGGTCTTCCTCGAACAGCCGCTTCAGCACCATCATGACGTAGTGCATCTGCCGTTCCACGATCGTGATCAGGCTACCGCCGTGACCGAACTGCGTGTTCGGCCCGTACAGACAGAAAAAATTCGGAAAGCCGGGCACGACCGTGCCGAGATAGGCACGGGCGTCGTCTCCTTGCCATTCCTCGTGCAAATCGAGCCCGCCGCGCCCGATCACCCGTATCGGCGCGATAAAGTTGACGACGTCAAAACCCGTTGCCCATATCAATACATCGGCTACGTATTCGTCGCCGTTGCTGGTCTCGACGCGATCAGGCCGCACCCGGGTTACCGCTCCCGTGACGAGCTGCACATGTTTGCGTCGCAGGGTCCGGCACCAGCCGTTGTCCAGCAGCATGCGCTTACCGAATGGCGGATAGGACGGCAAGACCTGGGGCAATAAGTGCTGCGCATCGCCGAGTTCGGACTTCATGTACTCCGTCAGGCCACGCCGGTGCAGGTCGTTGATCGCGTTGATCGAGTGTTGCTGATCTTCCCAGCCGGGATCACGCTGCAGCGCTTCGTACAGCTTGTCGTTGAACGCCCAGCTCAGCCGTAACCGGTACCAGAGGCGGTAAATGGGCACCTCGTTCAGCAGCCAGCGGAGCTCTTGCGGAATCTCTTTCTTGAATTTCTGGAAAGGCGCAGCCCATTGCGCCGATCGCTGGATAATTGTCAGTGACGCCACATCATCGGCAATTGCCGGCACGACCTGCATGGCGCTCGCACCATTGCCGACGACGACGACCCGCTTGCCCTTCAGGTCGATGCCGTCGTCCGGCCAGCGTGCCGTATGTGCGGATTCGCCCTCGAATTCGTCCAGGCCTTCGACGTCGGGGAATCGCGGCTTGTTGAAGGCGCCTACGGCACTGACGACAGCGTTTGCGCGAAGAATTTCCGTGCCGCCATTCGGCGTGACGATCTGCAGTTGCCACTCGCCATTGTCGTCATCGAAACGGGCTTCCACGACCTCGACATTGAAACGTATGTTTTCGCGAATTCCGAATGAATCTGCGATGTGCTCGAGGTACTCGTGGATCTCGTCCCGTCCGGCGAAGTAACGGGACCAGTCGTACGGTGCGAAAGAAAAGGAATAGAGGTGGCTGGGTACGTCACAAGCCGCGCCCGGATACCGGTTTTCGAGCCAGACGCCACCGACCCGGTCATTGCGTTCAACGATCGTGTACGGGATTCCAGCCCTCGTAAGCTCGTAGGCGCAGCACAGTCCGGAGATACCGGCACCGATGATCAATACGCGAAATCCCGGCAGCGGCTTTGCCGAGCGTGAATTATCAACCTGTGAGGCGGCGGCCCGCGAAATGATATCGGCTGCATCTTCCGTCGCCGTCGGCAACTTCAGTTCGTGCCGGATCATCGGCGCATACATTAGCGGAATATCTTCGCCGAGCGACACGCTCATCAATTCGACCAGTAACTCGTCGGGAGGATCCGGCAACGCCATATCGCCGGTTTCGAACCATTGTTCCAACGCATTTACGGCCGCCTCACGTATCTGCCGCTGTATATCGTCGTCGAGTCCGCCGCTGTCATTGTCGTCCAGGCCCCGCGACCGCGTGGGCACGAACGGCGCTTCGATCCAGCGACGGTCGCCGGTCATTTGCACGAGCATGCACGCAAGCGTCGGTATGTTCGCAATCTCGACCGCGGCCCGAATTTTTGCGCCAGACGGCGCTCCGGCGACTTCGTCCTGCGGCTTCAAGTGGCGCTCTCCTCGACCTCGACCTGCTCGTCCGACTCGACCGATGCTGCCCCTTCTTGCAGGTGCCTGTTTTCGGGCGAGCACAAGCCGGCTATGGCGAGATCGGCAAAAATATCCCCGATTTTTTCGGCATCGAGATCCGACCGTCCGGGCCGGAACCAGCGATTGGTCCACCCGAGCATGCCGATAATCCCGAACGCGACAATCCGTGCCGGCCCGACGTACCTGAAGCTGCCGTCGCTGTATCCCTGCTCGATGATCGAAATGACCGCCGAATCGTAATCGCGACTCAGCTGCTTCATTCGTTGCGCCCACTCGGAGCGCTTGTTCGCAACCTGCTGTAGATTTTCCCGAATGAAAACGTACAGCAATGGATAATGCTTGCTGTACGAGGCCATCAGTTCCCGGCTCAACTTGCGAAGTTTATCCGGTGGCGAGTCGCCGCTTGCCTGGATACGCTGCACGGCCGCGATATTTTCCTCGGATGCCTCGCGAATAACTTCGTCGAATAGATCCTGCTTGCCGGAAATGTAGTAATAAACCGATGCACGGTCGAGGTCGAGCTCTTCGGCAACCGCACTGATCGTGGTGCCCTGGAACCCGTAGCGGTCGAATACGCGGGCAGCTGCCTTGGCAACCTCCTTGCGGCGCAGCCGGTAACCGGCGCCGCCATCGGCTTTCGCTGCGGCGCGCCGTTTACCAATTCCGCTCTTGTCTTTTCGTTCGTCCACGTTTTCCCTTCGTGTCAACCGGCGCTGGCTACCGGACGGCGCCGGACTTGCCTGCGCGGCGCCGGGCCCAACGAAAATGTCAGCGCAGCGTGCCGTAGCCGCCGTCCACCGGAATAATGGCGCCGGTGATATGAGCGGCACCGCGCGATGCCAGATAGACGGCAATACCCGCCATGTCGTCCTCGCGGCCCAAACGGCCGTTTGCCGTCTCGGCTTTCAGTGCTTCGCCTTCCTGGTCGAGCGTTTTCGCCATCATGCGGCTCGGAAACGGTCCGGGTGCAATGGAATTGACGGCGATGTGTTCTCTCCCGAGCCGTTTCGCCAGGTGACGCGTGAGTTGATGCGTCGCTGCTTTGCTCGCGCTGTACGCGTACGACTCCCACGGCGGCGCGACGAATCCGTGAACCGACCCGATAGTAATGACTTTTGCCGGGTCCTCCTCGCTCCCCGCCGCGCGCAGTTGCTCGAGCAGGGAAACGGTAAGATTGAAGATGCCCTTGACGTTGACGCCCAGCACCTTGTCCCAGGCTCCATCCGGATAATCCTCCAGCGGCGCGCCCCAGGTCGCCCCGGCAGCGTGGACGAGAACGTCGAGTTTCGATTCGTTCTGCCGATACGCCTCAGCAATTGCGGCACAGCCGGCCTGGGAAACGACGTCACCGGGCAACGCATGGCAATCGCCGAATTCGGCGAGTTCCTCGGCGGTCTTTTCGCACACCTCTGCCTTGCGCGATACGACGTAAACTTTGGCGCCGGCCTGCAGCAGGCCAGATGCAATCATCCGCCCAATGCCGCTGGTGCCGCCGGTCACCAGGGCGGTCTTTCCTTCGAGTGAAAAGAGCCGTTGCAACAGGTCGGATTTACTGCTGGTCGTCATGGATAGTCTCCTGTTTTTTTGCTGCTGTCAGTCGCCTCAGTACCGGCGGGCGTCCTGCCCATTGTGAACCTCGGCCCAGCGAAACATCGAAGCGGACGGATATTGCCGCTGTCGATGGAAAAGCCGCCAAATCCCTTCGGCGGCATGGCACCAAAGCTCAGAACTCGTACGTCAGCTGTACGCCCCAGGTACGCGGCGGCGTCAGCCACATCGTCTTGGAGCCGATGGACGTATTGTCGAAGCCGAAATTGAAGTAGACCTCGTCCGTCAGGTTCTTGCCGTAAAGCGCAACCTTCAGGTTTTCATCTTCGCTCGTGAACGTGATGCTGGCGTCAACCAGCGCGTAATCTTCGAGGATCAGGAAGTTGAAATCGTCAGCTGCCGCTTCGTCGGAATACGAGTATGACGCGCGCCATGTCAGGTAGCCTGCATTTCCGACGGAGTGATCGAAATTCGCTGCGAGGAAAAACGTATTCTCGGACACCATCTGCAGCATGAAATCATCCAGCGCCAAAGTCGGCCTTGCCGTCGTCAGGAAGTCGGCCTGGTCATACGACGCGTCGACGTATCCGTAGCTTGCCTCGACCGAGAACTGGTCGGTAAGCAGGACGACACCGTCGATCTCGAATCCCTGCATCGTCGCCGACGCGGCATTGAAGATCGTTTGAACACCGGACTGGTTGTTGGCGGAACGCTGCATGTCGTCGAACTTGTTGTGGAAGATCGCACCGTTCAGCCGCGCGCGACCATCCATCAACGTCGACTTGATGCCGATTTCGAAAGCGTCCACGACTTCCTCGTCGTAGGGTCCCGGTGTCGACAGCGGACTGTTCGGCATGGTCGCAAGCGACAGGTCGGAGAAGCGAACGTTGTAGCCGCCGCTGCGGAAGCCGCGTGAATAGCTGCCGAAGGCCATGACGTCGTCGCTGATGTACCACTTGGCGCCGATTTTCGGCGTGAAGTTCGACCAGTCCTGCTTGTCAAAGAAAATCGGCTGGCAGTCGCCGAGGTCCGCCGGAGATGTCGGGGAAATCGTGCCTACGATCGGCGTACACGTGCCGGTGCCGTTCGGGTCTCCGATCACGCCGATGGCCGCGTCTTTTTCCTCGTACGACCAGCGGCCACCGAGTATCAGCGACCAGGAATCGTTCAGTAAGTACTCGCCCTGGGCGAACAGCCCGGCGGTAAAATGGTCGATCGTGCTGCGGGCACGGCGGTCCAGCAAGTCGACGAGCAATCGCCGTTCCTTGTATGTGTAGGTCTGGTCGAAGATGTTTATGCCGGTCGTCAGGTTCAGCCGGTCACTGACATTGCCGGACCACCGAAGCTCGACGCTTTGCTGGTCCTGGTCGAACCCGGAGCCGGGCCCGAACTGAAAGCGCACCGTGAACGGCGCGCCGTCGACGTCGCCCCAGGAACTCTGCTCCAGG
>JBFIQH010000007.1:0-36679 GCA_041609735.1 Woeseiaceae bacterium | reverse complement strand
GGGACCGGTCGTCGCGGAGGCGGTATTCCGCAATAACGAGGAAGTGCGCCTGACGCCGGTTTACCGGGACCCGGTGCACGACTTCGGTTTTTTCCGCTACGACCCGTCGGAACTGCGCTACATCGAGCCAACCGAGCTGCCGCTGAAGCCGGACGGTGCCGGCATCGGGCGCGAGATCCGCGTGATCGGCAACGACGCGGGCGAGCAGCTGTCGATCCTCGCCGGCACGATCGCGCGCCTCGACCGCAAGGCGCCCGACTACGGCCGCGGCAAGTACAACGACTTCAATACGTTCTATTACCAGGCCGCATCCGGCACCTCCGGCGGCTCGTCGGGCTCGCCGGTCGTCAATATCGACGGCGAGGTCGTCGCTTTGAATGCCGGCGCCAACAACTCGGCGGCCAGCAGCTTCTTCCTGCCGCTGGACCGCATCGAGCGCGCGCTGAAGCTGCTGCAGAACAGCGAAGCGGTGACGCGCGGCACGTTGCAGACGGTGTTCGGCCTGAAGCCCTACGACGAGCTGAACCGCCTCGGCCTGACGGAGGAATCCGAGCGGCTGGCGCGCAGCGCGTTCCCGAAACAGACCGGAATGCTGGCCGTCGAGCAGGTCATTCCCGGCTCGCCGGCCGACGGCAAACTGAAACCCGGCGACATCGTCATTCGCGTCAACGGCAAGCTCATCACCGAGTTCGTGCCGCTCGCGGCCGTCCTCGACGACAACGTCGGCGAGCCGGTCACACTCGTGCTCGAGCGCGGCGGGCGCACGGTCGAGGAAACCGTCGTTGTCGACGACCTGCACCGCATCACGCCATCCGAGTACATCGAAGTCGGCGACGCGGTCGTCAACAACCTGTCCTACCAGCAGGCGCGACACTACAACCTGCCGGTCGAGGGCGTTTACGTGGCCAATCCCGGCTACCTGATGTCGAAAGCGGCGGTGCCGCGCGGTGCCGTCATTACGCAGATGGGCAGCGACGATATCGCGAGCCTCGACGACTTCGAGGCGGCGCTCGACAAGCTCGCCGACGGCTCGCGGGCGCTGCTGCGCTACGTGACGCTCGACAACCCGAACAACGCGACGGTACGGCCGTTCGAAATGGACCGCACGTGGTTCCCGGTGCGGCGCTGCGTGCGCAACGACACTACCGGCATCTGGCCGTGCCGCGACCTCGGCGCCGGGCCGCCGCCGGCGCCGCCGGTGACCGGCAGCACGCAGTTCGCAAGGCATCCCGATCCGCGCGTGCGCGCCATCGCGCCGTCGCTCGTCGTCGTCACGTTCGACCTGCCGTACACGCTGTCCGGCGTCGCGGACCGCCACTATTACGGCACCGGGCTGATCGTCGATGCGGAGCGCGGCTACGTGCTCGTCGACCGCAACACGGTGCCGGTCGCCATCGGCGATGTGACGGTCACGTTCGCCGGGTCGCTCGAGGTCGATGCAAAGATCGAGCAGCTGCATCCGCTGCACAACCTCGCGATCATTTCCTACGACCCGGCGACGATCGGCGATACGCCGGTCGAGACGGCGACATTCAACACGGCGCCGCTGACTTCCGGCGACGACGTCTGGGTCGTCGGCATCCGCGCCGACCACCAGCTCGTGCACCAGGAAAGCAAGGTCGCCTCAGTCGACCCGCTGGTACTGCCGCTGTCACGCACGCTGCGCTTTCGCGACTCGAACATCGAGGGCGTCGCGCTCGTCAACGGCCCGTCAGACTTCGACGGCGTACTGGTCGACAAACGCGGCCGCGTTCGGGCTACGTGGTCCAGCTTCGTCATGCAGGCCGGCGGCGACGCGACGCAGTTCAACCGCGGTATACCGAGCGAGCTCGTACGGGAGTTCGTCGACACGGTTCGCGACGGCAAGCCGTTCTACTCGCTCGAAGCCGAGTTCGTCTATGCGCCGCTGTTCGCCGCCCGCAACATGGGCGTCGACGACGAGTGGCTCAATCGTCTCGAGAAAAAAGACCCGGTGCGGCGCCGCGCGCTCAGTATCACGCGCATAGTCGCCGGCTCGCCGGCCGAGAAGAGGCTGAAAAACGGCGACATCGTGCTGGCCGTCGACGGCGAGGTCGTCACGTCGTTCCGCGCGCTGGAGAAAGCGACGCAAAAGCCGGAGGTCACGGTCACGGTCTGGCGCGACAAGGAAGTGCAGGACATCACGCTAAGAACGGCGTCGCTGTCCGGACGTGGCATTGATCGCGCCGTTTCGTGGGCCGGCGCGCTGCTGCAGGACCCGCACCGCCCGATGGCGGCGCAGCGCGGCATACCGCCGTACGGCGTCTACGTCGCGTTTTTCTCCTACGGCTCGCCGGCGACCCGCTACGGGCTATGGGCAGGGCGACGCATCGTGCGCATCGACGAAACGGACACGCCGGACCTGCAGGCTTTCGTAGAGGCGGTCGAAAGCAAGAAGGACCAGGAGTCGGTCCGCGTGACGACGGTGACCTGGAACGGCGCGGTGGAGGTCATCACGCTGAAAGTCGATAACCAGTACTGGCCGGCCTACCAGATCCGCCGGCAGGACAATGGCTGGCGGCGCACGTCAATCACCGGCTAGCGCTGCGATTGCGCGCATCGCGGCGCTGCTCGCGGCCGCCGCCGTTTCGGCGGCTTGGGCAGACGCGCTTTACAAATATCGCGGCGAGGACGGCGAGTGGATCTACACGGATCGTCCGCCCGAGGATGGCGACGCGGACGAAGTCCGTGTGCTGCAGAAAAAGCCGGGCAAGGGTGTCGTGCGCGTGTCGGCGACCGAGTCGGGCGACACCGTGCGCTTCCTCGCCGAGAACAACTTCTTCGCGCCGGTCGAAGTGCGCCTGACATTCACACGCTTCGACAACCTGGTACGGCCGCAGGACTTCAACGACCTGGGCTGGGTCATACCGCCGAAGAGCACGACCGAGATCTTGAACCTGCCGAAGCTCGAGGACGGTACTCCGAGCGTCGAGTTCAGCTATGAGTACCACGTCGGCGATCCGCGCGCCGTGCACCGGCCGATCCAACCCTACCGAGTGCCCTATGCGCTGGCGATGCGATTTCCGGTGACGCAGGCGTACCCCGACGTCGTGACGCATTTTTCCGAGGCCTCGCAATACGCGGTCGATATCGCGATGCCGATCGGTACCGACATCTTCGCCGCGCGCGACGGCATCGTGTTCGACGTGTCGAGCGACAGCTTCAGCGGCGGCCTCGACCCGGCTACGGACGGCCCCAAGGCCAACGTCGTGCAGATTCTCCATGACGACGGCACCTACGCCGTCTACGCACACCTGAACTGGAACTCGATCCGCGTAAGCCCGGGTGACCGCGTCGTGCGCGGCCAGTACATCGCCGACTCCGGCAACACCGGCTTCTCGAGCGGCCCGCACCTGCACTTTGTCGTGCTGAAGAACGTCGGCCTGCGCGCACAGTCGCTGCCGTTCCAGTTCGCCGGCCGCGATCGCACGGCCGTGACGCCGGTATCAGGAAACGACCTGACGGCATACTGACAGGCTGATCAACGCATTAATGCTGCGTGATTCGATGTCGATATGCGGCTGAGTGCAAACTGCTCCAGGCTTTCCTGTACGGTGCATGCCAAGTATTCCAGTTGCGTTTACTGCAACGACGTCACTGTCAGAGGCCCTTCGAAACACGGGGGCGTCCATTCCGTTACCAGGCCGTAGGTCATCATTACGACGAGCATGCCGTGTAGCGTATTGCGGGCTTTGCGGTCTTGCGCCCAGTAGGCCAACAGCGGGATAGACGACGAGCGCGGTTCGCTACAATGCGGGTTATAGTCACAGCAGCATAAATTTGCTGTAGGAATCATGATCCGATCAGCCGCTGATTCAGGGGGGCGAAAGACAATGTCGAGAAAGTTCGTCACAGCCGTCGTGGCCGGTTCCGTAACCATGCTCTTTGTCGGTTTCTTGCTGTACGGGATCGTGTTTGCGAGCCTGTTTCGCGAAGGTGCGTTGACGATACCCGGGGTAATGAAGCAGGCGCCGGAGATCCCGTGGATCGTTGCAGGGCAGGTTGGATTCGGCCTTCTGCTCACGCTCGTCATTTCATGGCGCGGAGCGACAGGCATCGTCAACGGCGCCGCCACCGGCGCGCTGTTCGGCTTCCTGATGGCTGTCGGCTACGACTTCGCCCAGTACGGCACCTCGAATCTCTGGACATTGCAGGCGACACTGCTGGATCCGCTGATAACCGCGATGCTGGTCGGCTCGTCCGGCGCGGTGATCGGCTTTGTCCTCGGATACGAGCGCGATGATTCAAAATAGATTTTCGCTGTGGCAGGCATGAGCGCGCACACGGGTTACAGAGACGTCTTCGGCTTCGCCGGCTGGCTTGTCGTTGCATTCATCGCTGCCGCTATCGGTGCGCGCGGCTCCGTTGAGGCGGCGTCTTTCTACGATCAGCTTGTGCAGCCCGCGTGGGCGCCACCGCCATGGGTATTCGGGCCGGTCTGGACGGCGCTCTATACGCTGATGGCAATTGCCGCCTGGCTTGTCTGGCGAACCAGTAACTCGGAGGACCGCCGAATTGCGCTGGCCTTGTTTTTCGTCCAGCTTGCGTTGAACGCTTTATGGAGCTGGCTGTTTTTCGCCTGGCAGCTGGGTGCCGTCGCGTTTGTCGAAGTCGTGCTGCTCTGGATTCTGATTCTCGCCACCGGCATTGCACTCTGGCGCGTGCGTCCGCTCGCCGGCCTGCTGTTCGTTCCGTACTTGCTCTGGGTAGGATTTGCGGCCGCGCTGAACTTCGTTCTCTGGCAACAGAATCCGCAGATTCTCGGATAGACGATGTTGCCCGGCCAATGACCGCTGGCCGCGATACCGTATAATAACGCGCCCCACCGGCACGAAGCTGCGATCGCGCAGCGTACTGTCCTGCAAAAAAACCGAACAAAAACAGGGAGTCGCATGAGCACTGCAGGCATCATCTACACGAAGACTGACGAAGCGCCGGCACTGGCCACCTATTCGCTGCTGCCGATCGTCGAGGCATTTGCCGGCGCGGCTGGCGTCAATATCGAGACGCGGGACATCTCGCTGGCCGGTCGTATCATCGCCAACTTTCCGGACAGCCTGACCGACAAACAGCGCCAGAGCGATGCGCTTGCCGAACTTGGCGCGCTCGCGAAAACGCCCGAAGCGAACATCATCAAGTTGCCGAACATCAGCGCCTCGATTCCGCAGCTGGTCGCTGCAATCCGTGAACTGCAGGAGAAGGGCTACGACATTCCCGACTACCCCGAAGATCCGAAGGATGACGCCGAGAAGAAGATTCGCGATCGTTACGCCAAGGTGCTCGGCAGCGCCGTGAACCCGGTACTGCGCGAAGGAAATTCCGACCGGCGCGTTGCTGCCGCGGTCAAGGCCTACGCGAAAGCGAACCCGCACTCCATGGGCGAGTGGTCACGCGACTCGAAGTCACACGTCGCGCACATGCCGGACGGCGACTTTTATGCGAGCGAGCGCTCAGAGGTCATCACCTATGATGGCAAGCTGCGCATCGAGCACGTGGCGAAAGATGGCGCCGTGACGGTATTGCGCGAGTCGGTTCCGGTCATGCGCGGCGAAGTTGTCGACGCCAGCGTCATGAACACCAGCGCGCTGCGGCGCTTCTTCGAGAAGGAAATCGACGACGCGAAGAACCAGGACGTGTTGCTGTCGCTGCACCTGAAGGCGACGATGATGAAAGTGTCCGATCCGATCATGTTCGGCCACGCGGTGACGGTGTTCTACCGCGACGTATTCGACAAGCACGGCGAACTGTTCCGCGAGCTCGGCGTCGACCCGGACAACGGCATCGGCGACGTTTATTCGAAGATCACGGATCTGCCCGAGGCGAAGCAGAAGGAAATCAAGGCCGACATCGACGCCGTCTACACGACCCGCCCGAAACTGGCGATGGTCGACTCGGACAAGGGCATCACGAACCTGCACGTGCCGAGCAACGTCATCATCGACGCGTCGATGCCGGCAGCGATTCGCTCGTCGGGCAAGATGTGGGGCCCGGACGGCAAGCTGCACGACATGAAGGCGATCATCCCCGACCGCAGCTACGCCGGCATCTACCAGGAAGTCATCGAGTTCTGCCGCAAGAACGGCGCGTTCGACGTAACGACGATGGGCAACGTCTGCAACGTCGGCCTGATGGCGCAGAAAGCCGAGGAATACGGCTCACACGACAAGACGTTCGAGATCAAGGCCCCCGGGCGGGTGCGCGTCGTCGACGAGAACGGCGAGCAGCTGTTGATCCACCGCGTCGATTCCGGCGACATCTGGCGCATGTGCCAGACGAAGGATTTGCCAATCCGCGACTGGGTACGCCTCGCGGTCGAGCGCGCGCGCAATACCGGCTCGACGGCGATATTCTGGCTCGACGAAAAGCGCGGGCACGACCGCCAGCTGATCGACAAGGTCGAGCGTTACCTGAAGCATCACGACACGATCGATCTCGACATTCGCATCCTGTCGCCGATCGATGCAATGCGCGCGACGCTGCGCCGCGTCAAGGACGGCAAGGACACGATCTCGGTGACCGGCAACGTGCTGCGCGACTACCTGACCGACCTGTTCCCGATCCTGGAGCTCGGCACGAGCGCGAAAATGCTGTCGATCGTGCCACTGCTGGCCGGCGGCGGCCTGTACGAGACGGGCGCCGGCGGCTCGGCGCCGAAGCACGTGCAGCAGTTTCTTGAAGAAGGACACCTGCGCTGGGATTCGCTCGGCGAGTTCCTTGCGCTCGCCGTCTCGCTCGAGGACTTGGCCGACAAGACCGGCAATGACAAGGCCAGGGCACTCGCTGCTGCACTCAACGATGCGAACGGGCAGTATTTGCAGAACGACAAGTCGCCGTCGCGCAAGGTCGGCGAGCTCGATAACCGCGGCAGCCACTTCTACCTTGCGATGTACTGGGCAGCGGCGCTTGCGAAGGCCGGCAACGACGATCTCGCGAAACGCTTCACGGACGTCGCCAGCGCATTAACTGACGGCGAGAAAACGATCGTCGACGAATTGAACGCGGCGCAAGGCAGCCCGGTCGACATCGGCGGATACTACATGCCCGACGATGCGCTGGCCGCTAAGGCCATGCGCCCGAGCAAGACGCTCAACGCGGTCATCGACGCGCTGGCAGGCTAGTCGGTAGCGGACGTCATGATGAAGAAACTATTCCCGTTCATCGTCGCACTGCTCGTCGCCTATTACATCTACGAGCAGCATTCCTACGATGACGAGATCATCGATTCGACGCGCTCCGAGCCTCACGTGGCGCTGGAGACGATCGGTGCACCGCTGCCGGGTGCCGACAAGAACGGCTCGTCCGATGCCGACCTGCGGCGTGCCCACGACGAGCGCCGCACGTCCTACCAGGTCGAAGGCAGCGGCACCGTTGCCCGCATCCTGCCGGACGACAACGACGGCAGTCGTCACCAGCGTTTCGTGCTCGAGCTGGACTCCGGGCAGACACTGATGATCGCCCACAACATCGACCTGGCGCCGCGCATCGACGATCTCAAGGTCGGCGATCGCGTTGCGTTTTTCGGCGAGTACGAGTGGAACTCGCGCGGTGGCGTCATCCACTGGACGCATCACGATCCGCAGGGCCGCCACGTCGGCGGCTGGCTGGAGAAGGACGGGCGGCGCTACCAGTAGCTAATGACCGCTGATACTGGCGGCGAGCGCCTCCCAGCTGGTCACCGGCAGCTCGCAATGCGTGCCGACGCAGCGGTACGCGACGGTCTCGCCGTCGACGGGTTTGCGTTCCGCGAGCGCGCCGGGCAAGTCTTCGCTGTCCGCCGGGATCGCGAATACGAGGCGGCGGGGCGCGTACAGTTTCGCGGCCGACGCATTCCAGCGTTCGATGTCGTCCCTGCTGCCACGAATGACGATGATCTCCGCTTCCGCGAGCGCTTCCTCGAGCGCCGCCAGCAGCGACACGTGCCCGTGCGGGTATTCGCGGATCGCCTGCCAGGCGGCACGCAGCGTCCGCTCGGCCGCGGCCAGGTAGCGTGACTCGCCGAGCAGGAAGCCGAGCCGCTGCAGCCCAAATGCGGCGATACCGTTGCCGGATGGAACGGCTTCATCGGCCAGCGGTTTCGGCCGGTGCATCAGCCGTTCGTGATCGTTCGCCGTAAACCAGAAGCCGCCGTCGACTTTGTCCTCGAAGTGTCCGAGCAGCCCTTCGGCGAGAACGACTGCAAAGCGCAGGTGTTCCGCAGACCAGCGCGCTTGCAGCAGTTCGAGCAGTGCATCGAGCAGGAAGGCATAGTCGTCGAGATAGGCCGGGAAGCGGGCGCGACCGTCCTTGTAGACGGCTTGCAGCCGGCCGTCGACGACGAGCTTGTCACGAATGAAATCGACCGCACCGGCAGCTGCATCGATGAGGTCATCGCGTTCGAGCGCGCGGCCCGCGATGGCAAAACCGCGAATGGCTAACGCGTTCCATGACGCCAGCTGTTTCTCATCACGTTCGGGAGCGACCCGTTTGCTGCGTGCCTGCAGCAACTTCGTACGCGCCGCGTTTAGCAAGCTCGTTACGTCGCCTTTGCTGCGCTGCAAATCTTTCGCAATGTCGTTGATGGACTTGCGCACGGTCAGGTGCCATGCACCTTCGAAGTTCGCGTCGGCGTCGAGGCCGAAGCGCTGGCTGACGGCAGCGCACTCATCGTCGCTGAGCAGCGCTTGCACCTCGTCCGGTGTCCAGACGTAATACTTGCCTTCCTCGCCCTCCGAATCCGCGTCGCGGGTCGAAAAGAAGCCGCCGTTACCGGCCAGCATGTCGGCGCGCATCCAGTCGGCCGTCTCGTTGGCGATTTCGGCGAAGCGCGCCTCGCCGGTCGCAAGGTGCGCCTCTGCATACAGCGCCAGCAGCAGGCCGTTGTCGTACAGCATTTTCTCGAAGTGCGGGATCTGCCAGTAGCGGTCGACCGAGTAACGGCAGAATCCGCCGCCGAGATGATCGTAGAGGCCGCCGTCGGCCATGCGCGTCAGCGTCAGCGTGACCATGTACAGCGCATCGAGGTCCGGCTCGGCGTCATTCGCCGACGCGCGCCAGTGGCGTAGCAGCCGGTCGATCGTCGTCGGGTGCGGGAATTTCGGCGCGCTGCCGAAGCCGCCGAACTCGCGGTCGAAGGTCTGGCCGAAGCGCTGGCGGGCGGTCGCGAGCGGTTCCGCGTCGAACGTGACGTCGTCGGCGGCCGGTGCCGGGTTCAGCCGCCCGAGCACGCCGACGAGCTTGTCGCCCTGCTGGCGAATCTCATCCGGCTTGTCGTGATAGTACTGTGCGACGCTTTTCAGCAGCTCGGTGAACGCCGGCATGCCGTAGCGGGCCTCCTTGGGGAAATAGGTACCGCCGAAAAACGGCCGCTGGTCGGATGGATCGAGAAACATCGTCAGCGGCCAGCCGCCGCCGCGCTGCGTGATCAGCTGGTGCGCGACCTGGTAGATCTTGTCGACGTCGGGGCGCTCCTCGCGGTCGACCTTGATGTTGACGAACAGCTCGTTCATGACGGCCGCCGTCGCGTCGTCCTCGAAGGACTCGTGTGCCATGACGTGGCACCAGTGGCACGCGGAGTAGCCGACTGACAGCAGCACCGGCTTGCCCTGCTCGCGCGCGAGCGCGAAGGCCTCGTCGCACCACGGGTGCCAGTCGACCGGGTTGTCGGCGTGCTGTTTGAGGTACGGGCTGGTTTCGTCGGCGAGTCGGTTCCCCATGGCGTGAGCCTAGCACGATGGTAGACTGCCGCCTGTCCCGAGGCCCGTCGAGTGCGCATGCTGACCTACCCCGAAATAAGCCCGATCATCTTCTCGATAGGCCCGCTCGCGATCCGCTGGTACGGCCTGATGTACGTCCTCGGCTTCCTGTTCGCCTGGTGGCTGGCGCGCAAGCGTTCGCAGGCGCCGCATTCGCCGGTCACGACGGCGCAGGTCGACGACCTCATCTTCAACGGCATGCTCGGCGTCATCATCGGCGGCCGCATCGGCTATTGCCTGATCTACGGCTTCGACCGGCTCGTTGCCGACCCGCTGTACCTCATCAAGATTACCGAGGGCGGCATGTCGTTCCACGGCGGGCTGGTCGGCGTCATGGTCGCGATGTGGTGGTTCGGCAGAAGCCGCGGCAAGACGATGTGGACGATCACCGACTTCATCGCGCCGTTCGCGCCACTGGGCCTGCTGTTCGGCCGCATCGGCAACTTCATCAACGGCGAGCTGTGGGGCGGGCCTGCCGGCGACCTGCCGTGGGCGATGCAGGTCGCCTGCAAGGGCCGCTATGACCTGTGCCAGAACAAGCTCGGGCTCATCGAGGGCACCGAGTACACGCCGCCGCTGCACCCGTCGATGCTGTACGAGGCGTTCCTCGAAGGACTGGTGCTGTTCGTGGTGCTGTGGATCTACTCGTCGAAGCCGCGGCCGTACATGGCCGTGTCCGGCCTGTTCCTGCTGCTCTACGGTGTATTTCGCTTCGCGGTCGAGTTCGTGCGGCGGCCGGATTCCGACATCGGCTACCTCGCCGGCGGCTGGCTGACGATGGGGCACGTGCTGAGCCTGCCGATGATCCTCGCCGGTGCCGTCATGCTATGGATCGCCTATACTAGGCGCGTGGAGCGCACGGCCTGACATGCAGCAATACCTCGACCTGATGCGTCGCGCCCGCGACGACGGCTTCGAAAAAACCGACCGCACCGGCACCGGCACGCGCAGCGTGTTTGGTCACCAGATGCGTTTCAATCTCGCGGCCGGTTTCCCAATGGTGACGACGAAGAAACTGCACGTACGCTCGATCATCCACGAGCTGCTGTGGTTCCTGTCGGGCGACAGCAACATTGCCTACTTGAAAGACAACGGCGTACGTATCTGGGATGAGTGGGCCGACGATGACGGCGAGCTCGGACCAATCTACGGCGTGCAGTGGCGCAGCTGGCCGACGCCCGACGGCGGCACGGTCGACCAGATCGGGCAGGTCATCGAACAGATAAAGACCACACCGGATTCGCGCCGCATCATCGTCAGCGCGTGGAACGTGTCAGAGCTCGACGATATGGCGCTGCCGCCGTGCCATACGCTGTTCCAGTTCTACGTTGCCGGCGGCAAGCTGTCGTGCCAGCTGTACCAGCGCAGCGCCGACATTTTCCTCGGCGTGCCATTCAACATCGCTTCCTACGCGTTGCTGACGCACATGGTTGCGCAGCAGACGGACCTCAGCGTCGGCGACTTTGTCTGGACCGGCGGCGACTGCCACCTGTACCTGAATCACCTCGAGCAGACGAACGAACAGCTCGAGCGTGAACCCCTGCCGCTGCCGCGGCTCGCAATCAAGCGCCGCCCGCCGAGCATTTTCGATTACCGGTTCGACGATTTCGAGATCCTGAACTACGAGTCGCATCCGCACATCGCCGGCAAGGTCGCGGTTTAAGTCGCCGTGCGGATAAGCCTGATCGTCGCGGCCGCGGCGAACAACGTCATCGGTGCCGACGGCGGGTTGCCGTGGCACCTGCCGAACGACTTCAAGTATTTCAAGCGCGTGACGATGGGCAAACCGATCGTCATGGGGCGGCGTACCTGGGAATCGATCGGGCGGCCGTTGCCGGGCCGGCAGAATATCGTGCTGACGCGCGACGGCGGCTTCGACGCGCCGGGCGCCACCGTCGTAACCTCGGCGGACGACGCACTAGCGGCGGCCGGCGACGCCGCGGAACTGATGATTATCGGCGGTGGCCAGGTCTATACACTGTACCTCGGCATTGCGGCGCGCATTTACCTGACGCGCGTTGCAACCAGCGTAGCGGGCGACACCGTCTTTCCCGAGCTCGACGGCAGCGAATGGCGACTTGTCTCGACAGAGCGGCATGCGGCGGACGAGCGGCACGCTTTCGGCTACGAGTTCCGGGTCTACGAGCGGCTACCTGAAGCGCCGTCGCCGCGAGGCCGGCATGGCGCATAGGTAGTTGTTCCTATTTCGGATCTGCGGGAAGTTCGTAGACTGGAACCAGGCTGACTGGAACGACGGAAATGAAACGGTTTTCCAAAATTCTGGTAATCGCAGATTCCGCGGAGGAGAACTCGACCGCGATCATTCGGGCAATCGAGCTCGCCGAAACCAACCAGGCGGAAGTGACGCTCATCGATGTCGTACAGGAAATTCCCGGCGGCATGCAGATGGCGGTCGTCGCGCTTCCTTATGACCAGCTGATCAACATGGTGGTGACCGAAAAGCGCGAGACCCTCGAAAAAATTGTTGCGGCCAGGCGCGACGGCAATGTCGCTGTTGCCATTGACGTTCTCAAGGGCAAACCGTTCCTGGAGATCATCCGGAAAGTCATACACGACGATTACGACCTGGTCATAAAGACCGAAGACCATATTTCGGGCGTTGGAAAGATACTATTCGGCAGCACCGACATGCACCTGATGCGTAAATGCCCGTGCCCGGTCTGGATCACGAAGTCCGACGCAGACAAGCGCTACAGGAGGATCATCGCCGCCGTCGACAATGATCCGGATGAACCACTGACCGGCGATCTGAACCAGCAGATTCTCGACATGTCGTTTAGTCTTGCCCTGAGCGAGTCCAGCGAATTGCACATCGTCAATGCCTGGTATTACGCGTACGAGACGTTCCTGCGCTCGCCGCAAACGGGGCTGTCCGAAGATGAGATCGACGAAATGATCGAGAGTGAATATGCTGCGCGCAAGGCCTGGCTCAAGCAACTCGTCGCGAAGTTCGGTGCTGCGCTCGGCAAGCAGGCTGTGGACTTCGTGGAGCCGGTGCTGCACGTTGCGAAGGGCGATCCGTCGGTCATGGTGCCGATGCTTGCATCGGAACTCGGTGCGGACCTGGTCGTGATGGGAACCGTTGCACGAACCGGAATCAACGGGTTCCTGATGGGCAACACGGCGGAGACTATACTGTCGCAACTGGATTGCTCGGTCCTGACCGTCAAGCCGGCAGGTTTCGTCAGTCCGGTCGCAGCCTGAACGAATAACGGGGCTGTCGTCTTGCCGGCCTGCCTTAGGAGGATTGTGATGAATAAAGCCACGCTTTATGCGGTTACGCTGACAATGGTTGCGATGACTGCCGCCTGTGAACCGCCGCGGCCCGAGTTCGCGTTGCCGGAAGGCGATCCCGAGAAAGGCCAGCAGCTGTTCGTATCCTACAGCTGCACGTCCTGTCACACGGTGCGGGATCTCGATCTGCCGGAACCCGAGATCGAGGGACCGGTCAAGGTGTCGCTGGGCGGGCGCGTCAGCAAGCTCAAATCCTATCCCGAGCTTGTCACCTCGGTGATCAATCCATCGCACCAGCTGGTCAAACGCCGCCGTGCTGAAGAAGTCAGCCAGGACGGCGAGTCACTGATGACGGTCTACAACGACGTCATGACGGTCACGGAGTTGACGCATATCGTGGCTTTCCTCGAGTCGCGCTACCAGGAGTTCGAGCGGCCCAAGGTCCGGTACACGATCCACTCGGATTGAGGCTGCGGCCCGAGCGCTGCGTATTGGCCGTTGGCTAAAGCTTGCGGTCTACCCGTACCTCGTCGATCGGCGTCAGCCGCTGCTGCACCGCGAGCATCGCCGCAGCGACGTCGATCTCTTCGAAGCTGTCGGTGTCGACGGTGAAATCGTGCAGCAGCTGTCGCTGAATCTCGCCGCGGTCCTGTGCGACCCTGTACGGGATGTCCGCGTGGAACATGACCATCGAGTAACGCGGGATGAAGTAGTCGGGCAGGCGGCGCTCCAGCTCGAACGCGAGCTGTTTGCGTAATGCGAATTTCGGGTCGCGCACCGTGTCGCGCATCTCGATATAGTTCTCGAGCGCCATGTCGGCGATCGCGTTCGCGTTGACGAGCTGCTGTTCCTCGAAGCGTCTGAAGATGTGCGGCCAGTCGCCGCCCTCGGTGCGCATGATGTGGTCGAGCACGACACAGTCCTCGAACGCCAGGTTCATGCCCTGGCCGTGAAACGGCACGACGGCGTGCGCGGCGTCGCCGATCAAAAGCACGTTGCCGCGGTCGTGCCAGTGGCGGCAGCGTATCGTGCCGAGCAGGCCGAGCGGGCGGTTCAGCACGTCGTCGACGAGGTTGTCGATCAGCGGCGCGACATCGGCGAAGTGTTCATCGAAGAACGACTCGACGTCGGCCGGCGTCTTCAGGCTCGAAAAACCAGGGTCGCCTTCGTTCCTCAGGAACAGCGTCATCGTGAAGTCGCCGCCGGGGTTCGGCAGCGCGATCAGCATGAAGCCGCCGCGCGGCCAGATGTGCAGCGCGTCCGGCTCGAGCTTGTGCGAGCCGTCCGCGTTCGGCGCGATCGTCAGTTCCTTGTAGCCGTGGCGCAGCAGCGCCTCGATGCCGCCGAACGTGTCCGAGCCGTCGAACGAGCGGCGGATGATAGAGCCGGCGCCGTCGGCGGCGAACAGCGGGCGCGCCTCGACTTCGTAGATGCTGTCGTCGTTGAGGTCGCGGACGTGTACGGTGCAGTCCGGCGCGTCGTAGCCGATCGCCTGCTGGCGAAAGTGCAGTCGCACGTTCGGAATGCCGTCGGCGACGGCGAGCAGCACCTCGTTGAGATCGGAGCGTGTGACCGAATAGATCACCTCGTTCACCGCCTGGCCGTACGCCATGAACTCGGCCTTGCCGTTCGCCTGGTGCACCATGCGGCCGCGCATCGGCATCAGCATGGGTTCGACCTTCTCGAAGATGCCCGCGGCCATCAGCGCATTGATGCCACGCGCCGCCAGCGCGAGATTGATCGAGCGGCCGGCCTCGGCGTCCTCGATGCGCGGGTCGTTGTTGCGTTCGAACACGTCGACGAGGAAACCCTGCTTCGCAAGCATGATCGCGAGCAGCGTGCCGCACTGGCCGGCACCGATGATGTTGACGGCCTCGGTCGGCATCTCAGGCTTGCGCCAGTGCGCGCTCCAGCCGTTCGGCGAACTCGAAGACGTCTTCGAAGTTGTTATAGAACGGCGCCGGTGCAACACGGATAACGTTCGGCTCGCGCCAGTCGCCGACAACGTTCATCGACGACAGATTTTCGAACAGTTTGCGCGCATTGATCGACGTGTCGCGCACGATCAGCGACAGCTGGCAGCCGCGTTCGTCACCTTTGGGCGTCAGCGTGTTCAGGCGATCGCCGAAGCGTTTCTTCAGCAACCACGCGAGGTACCCCGTCATCGCGCGGGACTTCTCGCGCAGGTTCGCAAACCCGGCCTCGAGGAACATCTCCGCGGACGCGACGACCGGCGCGAGCGCGAGGATCGGCGGGTTGCTCATCTGCCATAGCTCGGCGCCCCCGGCCGGGTCGAACGTCGGCAACATCTTGAAGCGTGTTGCCTCGGCATTGCCCCACCAGCCGTGCAGCTGGTTGAGGTTATCGGGCGAACAGTGTTTTTCGTGGACGAACGCGCCGGCGATCGCGCCGGGCCCGGAGTTCATGTACTTGTAGGTGCACCACGCGGCAAAATCCGGCGCCCAGTCGTGCAGCGCGAGCTCGACGTTGCCGACCGCGTGCGCGAGATCGAGGCCGACGCGACAGCCGGCCTTCTGCCCGAGCTCACAGATCTTCGCCATGTCCATGACCTGGCCCGTGTAGTACTGCACGCCGGGCAGCAGCAACAGCGCGATCGACTCGCCCTCGCGCTCGAGGATCGCGGCGAGATCGTCGATGTCGAGATAGCCGTCGTCGCTTTGCGGCGTCCATTCGACAATGCCGTCGTCGGGATCGAATCCGTGGTGCCGCAGCTGCGACGTCGCGGTATAGCGGTCCGACGGAAACGCTTTCGATTCGATGACGATCTTGTAGCGCGCCCGGTCCGGCCGGTAGAAGCTCGCCATCAGCAGGTGCAGGTTGACCGTCAGCGTATTCATCGCGACGACTTCGGACGGCTGCGACCCGGTCAGCCCGGCAAAGCCCTCCGTCGCGAGGCGGTGAAAGCGTAGCCACGGGCGTTCCTTGTGAAAGTGCCCGTCGACGGCGTAGTCGCCCCACTTGTCCAATTCCCGCTGCACATACTCGGCGGCACGTTTCGGCTGCAGGCCGAGCGAATTGCCGCACAGGTAGACGGGTGAGTAGCCGTTCTTGTCAGTCGGGAAGCGGAACTGCTCGCGCCAGTGCGCGAGCGGGCTCGCGGCGTCCGTCTCGACGGCAAAGTCGCGGCTGTCTTCGAAGTCCACGCGCTACTCCGGCTTCGGCTTGACGGTGCCGCAGCGGTCGCAAGTGCGGTTTGCATCGGAGCTGTAGAAGCGGTCGAAGATCGGCGGCAGCTGCGCGACAATGTCCTCGATGTACAGGAATTCCTCGTACAGCTTGTGGTCGCAGTTGTCGCAATACCACTGGAAGCCGTCCAGCTCGTGCGGCAGGCGCTTGCGCTCGACGACGAGCCCGACGGTACCGGCGAAGCGCTGCGGCGAATGCGGCACGCAGGGTGGCAGCAGCAGCATCTCACCTGCGCCGATCGGGATATTGACGCGCTCGCCGTCCTGAATCGTCTTCAGCAGCATCTCACCCTCGAGCTGGTAGAAAAGCTCCGGGCCCTCATCGATGTGGTAGTCGTCGCGCGAGTTGGGCCCGCCGACAATCATGACGATGAAATCGTCTTGCTCGAACACCTGCTGGTTGCAGACCGGCGGGCGCAGCATGTCGCGATGCTCGTCGATCCATTGCTGCAGGTTAAATGCTCTCAGGGACTGCATGGCTTCACGCCCTCTGGCCGGGAACCTGCAGGATACCCGGAATGCGCCGGTCGAGGCGGACCGCAGTCAGCTGGCGACCCCAGACGCAGCCGGTATCGAGACTGACCAGCTGCGGCAGCGCGATCAAACCCAGCGCCGACCAGTGGCCGAAGACAATTCGCGTCGGCGCCCAGGCGGGCTGCGGAAACTCGAACCACGGTGTCAGGTCGCGGCGTGCCTGCCACGGCGAACCGGTGAAAGCGAAGTTCAGTGCCGATTTTGCCGTCAGCATGCGCATGCGCGTCAGCGCGTTGATGATGAAGCGCAGCCGCGCATAACCGGTCAGCTTGCCGGACCACTTGCGCGGCGTGTTGCCGTACATTTTGACCAGCAGCGTCGCGTATTTCGGTCCCTGCAGCGCCGCCTCGACCTCGGCGGCACGCGCCAGCGTTTTTTTCACGGTCCACTTCGGGTGCGTGCCGGCGTGCACGAGCAGTGTGTCGAGCTCGTCGGAATAATGTGCGAGCGGCCGATGGCGCAGCCATTCGGTCAGCTCGCCGACGTCCGGCGCATCGAGGATTTTTTTCAGCGTGCTGAATCTCGCGCTGTAGTGGATGGCACCTGTCGTCAGCGCCAGCAGGTGCAGATCGTGGTTGCCGAGCACAGTGATTGCCGCGTCGCCGAGGCTTTTCACGAAGCGCAGTGTTTTCAGAGATTTCGGGCCGCGGTTGACGAGGTCGCCGACGAGCCACAGCCGGTCTTCAACCGGATCGAATGCGAGTTCGTCGAGGAGGCGGCGGAACGGGTCGTAGCAACCCTGTATGTCGCCGATCGCGTAAACCGCCAAGATCTCTCCGCCGCGTTCTAATGCAGCAGGCCGGGCACGGCGAGCGTGAACGGCGCGATCGGGGCGTCGAATCGCGCGCCGTCGTCGGCGACCATGCGGTAAAGGCCCTGCATCGCGCCAACCGGCGTTTCCAGTACGGCGCCGCTCGAATATTCGAACTGCTCGCCGGGCCGGATATGCGGCTGCTCGCCGACGACGCCGTCGCCCGAGACTTCCTGGATCTTGCCATTGGCGTCGGTGATGACCCAGTGCCGGCTCATCAGTTTTGCGGCAACGTTGCCGTTGTTCGAGATCGTTATCGTGTAGGCGAACACATAGCGGCCCGAACCGGGCTCCGACTGCTCGTCGATGTAATTCGTCGCCACCCGGATACCTATGTCGAAAACCTTGTCGCTCATCGCCTGTCGCATCTCGCGCTGTTTGGAACGACGCATTCTAACCGGTTCGGTCGTCCGGTTCAGTCACCTTTGTCGATGTCGGCGGCGAGGCGATTGGCAAGCCGCACCCAGTCAGCGATGGCGACGTTTTCCGGGCGCAGTCCGGCGTCAATGCCGAGTTCCTCGAGAAGGTCGGGTTCGGCAACCGTCTTCAGCGCATTGCGCAGCGTCTTGCGGCGCTGGCTGAACGCGGTAGCGAGAATCTTCGACAGCAGCGCCCGGTCGTCAAGGTCGATGGCCACTTCCGGCAGCGGCCGCAGGCGGACGATGGCGGACGTCACGGCCGGCGGCGGCTCGAATGCCATCCGGTCGACATCGAACAGCGCCTCGATCTCGAAATAGCAGCCGAGCATGATCGTCAGCCGCCCGTACGCCTTGCTGCCGGGCGCGGCCGCCATGCGCGCGACGACTTCCTTCTGCAGCATGAAATGCATGTCGCGAATCGCAGCGCGCTGCCCGAGCAGGTGAAACAGCAGCGGCGTCGAGATGTTGTACGGCAGGTTGCCGACGACGCGCAGCGACGTGCCGAGTGAGGCGAAGTCGAACTTCAGCGCGTCGGCTTGGTGGATCGTTATGCGGTCGCGCTCGACGAACTGCGTCTTCAGCCGCGAGGCGAGGTCGCGGTCCAGTTCGACCGCGTGCAGGTGCAGGACGCGCTTCGCCAGCGGGCCGGTGATCGCGCCGGGTCCGGGCCCGATCTCGACCATGACGTCATCGGCCTGCGGTGCGATCGCGCGGATGATGTCGTCGATGACACCCGAATCGGTCAGGAAGTGCTGGCCGAAGCGCTTCTTCGCGCGTGGGCCGCTCATGGCCGGGCGGCCAGTTCGGCGGCGAGTTCCAGCGCAGCGACGAAGCTGCCGTGGTCGGCCTTGCCGGTGCCGGCGAGGTCGAACGCGGTGCCGTGGTCGACCGACGTCCGGACGATCGGCAGGCCGAGCGTGACGTTGACGGCGTGACCGAAGCCCGCGTGTTTCAGCACCGGCAGGCCCTGGTCATGGTACATCGCGAGCACGGCGTCGCGCGGGCCGGCCACCGGCGTAAACGCGGTGTCGGCCGGCAGGGGGCCGACGAGGTCCATGCCGTCGGCGCAGAGCGCGTCGACGACGGGGCGGATGATTTCTTCGTCCTCGCGGCCGAGGTGGCCGCCTTCGCCGGCATGCGGGTTCAGGCCGCAAACGAGGATGCGCGGTTCGCGGATCGCGAAGCGGTTCTGCAGGTCCGCGTGCAGGATCGTCAATACCTGCCGCAGGCCGTCCTGCGTCAATGCATCAGGAACGTCGCGCAGCGGCAGGTGCGTTGTCGCGAGCGCGACGCGCAGGTAGGCAGCAACGAGCAGCATGACCGGTAGCGTAGCGCCGGTTTCCGCGGCAAGAAATTCGGTGTGCCCGGTAAACGGAATGCCGGCTTCGATGATCGTGCGCTTCGACAGCGGCGCCGTGACCAGCGCGCTGTAACGGCCGTCGCGACAACCCGCGACGGCCTCGCGCAGACCGTTCAGCAAGGCTTCGGCGTTCGCCGGATCCGGTCTGCCGCAGACGACCGGTGACGGGAACGGTCGGTGGATGACCCGCAGTTCGCTCGCTGCCGCTGCGCCCGGCTGGTTCGCGTCGATACGCGTAAGCTTGACGTCACTCTGGAGCATTTCGGCGCGCGCCTCCAGAACGTCGGCGTCCGAGATTACGACGAAGTCTGGCGGCGTTGCACCCGCCGCGACTGCAATACACAGGTCCGGGCCGATGCCGGCGGGATCGCCGGCCGTCACGACGAGCGGGTGGGTCGTCACATCTTTACGTCGACGTAGGCCTCATCGCGCAGTCGACGCATCCACAGCTGCGTTTCGTCGCCGCGCTTGCCGGCGCGGATGCGCACGACACAATTCTGCACTTTCAGGTCCTCGGTGTTGTCGTAGACGCGGCGGTCGAGAACTTCGACGATGTGCCAGCCGAACTGCGAACGAAACGGTTCGCTGAGTTCGCCGATCTCGAGATTGTTGACGACGGCATCGAACTCCGGCACGAACGTGCCGGGACCGGCCCAGCCGAGCTCGCCACCGTTGTTGGCCGAGCCGGAGTCGTCCGACAGCAGCTTGGCCAGCTCGGCGAAATCCTCGCCGTTCCTGATGCGCTCGTACGCGTCCTGCAGGCGTTGCCTCGCCGTCGCGTCGTCGATGATTTCGTTCGGCGTGACCAGGATATGCCGCGCGCTGACCTGGTCGATCTCGCTGCGCTCAACGGCGCTGCGCATGTCGTTGACCTTGACGATATGTACACTGGTTGCCGTGCGATAGGGGTTGGAGACGTCGCCCTTGCCGAGCGGCGTCAGGATCTCGGTGAACACCGTCGGCACGGATTCACCCGGCATCCACCCCAGCACGCCGCCCTCAAGTGCCGTCGGACCTTCGGAGTAACGCACCGCCAGCTGGCGAAAGTCGGCACCGTCACGGGCGCGAGCAACGATGTCGCGTGCCAGCGACATCTTTTCCTCGATCTCGGCCGCGGATGCCGCTTCGGGCAGGCTTAGCAGGATATGCGACAGGTTGTACTCGGAGTTGACGACGACGTTGGTCTCGAGGTCCGCGATACACTGTTCTATCTCGCGCGGCGATACGTCGATGCGCTGGTCGACGTCGATGCGCCGCAGCTGTTCCAGCGTGACCTCGTTGCGCATCTCGCGGCGGAAGTCCTGGTAATCGATCCCGTCGTTCGCAAGTATCGTCGGTAGTTCGGCCAACGTGGCGCCCTGGCGCGCGGCGACATCGGCGAGCACGCTGTTCAGCATCTGGTCGGAGACCTGCAGGCCGATGCGCTTGGCGCGCTGCAGCTGGATCTCGGTCAGGATCACGCGCTCGAGCACCTGCTCGGTCAGTACGTCCTCCGGCGGCAACGGGATCTTCTGCTCGGCCGCACGCTGCTTGATCAGGTCCATCTGCTCCTGGAACTGGCTTTTCAGGACTACGCCCTCGTTGACGATCGCGGCGACGCCGTCGATGAACTCACCGGTCTCCGAGAGCTCTTTCGAGACCACGGGCGGCGCAGCCAATAGCGCCGCGATGACGCATAAGCCTTTGAATTTAAACACTATTTATTACCGAAGGTTTGCAGAATAGCCAAGAATACCACGTTCGAGCAACTTGTCAGCGGCCGTGCCGACGCTGGTCATTCCCTTTAATACCAATTGCAGACCAAACGACGAATCGCGAGTTCCGTCGCGGGTCGAGATGTGCCGGCGGGATACGATGCGCAGGCCCCAGCAGCAGCTTTCGTACTCGAGCCCGAAAAACTGCTCCAGCGCTTCGCGATCGCGGAACGAAAAATTATAGCGGCCGACGAAGTTCCACTGTGAGCTGACCGGCCACGACCACGACAGGTCGCCCTGCTCGAGGGAGTCGCGGCGAAAACGATAAGACAGGTTCAGGATCTTGTTTGTCGACGGGCGGTACTGCAGCCGCGCTTCCGACTGCGTCGTACCGGATGCGCCGGTGCCCCACTGGTGGCCGACATCGAAATTGAGGTGCTCATAGAGCAGGAAACGGACTTCGGCGATGTAGTCCGACGATTCCAGGTTCGCGACCGATCGCCCCGGCAGCGTCACTGCGCGATCGCTCAGGTAACGCGTTTGCCCGATCGTTGCCGTGACGAGTTCCTTGCCGCTCGCGACATCGAGGATGCGCGACGTCACGCCGAAACTGACCTGGTCGGTATCGCCGATTCTGTCGACGCCGAGAAAACGATTGCGCCGAAACAGCTGCACAAGATTCAGATCGGGCAGAATCGTATCGAAAACCGGGAATCCCGCCTGGTCGCGAAACGGTACGTGTACGTAGAGCACGCGCGGTTCGATCGTCTGAATACGTCGCGACCCGTCGCCGTTCGAGATGATGCGTTCGAAAACCAGGCCGGCATCGACACTGCCGATCGGCACGCTGCGGCTCGGATCGCTCTCGGCACCCGGCAACGTATTGCCAAGCTGGTACGCCGTGTAATCCCACGACACGCCAGGCTTGAAGAACCAGCCGGGCTGCTCGACCGGCAGTTCGAGTCGCGGCGCGACATTGATGCGCCAGCCGGTAACGCCGACGTCGCGATCGAAATTGACGAGTTCGCTGTCGACACTGGCAGCGAGGCCCAGGAACCGATCCGGCCAGTAGCCGCGAAACGTGACCTGCGGCAGCCGTCGGTATGGCTCGTCGACGGGCAGGATTGCCTCGTCCAGCGTCTGGTAGTCCTGCACCTGGCCAAAGAAACTCATCGTGTCGCTTTGCCAGTCAAAGCGCACCCTGCGGTTCAGGTGCGTCGTGCTCGACGCACTGAGGCTGCCGCCGAGGTCCTCGAAATACTGGCTGTCCGATACTTCGCGAAAGTCGATACGGTTACGCCAGCCGTTCTCGAACAACGTTCGGTGGGTCAGGCTGCCGAGGAAGCGTGAGTCGTCGATCAGGCTGTCATCAGGCAAATATTGTGCAGTTACGACGCCATTGTTGCGTTCGGTCAGGTATCGAAACTCCGTCTGCATCTGCAGGCCGCGGTCCGTCAGGAGTCGCGGCGTGATCGTTGCATCGTAATTCGGGGCAATGTTCCAGTAGAACGGCACCCGGATTTCGTTGCCGCTGCGGCCCGAGCCGCCGACCTCGGGCGTCAGGATGCCGCTCTTGCGAGCGTCGCCGAGCGGGAACGAGATGTACGGTGCATACAGGATCGGTATGTCCTGGAACTCGAGCTTGATGTTGCGCGCCGTACCGACGCCTTTGCGGGTATCGAGGTCGATGTCCGCCGCTTTCAGTTCCCAGTCGTTCGACCCGGGCGGGCAGGTCGTATAACGAACATCATCCAGTTTCAGCTCGCCCTGCTGGTTGATCAGTATGTTCGAAGCGGCGCCGCGGCCATTGCTGGCGCCTAGCGAAAATTCTGCGCCCGTGAACTGGATGCGCCCGGATTCGTAGGCGAATTCAGCGGAATCGCTTTTGACCTGCGTTCCCGGATCTTCGTAACGTACATCGCCGTCGAGATACACGGCCCGCTGCTCTGCATCGAAGCGTGCCCGGTTGGCGGCCGCAAGCTTGTTGCCGCGCCGCAGCAGCACGCCGCCGCTCATCGATGCACGCGGGTCGGTGCCGAGCTTCGCCTCGAATTCGCCGGTCGCAAACTCGATCGTGTTGCTGTTCTCACCGATTTCACGGGCATCGGCGAGCTCGTCATCGAGACCGGTTGCAAGCGAGTTGCCACAGGCCAGTGGTTCATCCGCGTTGGCAGACGAAACCGCCCACAGGCAGCTCGCAAGAATCAGTCGTTTCGAATGCATCTGTGCCCGTATCGTCAGCGCTGTCGGGAGTTCGGGATGTCGGTCAAAAGCGGGATGTTAACAGGCATTGGTATTTGTTACCTTCGCATAGTTTTGCAGGCCCTTCAACGCGTTACGGAGACACGCCATCAACGCCACTGATGCAACGCACGACCCGAGAATCGATGAGCTACGAGCCTGGCTGACGGGCATCGACGCCGCGTTCGATGGCGACCTGCCGCCGGCATCTGCAGACGCGAGCTTCCGGCGCTATTTTCGAGCCCGGTTCGGTGACGAAAGTTTCATCGTCATGGACGCGCCGCCGCCGCAGGAAGACTGCCGGCCGTTCGTCAAGGTCGCGCGCTATCTCGAGGTCATGCAGCTGAATGCGCCGCGCGTGCTGCACGCCGATCTTGAGCGCGGGTTCCTGTTGCTGACCGACCTCGGCAATTACCTGTACCTGGACGCGCTGACGTCGAACCCGGGCTCGGCCGATGAACTGTATGAGTACGCAATTGCCGCCTTGCTGCAAATGCAGACAAAAGGCAAACGGCATCAGGCGATGCTGCCTCCCTACGACGTTGCGTTGTTGTCACGCGAGCTCGCACTGTTTCATGACTGGCTGTGCGGCACACATCTCGGCCTGGAGTTCAGCGTCGACGATGAAATGCACTGGCGTGACCTGTGCGCGTTGCTGATCGGCAATTCTCTGGAACAGCCGCAAGTGTTCGTGCATCGTGACTATCACTCGCGCAACCTGATGGTCGTTGACGAAAATAATCCGGGCATCCTCGATTTTCAGGATGCCGTCGAAGGACCGCTGGCCTACGATCTCGTCTCGTTGCTGAAAGATTGCTACGTGCAGTGGCCGATCGATCGCATTCGTCGCTGGGCGGCCGGCTTTTTTGAACGCACGCCAACTGATATACGCGGCGACATGCTTGAAGAGCAGTTCCTGCGCAGCTTCGATTTCACGGGTGTGCAGCGTCACCTGAAAGCGGCCGGTATCTTTGCGCGCCTGAATCATCGCGACGGCAAGCCGCGCTACATGGACGATATTCCGCGCACGTTGTCCTACGTCACCGGCATCGCGGACCAGTATCCCGAGCTCGGATTTCTCAACGCGCTGATCACGGAACGCGTCTTGCCGGGCCTCGAGGTGCAAGCGTGATCGCTATGCTGCTGGCGGCCGGCCGCGGCGAACGCCTCCGGCCGCTGACCGACTCGATGCCGAAAGCGCTGGTCGAGGTGTGCGGCACGAGTTTGCTCGAGCGCCACCTGCAGGCGCTCGCTGGCGCCGGCATCGAAACCTGCGTGATCAATCTCGGCTGGCACGGCGAGCAGATACTGTCGCGTATTGGCTCAGGTTCGGCCTACGGGCTCAGCGTCATCTACAGTCCTGAAGGCGATGACATCCTTGAAACCGGTGGCGGCATCCATCGTGCATTGCCGGTACTGGGTACAGATCCGTTCCTGGTCGTCAATGCGGACGTGTACACCGATATGCCGTACCCGCAAAAGATGCGTGACGACGTAGACGCTCACCTGGTCCTGGTGCCGACACCGGCATTCAAGGAGCAGGGCGATTTCGATCTTGTCGACGGATTTGTCGAGAACAGTGACGAGCCTGGGTTGACGTTCAGCGGTGTTGCACTGTACCGCCCTGAGTTTTTCCGCGACTGTTTGCCAGGCCGGTTCCCGCTCGCGCCGTTGCTGCGAGCCGCGGCCGACGCCCGGCGGCTGGGCGGCGAACTCTATAAGGGTACATGGGAAGACGTCGGCACACCCGAGCGCCTGCAGAGGCTTAACCGGCTCTAGCGCCAACGACCGGCAGTTTCGCGTCGCCGGTCACGATACGCTGGCCGTCGAGCCCGACGTGCCGCAGAAAGTGCGGCAGCAGGCGCTGCCGGATGTTGTCGAGGTCGTCGCCGACCTCAAGGCGCGCCAGGTCTGTCACTGCGAGGTCCGAGAATCCGCAGGGATTAATGCGCGAGAACGGCTCGAGATCGACGTCAACGTTCAGCGCCATGCCGTGGAAGCTCGCGCCGCGTCGGATGCGCAGGCCGACACTTGCGATCTTGACGCCGTCGACGTAGACGCCCGGCGCGTCGCAACGGCTCGCGGCATCGACGCCGGACTCGGCGACCAGGTCGACGACGCTCTGCTCGAGTGCGGTGACCAGCGGACGGACGCCGATCGCGGCCCGGCGAATGTCGAGCAGCGGGTAGATCATCAGCTGGCCCGGACCGTGGTAGGTCACCTGGCCGCCACGATCGATCTGGATGACCGGTATGTCTCCGGGGGCGAGCAGGTGCTCGCGGCTCGCATTCAATCCGAGCGTGAACACCGGTTCGTGCTCGGTAAACCAGATCTCGTCCGGCGTGCGCGCATCACGCGAATCGGTGAAAGCCTGCATCGCGCGCCAGACCGGCTCGTAGTCGGTGCGGCCCAGGTTGCGAATGACAATGCTCATCGACAGGTTTACAGCGCCATCAACACGTCGTCGTGCGCCGTCACGTCGCGATAGATCGCGTCCAGCTGTTCCTGGCTTTTCGCATTCACGGTTACCGTGATCGATACGAAGTTGCCCTTACGGCTTTGAGCGCTCTGGATGCGATCATCGTCGATCGGTCCGGTGTGCTTTTCGACCAGTGTGCGCACCGTCACGTAAAACTCGTCGGTGTCCCTGCCCATCATCTTAATGGGGAAGTCGCACGGGAACTCGAGCAGCGTATCTTCGCTCATGCAGAATTACTCGAACCAAAGACTGACGCTATCGCGCGTTCGCTGCCAGAACGAACCGCGCGGGTTATCCTCGAGCGCACGCAGCTTTTCGGTAAGGATCTCCTCGCCGTTCAGCGTGATGCTGATGTCGGCGATCGGCTGTCCCTGTGCAACCGGTGCCGTCAGTGCCGCCGGCGTATTTCGCACCATGTCGAGCGACTCGTAGCTGCCGCGAGGAATTGTAATGTACACGTCGTCCGTCACGCCCAGAGACGTGTATTCGTTCGCCGATTTCCAGACGCGAACCTGCGCAATCGCGTCGTTTGCGGAGTACAGCAGCCGCGTCTCGAAAAAACGAAACGCGTAATTGATCAGAGCCTGGCTGCCGTCGATGCGAGCCTTGTCGCTCGACGTGCCGAGCACGACGGCAACGACGCGCATGTCATCGCGTTCGGCCGACGACACGAGACAGTAGCCGGCGTCGTCGGTGTGGCCGGTCTTCATGCCGTCGACGGAATCGTCACGCCATAGCAGGCGATTGCGGTTTGGCTGCGTGATATCGTTCCACGTGTACTCGCGCACCGAGTACCATTTGTAGTACTCGGGGAATTCGCGAATGATCGCGCGCGCCAGCGTCGCGAGGTCGCGCGCCGTCGAGTAGTGGTCGTCGTCGGGAAGCCCGGTCGAATTCTTGAAGTTGCTCGACAGCATGCCGATCGACGCCGCGTTCTGGTTCATCATCTCGGCGAACACGCTCTCGCTGCCGGCGATGTGTTCGGCAAGCGCCACGCTCGCATCATTGCCGGACTGGACGATCATGCCGAGCAGCAGGTCGCGCACCGACACGCGCTTGCCGACCTCGACGAACATGCGCGAGCCACCGGTCCGCCACGCCCGCTCGCTGATCGTCACCTCGTCCTCGAGCCGGATTTGATCCTGCGACAGCGCCTTGAACACGACATAGGCCGTCATCAGCTTTGTCAGGCTGGCAGGCGACAGCCGCTGATCCGGCTCGAGCCCGGCGAACTCGCTACCGGTCCTGGCATCGATCAACAGGTAACTCTTGGCACCAATAATCGGCGGCGCCGGAATCGGCATGTTCTGCGCCGCAGCAACAGAAGCGAAAAAAACAAGCACGGCGGAAGCCGCAATCTGAATTCGACGAAGCATTGAAAACCTGGGGGTCGGGATTATCTAAGGCCGGCTATTGTAGCCAGAAATCAAAAAAAGTGGAGCCGGAGCGGTTGTGGCCGTTTCGGAGCCGTGCGGCGTCACGGAGCGCAGTGCAGCTTCGCTCCGCACCCGGCGAATACACGCCTGTTTTCGCTCATGGCTCGCTCAGCGCGCCTCACCGGCGCGCTGCGCTGTGCTTTACTTCCCGAAAACAGGCGTGTATCCGCCGGGTGCACCCCGACGCAAGTGCCTCACTCCGTCACGAGATATGGGTCCGATATTCCCAGCCGCTCGAGCTCTTCAACAAGGATGTCGTATTGCTCAACCTCAACAATCGGCCCGATCCTTACCCGGTACAGTGTCGGTGTCACCGTGGTATCGGTATGCACGAAAGAGTTTGCAATGCCGCGATCGAGCAGTAGTTTATGGCGACGCTGGGCATTCTCCAGGCTGCCGAATGCGCCGACCTGCGCGAATACCCGGTTTTCGACCGGTGCGATGATCGGTTCCGGCTCATCGGCCATGACCGGTTCGACCGGCTCCGGTGCCGGCATCGGTTGCGTCGGTTCCGGCGCAGGTGGCGTGACGTTGCGAGCCGGCCGGTCTCCGGCCGGCTCGTCGAACGAAATCGCCGTGACTTCGACGAGACTGGTGCCGTCGCGGATCATGTCGAGCTTGCGCGCCGCGGCATACGACAGGTCGATGATGCGGTTGTTCACGAACGGGCCGCGGTCGTTGACGCGCACGACGATGCTCTTGTTGTTGCGCAGGTTCGTGACGCGAACGTAGGTCGGCAGCGGCAGCGTCTTGTGCGCCGCCGTCATCTGGTACATGTCGTAGGGCTCGCGACTCGACGTCAGGCGGCCGTGAAACTTCTGGCCGTACCAGGACGCGACGCCGCGTTCGGAATAACCTTCGCTGGACGGCATGACCGTGTAGCGCTTGCCGAATACCTCGTAAATCGGACCATTGCCGTAGCGGCTCGGCGGTTCCGGCCGCGGAATCGCATCCGGCGGCAGCGACGGAAGCTCGCCGTCACTGCGGGGGGCGCTGTCGCGGACATTGCCGGCGCAGCCGGCGACCAGGGAGGCAAGGCAGACCGTGGCGGCGAACCGCGCGGCGCTAGCTCGCATCGTCCTTCAGGGCCAGTGCGACCTCCTGGCCGAGCTGGTGGACCGCCAGCGCATACATGGCACTGCGATTGTATTTTGTGATGACGAAGAAATTGTGGAAGCCCACCCAGCGCTCCATGCCGTCCTCGCCTTCATAGGTCAACAATGCTGCTTTCGCGTCGTCGGGCATGTCTGTCGAAAACAACACGCCTTTCTTGCTGAGGTTGGCGACGGTCTGCGAGGCGCTAAGCGTGTTCTTCGGCTTCGGTGTCGGCCCGCGCCAGCCGCCGCCCAGCGTGGCCTGGACCGCTACCGGCTCGCCGCTCTTCCAGCCGTGGGCATTGAAGTAGTTGGCGATACTGCCGGCAACGTCCGCCCAGTTGTTCCAGATGTCGCGCTTGCCGTCGCCCGTCGAATCGATGGCATAGGCGCGGTAACTCGACGGCATGAATTGCGGCCGGCCCATCGCGCCCGCGTAGGAGCCGGTCGGCTCGTCGGCCGACAGCGATTCCTCGCGCACCAGCAGCAGGTACTGCGCCAGCTCTTTGCGGAAGAATTTCGAGCGCGGCGGGTAATGGAAGGCCAGCGTGGACAGCGCATCGAGCACGCGGTAGCCGCCGGTGATGCGGCCGTAATAGGTTTCGACGCCGATAATACCGACGAGGATTTCGACGGGGACACCGGACGACTCGGCGATACGGTTCAGCGTCTCGGCATGTTCGCGGCAAAACTCGGCGCCCGCGGTGATTCGCTCCGGCGTGATGAATATCTTTCGGTACTCCGCCCACGTCAGCGTTTTCTCCGCCGGGCGGCTGATCGCATCGATGATGTTTTGTTTCATCTCGGCTTTCTTCAGCGTCTCGACGAGATCCGCGCGGTCGAAGTCGTGGTCACGGACCATTTCATCGATGAACAAACGCACGTCGGCCTGCTCGATATCGATCGCAAAGCATTGCGAGAACATCAACAGGAACGTGCCTGCAAGAAAAGAGGCTTTCATCAGTGCGGCAATAACTTCCGGTGGGAGTGGATCGACATCAGAATACCGAATCCGGCCATGAGCGTCACCATCGACGTGCCGCCGAAGCTGACGAGCGGCAACGGCACGCCGACGACCGGCACCAGGCCCGACACCATCGCGGTGTTGACGAACACATAGACAAAGAAGGTCAGGCTGATCGATCCGGCCAGCAGCCGCGAGTAGGTATCGTGCGCCTGCGTCGCGATGTAGAGGCCGCGGCCGATGACGATGACGTACAGCGCGAGTAGCGACAGTACGCCGAGCAGGCCGAATTCCTCGCCGAGCACAGCGAAGATGAAATCCGTGTCGCGCTCGGGCAGGAACTCGAGTTGCGCCTGCGAGCCGTTCGTCCAGCCTTTGCCGAACAGTCCGCCCGACCCGATCGCGATCTTCGACTGGATGATGTTGTAGCCGGCACCGAGCGGGTCGCTGTCGGGATTCAGCAGCGTCAGCACGCGCTGTTTCTGATAGTCCTGCATGAAGTTCCATAGGACCCAGGCGCCGGGAACGGCGAGGACGCCGAGCGCAAGCATCAGCCGCACCGACAGGCCGGCGAGGATGATGACGATGATGCCTGCGGCAGCGATCAATAGCGCTGTGCCCAGATCCGGCTGGCGCGCAATCAGCAGCGTCGGGACGACAATCATGACGGCGATGACCAGCAGATAGCTGGCGCGCGGCGGTATCGAGCGGTCGTGCAGGTACCACGCGCACATCATCGGCACGGCGAGCTTCATGATCTCCGACGGCTGGAAGCGGATACCGAGGTCCAGCCAGCGGCGCGCCCCCTGGCCGACTTCGCCGGAAACCAGAACGAGAATCAAGAGGACAAGACCGCCGATATAGGCCCAGGGCGTCCAGCGGCGCAGGAAGTCCGGCGATATCTGCGCGACGAGCAGCATCGTAACGAGGCCGACGCCCAGGCGCAGCAGCTGGTTCATTGTCAGCCGCGAACTTTCGCCGACGGCGCTGTACAGGATAACCAGGCCGAACACGCACAGCAGCAGCAGCGTGCCGAGCAGCGGGCCGTCGATACGAAAGCGGCGCATCAGGCGCGCGAAGTCTGACAGCGGCGCGGCCTTTCGCGTGACGAAACGTTGTGTCTCACTCAGCGGCAATTTTTGCTCCGAGGTATTCATCCATGACGGCGCGGGCAATCGGTGCCGCGACGCGGCTGCCGCTGCTGCCGTTCTCGACAATCACGGCAACCGCGATTTGCGGATTGTCGAGCGGGGCAAACGAAATGAACAGAGCGTGGTCACGCAGCCGTTCCTCGACTTCTTCCTCTTTGTATTCCTCCTCCTGGGCGACGGAGAAGACCTGGGCGGTACCGCTTTTGCCGGCCATCTCGTAGGGCGCGCCGACGCCGACGGCACGCGCGGTACCGCGCACGCCCTGCATCACGTCGTGCATCGCGCGAATGACGGTGTCCCAGTAGAACTCGTTATCGATATCGACATCGCTGACGCGCTCCGTCAGAACGAGCTTGCGTTCGCTGGTCAGCACATTTTCGGTGGCGGCAACAAGATGCGGTAGGAAGCGCGTACCGCGCGTCGCAAGCGTCGCCGCAGCGTTCGCGAGTTGCAGCGGCGTCGTCAGCATGTAGCCCTGGCCGATCGAGGCGATGACGGTTTCGCCATTGTACCAACGCTGGTCGTCGCGGTTCGTGAACGCCGATTGTTTCCATTCGCGCGATGGATTGATGCCGACGCGACCATCGCGAATGCGCTCGCCGCGTATGTCGATGCCGCTCGGGCGGCCGAGACCAAACTGGTCCAGGTAGTGGTGCAAGTTGTCGATACCGAGGTCGACACTGATTTCATAGAAGTAGACGTCGCATGACTGCTCGATCGCATCGTGCAGATCGACTTCGCCGTGCCCTTCGGGTTTCCAGTCGCGATAGCGATGCGTCGTGTTCGGCAGCATGAAATAGCCGATACACATTGTCTTGCGCGTCAGGTTGGTTGCGCCGACCTCGAGTGCAGCCAGAGACAGCATCGGCTTAATCGTCGAGCCGGGCGGATAAGTTCCGCGCACGGCGCGGTTGAAGAGCGGCCGGTCGAGGTCTGTCTGCAATGCCGCAAATTGAGCCGTTGTCAGGCCGACGGCGAACAGGTTCGGGTCGAAGGATGGCGAGCTCGTCAGCGCGAGGATCTCGCCGCTCCACGGTTCGATCGCGACGACGGCGCCGCGGCGACCCTCGAGCGCGCGGTGAGCGATCAGCTGCAGGTCGAGGTCGATGCTGAGGTAGACGTTGGAACCCGGGACCGGCTGCGCGTCCGGCGGCAGCGAGTCGCCGAGTTCGCTGGTATCGGCGGGGATCGTGCGGCCGCGCGCATTCGTCACGACATGACGGTATCCGGGGTTGCCGTGCAGTACGTTTTCGAAGCTCTGCTCGACGCCGGTCTTGCCGGTCTGGCCGGTAGCCGTATAGCGGGTTACGTCGAGTACTTTCAGGTCCGCCTCGGACAGCGCGCCGACGTAGCCGACAGCATGCGCTGTTGCCTCGCCGTGAGGATACGAGCGAATCAGGCGCGGCTGGAAATCGACGCCGGGAAATCGTGGCCGCTGGATCGCGAAGAAGGCGACTTCCTTGTCACTGAGCCTGAGTCGCAGCGTCACCGGTTTGAAGCGCGGCCCGGAATCGATCAGCGCCCGCAGCCGCGGAATGTCGGCCGCCTCGATCAACTCCATTTCGGCCAGCCGCTCGAGCGTACCGTCGATATCGTCGACCTGTTCGGGGATCAGCTCGAGCTGGTAGGCCGGCTGGTTCTCGGCGAGCACGCGGCCCTCGCGATCGAGGATCAGGCCACGAATCGGCGGCACCGCCTCGATACGGATGCGATTGCCCTGCGAGCGCTCGGCGAAATGCTCGTAGTCGATGACCTGCAGCTGCACGAGGCGCGCGATAACTATTCCCAGCAAAATAACCGCGACGACCGCGGCGAGGATGACGCGCGCGATGAACAGGCGGCGCTCGGAATGATGATCCTTGATCGGCGACAGCAGGCTCATGTCAGCCGCGCGTCTGCGCTCGATACCGTATGCCGCTCATGAACGTAAACAAGAGCGGCCAGATGACGAGGCAGCTCAGTACCGGGCCCCAGTAGGAGACCGCCGGCGCACTGATTCCCGCGACGCCATTGACCCAGAAAAGCAGGAACCGGTACAGCGCATTCAGCGCGAATACGAACGCCGTGAGCTGCAACAGCGGAAATACGCGCATCTGTAGGTGGAAGCGCGCGGTAATGTAGGCAATTACGGTCAGGCCGAGCGCGTGCTGGCCAAGTAAGGTGCCCTGCGACACATCGAGCACGATTCCGACGAGAAACGCAATCCCGACACCGTAGCTGCGCGGCGCGGACAGCGCCCAGAAGATGATAATCAGCGCGAGCCAGTCCGGGCGAATGATGTCGAGCGCGCGCGGCAACGGCAGCATCGTCAGCGCCAGCCCGATGATCAGCGAAATGATGATCGGTAAATGGCGGCTGGCGCGATCGTTACTCATCGTCGGTGCCTGCGGTTGTGGCGTTGCGTTCGCTACGACGCGCCGACGACCAGACCAGCATGACTTCGCGGACCTGGTCTAGCGCGACGATCGGCGTCGCGGAGACATCGGCAAACGGCTGCTGGGGTATACGGTTGACTGTCGTCACGGTCGCGACCGGGTAGCCGCTCGGAAACGCGCCGCCGAGACCGGACGTGACCAGCAGGTCGCCCACCTCGATGTCGGCGTTATTTGCGAGTCCGGGCAGATCGAGCCGGCCGAACTCGCCGGTGCCGTAGGCGATCGTGCGCAGTCCGTTGCGGTTAACCTCGACCGGCAGCGCGTGACCCGGGTCGCTGATCAGGATGGCTTCGGACGTCATCGGGCCGGTGCGGATGACCTGGCCGACAACACCTTCCGCGTCGACGATGGCCTGGCCGTCGTATACGTCGTCACCGATACCGACGTCGATGACGAGGCTGTGACGAAAGGGATTTGCATCGACGGCCATGATCTCGGCAACCCTCACGCGGTATTCGAACTGCTCGCGCGCATCCAGCATCGCACGCAATCTGGCGTTTTCGGCCGCCAGCGCATTCAGCCGCTGCAGGCGCGCCTGCGTCAGCAGGTTTTCCGCACGCAAGCGGTCGTTCTCGATGCGAAGGTCGCTGCGCGACTGTGTCGTTTCTCCGGCCCAGTGCCAGAGCCGCACCGGCGCATCGACAATGACGCGCAGCGGATACACGGCCGCACTGACCGCATTACGTGCCGCATCAAGATGGTTGTCCCGGTGGTCGAGGAACATCAGCGTGATGCAGAGAAACATCAGCGCAAGCGTGCGCAGACCCAGGGCGGGAATTCGTGCGTGACTGGAAGAACTGCTGCGCGACGCGACCATTATGGGATAACCAGTTCAGTAAAAAACGGGACCCCGGCCGTGCGTTTCACTCCAGGCCGAAAACCGCGGGACCGTGCTCGTCGATCAGTTCGATGACGCGGCCGCCGCCACGGGCGACGCAGGTTAGCGGGTCGTCGGCGATGACGACCGGCAGGCCGGTTTCTTCCATCAGCAACTTATCGAGGTCACGCAGCATTGCGCCACCGCCGGTCAGGACGATGCCGCGCTCGGCGACATCGGCGCCGAGCTCCGGCGGCGTCTGTTCGAGCGCTTCCTTGACGGCGCCGACGATGCCCTGCAGCGGCTCCTGCAATGCTTCGAGAATCTCGTTGCTGTTCAGCGTAAAGCTGCGCGGCACGCCTTCCGACAGGTTGCGGCCTTTGACGGAGATCTCGAGGACTTCCTGTCCGGGAAATGCAGAACCGATCTCGTGCTTGATGCGTTCTGCGGTCGCTTCACCGATGAGGATGCCGTAATTGCGGCGCACGTAATTCGTGATGGCTTCGTCGAAGCGGTCACCGCCGATCCGGACCGACGCGGCGTAGACGATGCCGTTTAAAGAAATGACGGCGACTTCCGAGGTGCCGCCGCCGATGTCGAGCACCATGGAGCCGCGTGCCTCGTGCACCGGCATGCCGGCACCGATCGCAGCGGCCATCGGCTCGTCGATGAGGTGCACCTTGCGTGCGCCGGCGCCTTCGGCCGATTCGCGAATGGCGCGGCGCTCGACCTGGGTCGAGCCGTACGGCACGCAGATCAGCACACGCGGGCTGGGGCGAAAATAGCGGGTGCCGAGCGCCTTCCTGATGAAGTGCTGCAGCATCTTCTCGGTGACCGTGAAGTCGGCGATAACGCCATCCTTCAGCGGCCGGATGGCCGTGATATTGCCCGGCGTGCGGCCCAGCATGTTCTTCGCTTCGCTGCCGACGGCCTCGACGACCCGGCCGCCGCGGCCGCTGTCCTCGCGGATCGCGACGACCGACGGCTCGTCGAGCACGATACCGTGGCCACGCGAGTAGATCAGCGTGTTCGCGGTGCCAAGGTCGATCGACAGGTCATTCGAAAAATAACCCAGAAGGTTCTTGAGCATGCAGGAGGGGCCCGAACGCGGTAAACGCTGTAATCTAACAATGCCCACGACATTGCACAAGGCGGCGTGTATTATGGCGTCCGCGTCGCCAACCGAACGCAAATCGCCGCTAAAAACCTTCGGATACCCGGGCGTGTCACTCGATAAAGACCAGGTGCAGCACATCGCGATGCTCGCGCGGCTGAAGCTTGCCGACGACGAGTTCGCGGAGACCGTCAGCAAGCTGTCCAGCATCGTCGAATTCGTCGATCAGCTGTCGGAACTCGACACGGACGACGTGCTGCCGATGGCGCATCCGCTGAACGAATCGCAGCGGCTGCGGCCGGACGCCGTGACCGAGCCCGACGATCGCGATCACGTGCAGCAGAATGCGGCCGCCGTCGCGGACGGCCTGTATCTGGTGCCCAAGGTCATCGAGTGATGGCGCTCCATGCCCTGACGCTGACCGAGCTCAGGCGCGGTCTCGAGCGCGGCGATTTCTCGTCGCTCGACGTGACGGACGCGCTGCTCGAGCGCATCGAAAAATACGACGGCGATCTCAACGCATTCATCACCGTGACCGCTGACAAGGCGCGGCGCGCAGCGCGCCGCGCCGACGAACAGCGCGCGGCCGGTACAGCGGGTGCGCTGTGCGGTCTGCCGATCGTGCACAAGGACATCTTCTGCACCCGCGACGTATTGACGACCTGCGGATCGCGCATGCTGGAAAACTTCGTGTCGCCGTACGACGCGACCGTTGTCGAGCGTCTCGAAACGGCCGGCGCCGTCGTCCTGGGTAAAGCGAACATGGATGAGTTCGCGATGGGCTCGTCGAACGAGACCAGCTACTTCGGACCGGTGCGCAATCCGTGGAAGCTCGACTGCTCGCCGGGCGGCTCGTCCGGCGGTTCGGCGGCCGCGGTTGCCGCGCGCCTCGCGCCGGCCGCAACCGGCACCGATACGGGCGGCTCGATCCGGCAGCCGGCGGCGCTGACCAACACGGTGGGCATCAAGCCGACGTACGGCCGCGTATCGCGCTACGGCATGATCGCGTTCGCGTCGAGCCTCGATCAGGCCGGCGTGATAACGCGCTCGGCGGAGGATGCGGCGCTGCTGCTCGGCATCATGGCCGGCTTCGACGAACGCGACTCGACGTCGATCGACCATCCGGTGCCGGACTACGTTCTCGAACTCGACCGGTCGCTCGACGGCCTGCGCATCGGCATCGTGCGCCAGCACTTCGATGCCGGCCTCGACGAAACCTGCGCGTCACGTGTCCGCGACGCGCTCGCTGCGCTCGAAGCCCGCGGCGCGACGTTGACGGACGTCGACCTGCCGAGCCTCGACTACTGCGTGCCGACCTACTACGTCGTTGCACCGGCGGAATGTTCCTCCAATCTGTCGCGCTTCGACGGCGTGCGTTTCGGCTATCGGGCCGAAGAGCCGGACGACCTGCTCGACATGTACTGCAGGAGCCGCGGTGAAGGCTTCGGTGCCGAGGTCAAGCGCCGCATCATGACCGGCACCTACGTGCTGTCGGCCGGCTACTACGATGCCTACTATCTGAAAGCGCAGAAAGTCCGTCAGCTCATCAGCGAGGATTTCAGGCGCGCGTTCGACTCCGTCGACGTGATCGCCGGACCGACGGCGCCGACGCCGGCTTTCAGGATCGGTGAAAAGGTCGACGACCCGATCACGATGTACCTGAACGACATCTACACGATCGGCGCCAATCTCGCCGGGCTGCCGGCCATGTCGGTGCCCTGCGGGATGGCCGACGGCCTGCCGGTCGGACTGCACCTGGTTGGCCCGCACTGGTCGGAGGCGATGCTGCTTGCGACCGCGCATCAGTATGGCCGCGAGTCGGACTGGCACGAGGCGTGCCCGGAGGCATACCGGTGAGCGGCGCGGGTCGATACGAAGTCGTCATCGGGCTCGAGATCCATACGCAGCTCGCGACGGCGT